>JAHEEN010000277.1 GCA_024640685.1 Rhodospirillaceae bacterium
CCACACGCCGCTCAAGTCCGGCTTGCCGTCGGGGCCACGCGGTGCCGGCGCAGACAGGTCCGGGGAACCGTCACCCGTGCGCGGGATGCCCGGCCACGGATGATCCAGCCATTGTGCCGATGCGGGCATCGCACCCACACAAAACGTCAGTGCGACTATGAACTGTTTCATGCGGTCCTCCAGTCTCCGTTCGAGTATCTGCATCGGCCGCCGTGAGCCGCCCACTCGATGCTGAGAATATATCACTCGAATTTCTGCTCGGAGCCCAGCCCTCGATATCGACGCTCACTATCCGAGCTCGGCAGTGATTATTGTTGCACAGCCCGATCAGCGTGCGCCTCGAAAGGTGCCAATGTCTGTGCTACAAAAGGGCAACTCACAATGACAACGACAACAATGCAACCTCGCACCCAGGGAGCAAGACGTGAAACGAAGTAACGGTTTTTCACACCGAGCCACGCACTCACTCCGACCCGTGCTTGGCCTGCTCGTCGCTTTGGCACTGACGTGGTCCGGCTCGTCTCAGGCACAGCAAGAAGAAACCTACGACTACTGGCAGTTCAACCGAACGATGATTCGCCGCGGCCAGCAGGCGATCTTCATGTGCAATGGGCTTTTCACGTCGCATCGCACGCTGGAGCAGATTTTCGCCCAAGAGCTCGCGTATCTGCCGGAGCCCGTCGGAACGCCCAGCGGCGGCGACTACACCGTCGACCGAGAGCGGCGCGCCGTCGCAATCGGCACGGCCGGCAATCCACCGATCATGCGCGCCGCGTTCCGCGACGGGCTCGGCTGCGTGATCCTGGCGCCGGATCAAACGTTCGACGACATCGATGACCTACCGATCCTGACGATGCCGCCGGTAGCCGGCAACCCGGCGACGATCCCATGGCCCGACGGCGATCTCGACGCGCAAGCGCCGCTGCCCGCAAGCGTCGATGCGGCCAGGCTTCAGGCGGCGTCCGACTGGGCGTTCGACCGCCCGACGCCGGAACAAGTCACTTTGAGCCTGCTCGTCGTCCACGACGGCAAGCTCATCCATGAGCGCTACGCCCCGGGGGTCGACATGATGACGCGAACGCGCACGTGGTCGGCCACAAAGAGCATCGCCGGTACGTTGATTGGCATGCTCGTCGATCAGGGGCGGCTCGCGCTCGACGAGCCGCTCGGCTTCGACTGGTATCCCGCAGTCTCGTCCGGGCAGCACGATCCGCGCTCCGAGATCACGCTCAGGCACGTGCTGAACATGTCGAGCGGCTTGTATCCGCTGGACAACGACGGACTCGAGTACGCGACCGGCTCCGGCCTCGCGTATTGGGCAGGCTCGAGCTCGATCCACGGGCTGCGCGACCGCGGCTTGATCCGCGAGCCTGGCACGTATTGGGACTACGAGAACTACGACACGCTACGCGCCGTCTATGCGATGAAGCTGGAGCTCGGCAAGGGCGCCTATCTGGAGTTTCCCCGCCGCGCGCTGCTCGACCGGATCGGCATGCGCAATACGCTGTTGTCGGTCGACCGATTCGGCGATTTCATCTTGAGCAGCCAGGTCTACACGAACGCGCGCGACCTCGCGCGATTCGGCTTGCTGTATCTGAACGGCGGCGTCTGGAACGGTGAGCGGCTGATCTCGGAGGACTGGATCGAGTTCATACGCACACCCGCGCCCGCGACGGCAGATCGTGGCAACTTCTATGGCGCGCAGTGGTGGCTCGTCCCGGACGATCGCACCGACGTCCCGCACGATGCGTACTCCGCGTCGGGGAACCGCGGCCAATACGTCATCGTCGCGCCATCACACGACCTCGTAATCGTTCGGCGCGGCCTCGACTGGGGCCGACAGGGATTCAATCGCTGGGATCTGCTTCGCGAGGTGCTCAAAGCGTTTCCATGATGCACACGACGCGGTCGAAGACCCAACTAATAGACGCGCGGCGGCACAGGGAATTCGTGCGACCGGCAGAACTCTAAACCACTATCAATTTCGATTTGCAGGCTTCTAAACACTCTCCCCGTACCAATCAACAACAAAGGAATCAGCATGCTCAAAGAGTTCAAAGCATTTGCAATGCGTGGCAACGTCGTCGACATGGCCGTCGGCATCATCATCGGCGCGGCTTTCGGGCGCATCGTCAGCTCGATGGTCAACGACATCATCATGCCGCCGATAGGCATGATGATGGGCAACCTCGATTTCAGCAATCTCTACATCAACTTAGGCGATGTTGACTTTGCATCCCTCGCAGCAGCGGAAGAAGCAGGCGCACCCATCATCAAGTACGGTTTATTCATCAACAACGTGCTCGATTTCATCATCGTCGCGTTCGCGATCTTTATGGTGATTCGTGCAATGAACAAGCTGAAAAAGGCCGAAGAAGAGGCGCCGCCGCCCGCACCGCCCGAGCCGTCCGACGAGGTCAAGCTACTGACCGAGATTCGCGACGCGCTGAAACGCGCTTGACCTAGGCGACTGGCGGAACGACGTCCGCATCGGCAACGCCTCTCGGCCGACGACCGGCCGGGAGACGTTAGGTCATTCCGCAGTCGCAACGGTGGCGACACCATAGGGCTCGTCTCCGACCTCGGTGACGGTTGTCGCCACGCGGCGGGTCTGGAGGTCGACGACCCACAGCCAGCCCCCTCCGTCGGTACCGCGCGTGCCGCCCGTAATCACAGCGTAGTGACCGTCGGGCGTCACCGCGACGCCGCGCGGCGTTGCCGCGGCGCCGGTCGGTGTCGTCAGTTCAATCCGTGCGACTTCCGCATCGGCGCGGCCAGCAAGCACGCGGCCGACGTTGACGACGCTGATGCTGTCGCTCCTGAAGTTCGCGACAATGACTTCGCGGTCGTCGGGCGTGAATGCCAGTCCGAAGGGCCGCGTGGGTACGGCTGGATCCGCCGTACCGACGAGGATCGTTGCAACAACGGCATTGGCGTCATTCTCGATTGCCCGGTCGACGTCAATGAACGACACCGTGTTGCCCTCAGCGCCCATCTCCGAACTCTCACGATTCGCCACCGCGACGTAGTTTCCGTTCGCACTAACAGCGATGCCCCACGGACCCATGCCTACCGGAATGCGTGCAACTTCGGCAGTCGGGTCGCCACGCAATGCCGGCCCGACCGCAACGATCGACACGTCGTCGGTGCCGCCGTTAGCAGTAATCGCAAAAGTAGCATCGCGACGGCTGATCACGATGCCGTTGACGTTCGGAAAACAACCGACGTCGCCGTCGGGAAGCGAGCGTGGCACACGCGACGCATCCACCGCCAGCGCTGCGCAGTCCGACGCTCGTCGCTGCGCCACCCGCCCGCCATCGCCGAACGCGAGCGCGAACGTCGCGCGCTGCTCGCGGCTAGCGACGTCGACGAACGACAGCACGCGTCCGCCATCCTCGCGCGTGAAACCTTCCGACGAGCTGACGATAGCGACCGGCGCATCGGGCAGTAGCGCAATGCCGACCGGGCCGACACCGACGCCCGGGACCAGCGCGCTCATCGCATACGTCGTGCCATCGTTGATCGGATCGACGGCGGCGCGCACGCTGAGTGCCGTCAACGACCCTGGGTGCCCATGCGCGGAGTGCGCGACGTCCGCTGCGCTCGCACGGCCCGCGTGATTGACGACCCAAGCGGTCCGCCCGTCGGCGGAGACTGCAACGTTGCTCGGCAAGCCGGCCGCAGGCTGCAGCGACCCGCCCTCACCGTCGGCCGCAATATCCGGCGTCACGCGCACGCGCCCGACGACGGCATTCGCCGTGCGGTCGTTGTCGGGCTCGAGTGCCGCGGCGATGT
>JAHEEN010000278.1 GCA_024640685.1 Rhodospirillaceae bacterium
CCCCTTCACTACCCGGCGCCATTTGCAATTCTCGATCTATGGCTGCGCCACGGTGCGCATGGTTGCTCTGCC
The DNA here is from genome assembly GCA_024640685.1 of Rhodospirillaceae bacterium. Classification (GTDB taxonomy): domain Bacteria; phylum Pseudomonadota; class Gammaproteobacteria; order Steroidobacterales; family Rariloculaceae; genus JAHEEM01. The sequence continues at coordinate 73 of JAHEEN010000278.1, forward strand.
TACGACGCCGAGGCCCGTTCTATCGGCAAGCTGTTCGTGACGCAAACGTCGCGCAATCTCGTGCGCGTGTTTTTTCTTCGCGAGCGACTGCGCAGCCTGGCGCCGAAGGCGACGCGAGCAACCCACGCGCATGTTGTCGGTGCCGGCGTCATGGGCGGCGACATTGCAGCCTGGTGCGCGCTGCGCGGCCTCGACGTTTCGGTTCAAGACCGCAAGCGCGAATACGTGGATCCCGCTCTCGGTCGTGCCAAGGAGCTCTACGGGCGGCAGCTCAAAGCACCAGGCGCTGCCGCTGCCGCATTCGCACGACTCGACGTCGACCTCGATGGCGCGCGAGTGCCGGACGCGGAGGTTGTCATCGAAGCGATCGTCGAGCGGCTCGACGCGAAGCAGGCACTGTTCGCCGAACTGGAATCCAAAGCCAACAAAAACGCCATCCTTGCGACTAACACGTCAAGCATACGGCTCGAGGAGATCGCCGCGACGATGCAAGATCCGAGTCGGCTCGTCGGTCTGCATTTTTTCAATCCGGTCGCGAAACTGCCGCTCGTGGAAGTGATCCGCACCGACCAGACTCGCGACGACGTCCTCGAGCGCGCGATGTCGTTCGTGACACAGATCGGCAAGCTGCCGCTGCCTTGCCGCAGCGCGCCGGGATTCCTCGTCAACCGCATCCTGACGCCCTACATGCTCGAAGCCTTATACGCGCACGAAGATGGTTATGCGCTCGAGACTATCGATCGCGCGGCGGAGCTCTTCGGTATGCCGACGGGTCCCGTCGAGCTTGCCGATCGCGTCGGCCTCGATATCGCGCTGCACGTCATAGGCATACTCGGTGACACGCTGCGCACCGACCCGCCAGCGATATTGCGTAACAAGGTAGACGCAGGTCAGCTTGGCGCGAAAACCGGTCACGGCTTTTACGTCTTCGAGAACAACCGCCCGAAAAAATCTCGGACCTACGATCGACCCGACGATGAGCTTTCAGACAGGCTAATTCTTGCGATGGTCAACGAGTCGGTTGCTTGCCTCGCCGACGGGATCGTCGACGACGCCGACTTGCTCGATGCGGGTGCCGTCTTCGGCACCGGGTTCGCACCGTTTCGCGGTGGGCCGATTCGCTACGCGATCGACGAAGGCATCGAGTCGGTCGTCGAGCGGCTTGAGCGACTTGCATCACGCTTCGGACCACGATTTTCGCCGCATCCGGGCTGGCAGCGACTGACCTCACAGCCGTGACCGATGCCACATGTCGCCCCAGCACCGCTGTGCTAGACTCGCACGCGCTCGTCACCCGGGCCTAGGTGTAGGTTCATCGGCAGTACGCTCCATTCATGAGCAGCACGATCGACGTCAATACGTTAGCTTCCTTTTCGCCCCTCGATGGGCTGAAGAAGGAGAATCGCCATGCGCTCGCGAACAAGACCGAGGTTCGCGTGGCAGCGGACAAGCAACTATTGTTTTCGGAAGGCGATGCAAAAAAACGTGCCGTATACGTCGTGAACGGAACTGTCGAGTTGCTCGACGGCGATGCCGTCGTTGAGAAGATCATCGGCGGCACCGGGAATTCCCGGAATCCGCTTTCCCCGGTATTGCCTCGCAAGCATTCCGCGCGCGCCAACGGCAAGGTCGAGTACATCTCGATCGACAGCGACTTGCTCGATGTCATGCTCACGTGGGACCAGACGGGACAGTACGAGGTCAGCGAGCTTCGCTCACAAGAGGAGCAGAGTGACGACTGGATGACGATTCTTTTGCAAACCAAAGCCCTGCAGAGGATCCCGCCGGCGAATATTCAAGCGATATTCATGCGCCTCCAACAGGTCAATTACCGCCAAGGTGACGTCGTCATCAAGCAAGGCGATGACGGTGATTATTTCTATGTCATTACACGCGGACAATGCGCGGTCACGCGTGAGACACCGTTAAACAAGGACGGCATCAAGCTGGCCGAGCTGGTCGTCGGTGACACGTTCGGCGAGGAGGCGTTGATTTCCGAGGCGAAACGCAATGCAACCGTGACGATGGCGACCGATGGCTGCCTGATGCGCCTTGGCAAAGACGACTTCAAGAAGCTGCTCAACGAGCCGATGCTCGATTGGGTCGACGAAGCGCAAGCAGACAAGCTGATAGCTGACGGCGCGGCGGTATGGCTCGATGTCAGGTTGCCGAGCGAGTTCGAAGCCGCTCATAAGAACAACGCAATCAATATCCCGCTGTATTTTCTGCGTTTGAAGATAAATACGTTAGATGCCGATCAAACCTATGTCGTCTATTGCGATACCGGTCGGCGCAGCTCCGCCGCTGCGTTCATACTCAACGAACGCGGGTATAAGACCTATGTCTTGAAAGGCGGCCTGAACCAGTCGGGTCTCGTCAGCTAGCCGAGCACCCCCCGGCGCGCGCGGGCTACAGCGTGTGCGTGGGCTTATCGCCGCCCAATGCACCGGCAAGATAATTCTCGATTCGTTTCTGCGTATTGCCTTGGTCTTGCTCGCTGAATTGGACGCCGATACCGGTCGTGCGCTTGCCTTGAGCGCCCTTCGGAGTAAGCCAGATGACTCTACCGGCGACCGGAATCTTCTCTTGCTCGCCCATGACGCTGAGGAGCATGAAGACCTCGTCGCCGAGCTTGTAGCTGGAGTTCGTAGGGATGAACAGACCGCCGTTCTCGATGAATGGCATGTAAGCGAGGTAGAGCGCGCTCTTGTCCTTGATTGTCAGTGTCAGTAGACCCGGCTTACTCACTCACCCACTCCCGGTGCCATCTCTTGCAGGACAACTCGAAGACCTAGGCCGAGATTCGTGCCCGATCCGACCTGCCGACGCAACGCGGCGGCCTCGGAATGGCTCTCGAACAAGGACTCGAGTGTTAGATGTCGCCACGCATTATGCAAGCTGTCATCGCCCAGGTCTGTGACGGGCGTCCAGGCGTCAGGCGCGAGCCTCGCCTTGATCGCCCACTCCAAACGGGTTGCAAGCCACTCCAGAAGCGTATCCGCGTCGTCCTTGAGCCAGCCATCCAGAGCCTTCTGAGATCCAGCACAGTCGTCATGTATTGAAGTAACTATATCGGATAAGTCTTTATTAATATTGTATTTATTATGAGCTATTAGCTCTGCCGCTCGCAGCGGCTGACCGCTGCAGATCGCCAAGAGACCCTCGAGATCCCGTTGCGCATCCGGCCCACTTTCCGCCGCCAGCCACGCCAGCGCCGACTCTGCAGAGGGCTTTGGCGCCCTATAGAGCTGGCAGCGGCTGCGGACCGTTGCCGGGAGGAAGCCAGGCTGGTGACTGACGAGCAAAAAATAGGTCGCAGCCGTTGGTTCCTCCAAGGTTTTCAACAGCGCATTCGCAGCCGCCGCCGTCATCGCCTCGGCCGGCTCGACGATCAGGACCTTCGCGACTCCACCGAGGCTCGTCAGTGCCAGATCCGCTATGGCATCGCGGATCTGCTCGACGCTGATCGTGCGTTTGTCGCCGATTGGGGCGAGCACGTGCACGTCAGGATGGTTAGTTTCGGTATCCGCGGCAGCGTTGCGAGCATCGATTGCAGATACGGCGGTAAGCATACCGGGCTCATGAGCCTCAGTCGAAACGATATGGCTCGCGAACGTGTGAGCAAGGTTTGATTTGCCGGCTCCGCGTGGACCGGCAAGCAACAATGCATGGCCGAGGTTGCCG
>JAHEEN010000078.1 GCA_024640685.1 Rhodospirillaceae bacterium
GAGCGTGTGACGATACTGCGGCTGACCGCCGTTACCGCGGTCGATCGTAAATCGGACGGTATCGGCATCGGCGTCGGGTATCGACAGCGCGATCGTGCGCCAACCGTCAATGTGCGAGGCTGCGAGAGACAGCAAGTCGTCGAGCGACAAGCTTTCATTTGCAATGGAGGCCCGCATATTGGCCGAAGCTATCGGGGCGGCATCGAAGCTCGTCACGGCCACGGGGGGCTGCACGGCCGCCGCCGGTGGGCGCGCTGGAGCCGCGCGCCGGCCCGGAGGCTCTTCGCCGAAGCTGCGATATACGAGATCGCTGACCGCGGGATAGGAAAACACGGTTGCGGTGGCAACGACGATCGCAAGCGGGACCGCGCTCCAGATGCCGAATACATGGTGCCAGTTGAAATCGCGCGCCTTGCTGTTCGCGGCCTTTGGATTGAACCAGAGCCGGACTCTGAACATCGCTCGATTGAAGATCTTCGGCAACCACAGATACATGCCGCTCAAGACGAGGAACAGAAACGCAACGTTGCTCGCGCCTGTGATGGCGCGCCACGGCGCGCGATCGTCGCGTGCCGCATTGAAGTAGCGGTGCCAGCCGGTCATGTTCGAGAAAACGCTACGCATCACAGGCGCACCGGTGCCGAGCGCCTCACCCGTGTAAGCATTGACGTAGCGCGCATCACGACGACCTTGGATGACGGTCGCAGGCGCTGCCGCCTCCGGGCGAATCACGAACGTCGAGGCTTCGAATCCGGGCTCGCTTGCCTCGACAGCGGCGACGAGGGTCTCGACCGACAAGCGCTCAGCCGTTGGCTCGGGCTCGACATAGAGGTCGTGAACCGCCCATTCGAGCATCTGGCGCTCGTAGGTCAGCACGACGCCAGTGGCCGACATCATGAGTACGACAGCGCCGGCCGAAACGCCGCAGACGAGGTGAATCCAGAAAATCGACTTTCTAATCATGCGCTAGGACCTCGCCAACGCTTGCCCAGCCCTGCTGCCGGCCGTAGTTGAGTGGTGGTTACAGATGAGAACGATACGCAATTCGATAGGCACATTCAATAAGAATGGTTCTCATTGCGATTTGGGGTTGGGGAGCGTGTCGATGTGATGTGGCTGCGGCGAATCGCTCCGCACATCCTTGTGCTCTCGCGACACTCGTACATCCATGTACGTCGCAATCTGATCCGCAACGCGGGCTCTCATCCACCTCGATTCAAGCAATAAAAAGGCCACCCGGAGGGTGGCCTTTTTATTGGTGGAGGCGGCGGGAATCGAACCCGCGTCCGCAAGCACTCCGCCCCGAGCTCTACATGCTTAGACTGCCTTTGTTCTTACTTCACGCTACCCGGCAGGCAGAGAAAACGCGAAGCCAGTCTGATTTAGTTTTAACGTTCGGGCCTCAGACGAGCCGTCCCGCGAGCTTGTGTGGATGACTCCCGGAACCGGACGCACAAGCACGAACCGGGCGGAAGGCACTAAGCTGGTTTTTAAGCAGCTAGAGCGTAGTTGTCGTCGTTGGCAACTATATGGTTTGCAGATAGTTTAGCGAGGTATTCTGCACCTCGGCATGCACCCGAGGGTTCGCGACCCACGTCGAAGCCGATCGCCCCCATGTACCTAGAGTTTAGGGTGAATACGGCCTAATTCAAGCGGTATCGCCCGATTTCGGAGAAGATTGCAGTTCTGCGCGTAGCGGCTCCGCTGGCCGATGGGATCACCGCTTCGCAAACGCCTTGATCGCGCGAGCCTTGTCGCGGTCCCATTCGCGGTCCTTCTGGGTTGCGCGCTTATCATGTTGCTTCTTGCCTTTTGCGAGGCCGACTGCAAGCTTGGCGCGCCCCTTGTTCCAATAAAGCTCGAGCGGTACGAGCGTGTAACCTTTTCGCTCAACGAGCCCAGTTAGCCGGTCGATCTCATCGCGGTGCATCAGTAGCTTTCGGGTGCGCGACGCATCGGCGTTGACGTGCGTCGACGCGGACGACAACGGCGTGATATGTGAGCCGAGCAGATACAGCTCGCCGTCGCGCAAGATGACGTAGCTCTCCGACAGCTGCGCTTTACCGGCGCGAAGGCTCTTGACCTCCCAGCCTGAGAGCGCGAGACCCGCTTCCATGCGTTCCTCGATGAAATAGTCGAACCGCGCTTTCTTGTTCTGCGCGATTGACGACTCCGAGCGATTACCGGGCTTCCTGGCCATAGTCCGGTAATGATCCTAGAATTGCCGCCGAAAAACACGCCTGGAGACTTCATGGCGGCGAACGTTTCGACCGAGCGACGGGTTTCTCTACACGGAGAGTGGTCGTCACGCTTCGCGTTTATTTTGGCCGTCACCGGCTCCGCAGTCGGCTTAGGAAACGTCTGGAAGTTCCCGTACATCGCCGGCGAAAACGGCGGCGGCGCATTCGTGTTGTTTTACCTTTTCTGCGTCTTCTTGATCGGGTTGCCAATCATGGTTGCCGAGATTTCGATCGGCCGACGCGGGCGGCGCAATCCGGTCGCGACGATGGCGCTGCTCGGAAGCGAGGAGGGCGGTAGTGAGCAATGGCGCTACATCGGCCTATTGGGTGTGCTCGCCGGCGTCTTGATCCTCTCCTTTTATAGTGTCGTCGCAGGCTGGGCGGCTGCTTATATCTTCAAGGCCGGATCGAACGTCTTTGCCGGCGCCGATGCCGCCGCCGTCGACGCGCAGTTCGATGCCCTGACCGGCAGTCCGCTCGTCAACGCGATGTGGCACACGCTGTTTATGGGGATGACGGTCATTGTCGTCGCGAACGGCGTCGAGCGCGGTCTCGAGAAGGCGGTTCGTATCTTGATGCCTGCGCTGCTCGCTCTACTGCTCGTCCTGCTCGGCTACAGCATGGTCGCAGGCAACTTCGCTGCTGCGCTCGAGTTCATGTTCGCACCACGGTTGGGCGAGCTGACCGCCGATGCAGCGTTAATTGCGCTCGGCCACGCGTGCTTCACGCTCAGCGTCGGCATGGGTGCGGTCATGGCGTATGGCGCCTATCTGCCGGATGAGCATTCGATCGGCAAAACGTCGTGCGCGATTGTGTTCGCCGACACGATCATCGCGTTGCTCGCAGGGCTCGTAATTTTCCCGATCGTGTTCGCGAACGGCCTCGATCCTGCGATCGGTCCTGGATTGATCTTTCAAACACTGCCGCTTGCCTTCGGTCAGCTGCCGGGCGGCGCGGTTGTCGGCACTGCGTTCTTCGTGCTGCTGACGTTTGCCGCGTGGACGTCTGCCATCAGTCTGATGGAGCCCGGCGTCGCGTGGCTCATCGAGTCGTTCCAACTGAGTCGCCGCGTCGCGGCATGGTCGTTGGGCTTGGCTATCTGGCTCCTAGGTTTCCTCAGTGCGTTCTCGACGAACGTTCTGTCGAACCTGAAGTTCTGGCGTGGGACGTTCTTCGACAACCTGGATCACCTCACGACGAACATCATGCTGCCGTTGGGCGGAATGGCGATCGTCTTTTTCGCCGGCTGGATCATGTCGCGCAACTCGACGTCCGATGAGATCGATCCGGACGCAGGCCCGAGTTATCGTGCTTGGCGCTTCCTGGCCCGATATGTTGCGCCGATTGCAGTGCTGCTCGTCTTTCTCGATGTGATCGGCTTGCTCGACGCGTGGGGCTTGGCGTAGCCTCCGGTGAAGTCGATTCGCCGCAAGGCCCGCGTGCCGTATACGGCCGAGCAGATGTTCGATCTCGTCAACGACGTTGCGGCTTATCCGAGCTTCTTGCCGTGGTGCCGCTCCGTGACTGTCAACAATGTCAGCAATGACGCGCTCGAGGCCACGCTCGACGTCGGTGTCGGTGCGCTGCACAAGCGATTCTCGACACGAAACGCGCTCGCTCGACCGAATCGCATCGACCTGGCGCTGGTCGATGGGCCATTTCGGCAGCTCTCGGGCAGTTGGCGATTCGACGCTGTCGCAGAGGGCGGTTGCGACGTTTCTCTCGAACTCGACTTCGAAGTCGCGTCGCGGCCTCTGAAGCTGATATTCGAGCGCGCTTTCGAGGAGCTCGCGCGCTCGCAGCTAGACGCATTCTTGTCTCGCGCGAAGGAGCTTTATGACTGACCGAAACTCGACGGCTTTCGTCGAGGTAGCCGCCGGGACTGCGGAGCGTCAAGTCGTCGTCGATGTGCCGTGGCGCTCGGGATTAACGGCTGGCGAGGCCGTCGAGGCATCGAAAATACGTGCGGCGGTCCCGGCGATCGCAGATTTGCCGACTGTGCTCGGCCGTTTTGGTCAACGGATCGACGAGCAGTCGGTTCTCGAGCCGGGCGACCGCGTCGACGTTTGCCGTCCACTCGTCAAAGATCCGCGCGAGATGCGGCGTGAGCTATTGTCCGCCGGCACTGTGATGGGCCTCGGCAAACCTTGGGCTCAAGACTAACTCGCAGGGTCCAGCAGCACGTCTTTCTCGATACGCGAGACGATGTCGCCGTCGAAATAGACGATCAGCCAGCGCCGGTCAACGTCGCGCGAGCGGCCTCGGCGCAAAAAATACGTGTAGTCCCACCGATCCTCGTGGAAACTGTCCGTCACCATTGGCGTGCCGAGCAGAAACAGGATCTGACTCTTTGTCATGCCGACGGCTGCCTGTTCGACAGAAACCTCCTCCAACAGGTTGCCTTGCTGAATATCGATCCGATAGACGCAAGCGCTCGTGCCAATCGCCAGCAGCAGGCAGGCGAGCAGCGAGAATGTTCGGTGGACGGTGGTGCGAATCACGGTAGAGGCGGTCACGGTAAATAGGCCATAATTGTGCGTAAATGATAGCGCACCGAACTTACGAGTAGAACGTGACGAGCAAGGACTTACGTGAGGCAGGCCTCAAGGTCACTTCCCCGCGGCTTAAAATTCTGGAGGTCTTAGAGACCAATCCCGCGCGCCATATGAGCGCGGAGTCCGTTTACAAGGCGTTGCTGGACCTGGGCGAAGAGTTCGGGCTTGCGACCGTCTACCGCGTGTTGACGCAGTTCGAGAGCGCGGGCCTCGTCACGCGCCACAACTTCGAGGGTGGCACGGCTGTGTTCGAGCTCAGCGACCGAACGCATCACGACCATATGGTCTGCCTCAGGACCGGCGAGGTCATCGAGTTCGTCGACGAGCGGATCGAGCGCCTGCAACACGAGATCGCCGAGAAGCACGGCTACACGATCGAAGATCACAGTCTCGTGCTGTACGTCCGTCCTAAGGACCCCGTCGAATAACCGGGCCTTTAGCTTCCCGCCCGCTCGATCATCTCGGCCGCATGCGCACGGGTCGTAGCGGTAATCTCGACGCCACCGAGCATTCGCGACAGCTCCTCGACGCGCTCGTCGTCGCTGAGCGCGCGCACGTTCGTGCGCGACGTCGTGCCGTCGCTGAGCTTGGTTACGCGATAGTGCCGGTCCCCTTGGCTCGCAACTTGCGCAAGGTGCGTCACGCACAGTACCTGCCGGTCGGCGGCGATATCGTGCAAGCGCCGGCCGACGATCTCGGCGACACCGCCACCGATACCGGTATCCACCTCGTCGAAAACCAGCGTAGGTACTGTCGAGGCGCCGGCGGCGATAACCTCGAGCGCGAGGCTGATCCGCGACAGCTCACCGCCTGAGGCGACTTTCGACAACGGTCCGAAATTTTGGCCGGGGTTCAATGCCACCTCGAACTCGATGCGCTCGAGGCCATGAGCGTCGCCACGCTCGACGGGCTTGGGCTGAATGCCGACACGGAATTGGCCGTTCGGCAGGCCAAGCTGGCGCAGCTGTGCCGAGACTCGCTCGGCAAGACTGTCGGCACTCTTCGCACGCGCGGCTGACAGCTGCCCGGCTAGCTGAAAGTAATCGTCGGCCGCGGCTTGGGCGCGCTCGGCAAGCAGCTCGAGCGACTCGTTGCCGGACTCCAACTCCGCGACGCGCGCGGCGAGCGTTGCGCCGACATCGAAGAGCGCGTCGTCGTCGACGCGGTGCTTGCGTGCGAGCTCAGCGATCGTCGCAAGGCGCGACTCGAGCCATTCCAATCGCTGGGGGTCCGCCTCGAGTCGATCTCGGTAACGCGCGAGATCTGACGCCACCTCGCGAATCTCGATCTCAGCATTTGCGACCGAGCGAGCCGTCGGCTCGAGATCGGCGTCAACGTCTGCGAGGTGCTGCAGCTCGCGCCGTGCACTTGCAACGAGCTCGTGGGCGGAATGCATTTCGGCCTCGTAGAGCTGTGCGAGCGCGGCATCGACGCCGACCGCAATTCGGTCGGTGTTGGCAAGCCGGCTGCGTTCTGACTGCAGTGCGGCCAGCTCGTCCTTTTGCAGATCGAGGCGCTCGAGCTCATCGAGCTGAAACCGCAGCAGCTCGAGCTGAGCTTCACGGTCTTCGCTGTTCTGCGTGCTGGCCTCGAGTCGCTCGCGAAGCGTCCGCCAATGATCGAACTTCTCAGCGACGTCGGCGACCAGCGCCCCGTGGCCGCCGTGGAAATCGAGCATCTGGCGCTGCACGGTGCCTTCTCGCAAGGCCTGATGGGCATGTTGGCCATGGATGTTCAACAGCAGATTGCCGAGCGCGCGCAGGTCTTGCAGCGTGACCGGTTGACCGTTGATGAACGCGCGCGACCGACCTTCGCTGCCAATGACGCGACGAATCAGGCAGCTCTTGTCCTCGTCGAGACTGTGCTCGCGCAGCCACGCGAGCGCCGGGTGGTCGGCAGGGGTCTCGAACACGGCACTAACGTCGGCACGCTCGGCGCCTTGCCGAACGGTGCTGGCATCCGCCCGGTCGCCGAGCACGAGGCCGAGCGCGTCGACGAGAATCGATTTGCCGGCGCCCGTCTCGCCGGTCATGACGCTCAGGCCCGGCTCGAACTCGACCTCGACCTCGTCAATGACGGCGTAGTTCTTGACACGAATGAGGCTCAGCATTCGCTGCCGCGCGGTGCGCGCTCGGTATGGCCCCAGCTCAATTTCGAGCGCAGCAACTCGAAGTAGTCGTAACCATGGGGGTGCAACAAGCGAACGGTCTCTCTGGCAACGCGTATCGACAGCGTATCGCCGTCGCCAAGCTCGCCGGTGTCCTCGCCGTCGCAGCTCACATGTGCGGTGTCGTCGAAGCGCGGTTGGATACGAATCTCGATCGTGCTCTCGGTCGGTAGCACGAGCGGGCGATCGCTCAGCGTGTGCGGGCAGATCGGCACGATGACGAGCGCGGCGACATTCGGATGGATGATTGGGCCGCCGCATGAAAGCGCATAGGCCGTTGAGCCTGTGGCCGTCGCGACGATCAAGCCATCACCTCCATGGGTATTAACGTAGACGCCGTCGACCCACGTCGCAAAGTCCTGCATATGGCCGCTTCCGCCCACTTTCACGGCAACGTCGTTGAGCGCCAACATGCGATCGGTGGTTTTGCCACCGCTCGAGAACCGGGTCTCGAGCATCACGCGCTCTTCCTCGATAAAGTCGCCGGCGAGCACGGCATCGATGATCTCGGGCACTTGATCGCGTGAGACGTCGGTCAAGAAGCCTAAGCGGCCGAGGTTGACGCCGATCAACGGCACGTCCGCGGTTGCGACGCTGCGTGCTGCTCGAAGCAGCGTGCCGTCGCCGCCGATCGCGATGATCAAGTCGACGTCGGCGGCTTCTGCAGTGCTCGTGCCGTCGCCGGAAGGCGCTAACGAGACCGTGCCGATACCGTGGCTGTCGAGATGCTGTGCGATTGCCTCGACGGGGCCTGCGACCTCGTCGCGCGAGGTGTCGCCCCAAAGGCCGACTGTCTGGAAATTCGGGTTCATCGCCTGCCTGCCGTCGCGGACCCGCGGATTGTACTTAAAATACCGATCCGCCGGTTGGCCGTGCGTAGATCAGCGCATCTCGGCGTAATTCTTGACAGTGGACTCGGGCGATTGCTAGCGTCTCTCGAACGCGCCCTCGTGCGCCGTCCGGCCGCTGCGCTATGTCTTCCAACAACGTTCCAGAGCTGCCAAACGAACGCGCCCAGCATCTGTTGAGGATTCTGGTCAAGCGCTATATCAAAGAAGGCCAGCCCGTCGGCTCGCGGACGCTCGCGCGCGACTCGGGGCTCGACTTGAGTCCGGCGACGATTCGCAACGTCATGTCGGACCTCGAGGAGCTCGGCTTCGTTACGGCGCCACATACATCGGCCGGACGCATTCCGACGATCAAGGGCTACCGCTTTTTTGTCGATACGCTCGTCAAGCTGCGCCCACCGCAGAGTGATGAGCTCGAGCTCGTGCAGCGAGTCCTCGCGCAGTCCGATCCGCAAGCGCTCGTGCAATCCGCGTCGAACTTGCTGGCATCGATGACCAAGCTCGCCGGCGTCGTCACGCTGCCACGCCGCAGCCACGCGGCGTTGCGGCAGATCGAATTCCTGCCGCTCTCCGACCGGCGTGTGCTCGCAATCCTCGTGCTCAACGATCGTGACGTTCAAAACCGCATTCTCGACGTGCATCGAGACTTCTCCGCCGAGGAGCTGCAGCGGGCCGGAAACTACCTGACTGAGCAATTCGGTGGCAGGGAGCTGCCCACCGTCAGGGATTCGCTGCTCAACGAGCTTGCCGAGACCCGGGCGAGCATGAACGACCTGATGGTCGATGCGATCGAGATGGCGCAGCAAGCCTTCCCGGACGTCGATGACGAGGGCAGCTTCGTCATGACCGGCGAGACGAACCTGATGGGGCTCGAGGGACTGGCCGACATGGACAAGCTGAAGCGCTTGTTCGAGGCATTCAGCGAGCAGCGTGACATCCTGCATCTGCTCGATCAGAGCTTGCATGCGCCCGGGGTGCAGATATTCATCGGTCAGGAATCTGGCTACCAGCTGCTCGATGAATGCAGCGTCGTTGCTGCGCCGTATCTGACCGACGATGACACGATGGGTGTGCTGGGCGTCATAGGTCCGACGCGAATGGCGTACGAGCGGGTCATTCCTATCGTCGACGTCACAGCCCGGCAGCTCGCCAGCGCCTTGAAAACCCGAAACTAGGCCCTCATATACGCAACACAGCGACGCGCCCAGCGCGACGCAGCGGTACGTCCGTTTGCAAGCCACCGACGGAGCCCATAACTCGAGTCAACACGCGAGGGAAAACCGAGCCGATGAACCAGAATGTGCCCGAGTCGGAGTCGACCGACGATCAGGCCGCGAATGTCGACGAGCAAGGTCAGGCGGTAGCCGACGAGGCTGCGGACGGCGTCGCGCCGCCGAATACCGATACCGATGCGGGCGAGGAATCGCCACTAGAGGCTGCGCAGCGCGAGGCTCTGGACTTCCGCGAGCAAATGCTGCGCCTCGCCGCCGAGCTCGAGAACGTCAGAAAGCGTGCGGCTCGCGACGTCGAGAATGCTCGTAAATACGGCTTTGAGCGACTGGCTCAGGCGTTGTTGCCGGTGCGCGATAGCCTCGAGGCTGCGCTGGCGCACGGCAATGAAGCCGATGCGGGAACGTTGCTCGAGGGGCAGCAGGCGACGTTACGGCTGCTCGATGCCGCACTAGAGCAAGTCGGCGTCACGGCGTTGGATCCTGAGGGCGAGCCATTCGACCCCGAGTACCACGAGGCGATGACGCTGCAGCCTTCCGAGACCGCTGAGCCGAATACGGTTTTGACGGTGATTCAGACCGGCTTCGCGATCAACGATCGGCTGCTGCGCCCGGCGCGCGTCGTCGTGTCGCGGGCGCCCGACTGAACGGCTTGGCAAGGGGCGCAAGCGCCTTGAATTCACCGAATTGCGCCCCATCTAGGTTCCACGGGTCGCAACGACAGAACGTTGGAGAGATACGACAATGGGACGAGTGATCGGAATCGATTTGGGCACGACCAATTCCTGTGTGGCCGTCATGGACGGCGACAAGGCCAAGGTCATCGAAAACAGCGAGGGCGATCGCACGACCCCGTCGATTGTCGCCTTTACGAAGGACGATGAGGTCCTCGTCGGGCAGACGGCGAAGCGCCAGGCTGTCACGAATCCGACGAACACGCTATTTGCGATCAAGCGGCTGATCGGACGCCGCTTCGACGATGCCGTCGTGCAAAAAGACGTCGACATGGTGCCGTACAAGATTGTCGGCGCCGATAACGGCGATGCGTGGGTCGATGTCAACGGCAAGCAGATTGCGCCGCCCGAAGTCTCGGCGCGGATTCTGACGAAAATGAAGCAGACGGCCGAGGACTATCTCGGCGAGGCCGTGACCGAGGCCGTGATTACCGTGCCCGCTTACTTCAATGACTCACAGCGCCAGGCGACCAAGGATGCCGGCAGGATCGCCGGCCTCGAGGTCAAGCGCATCATCAATGAGCCGACGGCCGCGGCGCTTGCCTACGGGCTCGATAAGAAACGCGGCGACCGCAAGATCGCGGTCTACGATCTCGGCGGCGGCACGTTCGATGTCTCCGTTATCGAGATTGCAGAGGTCGACGGCGAGCACCAATTCGAGGTACTTGCGACGAACGGCGATACGTTCCTAGGCGGCGAGGATTTCGACAAGCGGATCATCGACTACCTGTCGAGCGAGTTCGAGAAGGAAAGCGGCATCGATATCCGCAAAGACCCGCTCGCGATGCAGCGTCTCAAAGAAGCGTCGGAGAAAGCCAAGATCGAGCTGTCGTCACGGCAGCAGACCGAGGTCAATCTGCCGTACATTACCGCCGATTCGAGTGGGCCCAAGCATCTGAACATCAACGTGACGCGCGCAAAGGTCGAATCGCTCGTCGACGATCTCGTCTCGCGGACGATCGAGCCGTGCAAGGTCGCGCTCAAGGATGCAGGCCTCAAGGTCACAGACGTCGACGACGTGATCCTCGTCGGTGGCCAGACGCGGATGCCGAAGGTACTGGCGGCCGTGCAAGCGTTCTTCGGCCAAGAGCCGCGGCGCGACGTGAACCCCGACGAGGCGGTTGCGATCGGTGCGGCGATTCAGGCGGGCGTGCTGTCCGGCGAGGTCAAAGACGTGCTGTTGCTCGACGTGACGCCGTTGTCGCTCGGCATCGAGACGCTCGGTAGCGTCATGACGCGCCTGATCGACAAGAACACGACGATTCCGACCAAAGCGCAGCAGACGTTCTCGACGGCCGATGACAATCAGACGGCCGTGACGATCCACGTGCTGCAGGGCGAGCGCGAGCGCGCCGGCGACAACAAGTCGCTGGGCCGCTTCGATCTGACCGACATTCCGCCGGCACCGCGCGGCATGCCGCAGGTCGAGGTCTCGTTTGATATCGACGCGAACGGCATCCTCAACGTGTCGGCCAGGGATAAGGCGACCGGCAAGGAGCAGAAGATCGTCATCAAGGCCTCGTCGGGCCTCAGTGACGAGGAGATCGAGCGCATGGTCGCCGATGCCGAGGTGCATGCGGCCGAGGACCAGAAGTTCCGCGAGCTCGTCGATATTCGCAATCAGGGCGATGGCCTCGTCCATGCGACCGAAAAATCGCTGAGCGAGCTCGGTGACAAGGTCGACGCGCAAGAGCGCGGCAACATCGAGAGTGCGCTCGGCGATCTCAAGGAGGCCGTCAAAGGCGACAGCAAGGAGACGATCGAAGCCAAGATCAATGCGCTCAGTGAAGTCTCGGCGTCCCTTGCACAGCGGCTCTACGAGCAGCAGCAAGCCGATCAAGCGGCTGCCGACGATGGCAGCGGCGCGAGCGGTGCCGATGACAGCGTCGTCGACGCGGAGTTCGAGGAGGTCGATGGCGACGACGACGACGAGAAAAAGAGCGCCTGACGTCAAAGGTCGGCGCAGTTCGGGTTCGGGCCTAAGGGCGCGCTAGGTCGCGCCCTTAGGCTATTGCTGTAAGGAAATTGCATGACCAAGCGGGACTACTACGAGGTACTCGGTTGCAACAAGGATGCAACCGAAGCCGATCTGAAGAAGGCCTATCGCCGCTTGGCCATGAAACACCATCCGGACCGCAATCCAGATGACGCCGACGCGGAAGCCAAGTTCAAGGAGGCGAAAGAGGCCTACGAGATCCTGAGCGACTCGACGAAGCGTGGCGCCTACGATCAGTTCGGTCACGCCGGCGTCGATGCCAGTGGCGGTGGCCGCGGGGCTGGGGGCTTCGGTGGGGCCGATGCTTTTGGCGACATTTTCGGCGACGTTTTCGGCGATATTTTCGGTGGCGGCCGGCGCTCTCGGAGCAACGTCTTTCGGGGCGCGGATCTACGCTACGAGCTCGACCTTGCGCTCGAGCAAGCGGTCGCCGGTGAGTCGATCAACATCGATGTGCCGACACAGGTCGAGTGCGATCGATGCGGCGGTAACGGCGCGGAGCCCGGCACGTCACCGACGTCGTGCTCGACGTGCGGCGGTGCCGGTCAGGTTCGCGTGCAGCAGGGCTTCTTCTCGATTCAGCAGACGTGCCCGGCCTGTAAGGGCGTCGGGACGACGATCGATACGCCGTGCCGCGATTGCAGCGGCCGCGGGCGCAGCGGCAAGGTCAAGACGTTGGCCGTCAAAGTGCCGGCCGGCGTCGACTCGGGCGACCGAATACGACTGGCCGGTGAAGGTGAGGCGGGTCGCAACGGCGGGCCGCCCGGTGACCTCTACGTCGACATCATGGTCCAGACGCACCCGATCTTCGAGCGCGATGGGCAGAATCTGCATTGCGACGTGCCGATCAGCTTCGCCGCGGCGGCGCTCGGAAGCTCGGTCGAGGTGCCGACGCTGGACGGTCAGGTTAAGCTCAAGATTCCTGCCGAGACGCAGTCCGGCCGGGTGTTTCGATTACGCGGCAAGGGTGTGCGCTCGGTACGCTCGGCCGGTATAGGCGATCTGTTCTGCCGGGTTCAGGTCGAGACGCCCGTGAAGCTCACGGACGAGCAACGCCAGCTGCTCGAGCAGTTCGATGCGACGGTTGCTGCCGGCGGGGATCGTCACAGCCCCCGAGCACGCTCGTGGCTCGATAGCGTAAAGTCGTTCTTCGAGAAGATTGGAGCCTAGCGATGCTAAGAGTAGCCGTGCTCGGCGCGTCCGGCCGCATGGGTCGTGCGATCGTCCAGTGCCTCGCCGAGCGGGACGACATCGTGCTGACCGGTGCTGTGACCGAGCCTGGCGATGCCGCGCTCGGCACTGACGCCGGCGAGCTCGCGGGTGTCGCGACGAGCGGCGTGCGGCTGACCGACGAGCGCTCGCAGGCACTGAGCGGCGCGCACGTTGCGATCGATTTCACACTGCCGGCCGCGCTCGACGCAAACCTCGCGGCCTGTGTCGAGCACGGCACAGCGCTTGTTATTGGCACAACCGGGCTCGGTGAAG
>JAHEEN010000279.1 GCA_024640685.1 Rhodospirillaceae bacterium
ACGCCTAGCATCGAATAAAACTCCGGATTCGCCGTCTTTGCCTCTAGGATGTTGGCCTCGGCGAAGCTCAACAGCGTGTGGCGGACTTTCGTCAAATCGGCCCGGTAGCCGTTACGCTCGCGAATGGTCCAACCGTCGTCCGTACGCTCGAGCGTGGCGACGGTGTTATTGCCGGCGGCCGCGATCTCGATGCGCTCGATGTCGTTGAGCGTGTCGGTCAGCCCAGGCAGGAACACTGCATTCGTGTCGGCCGTCGGCGCCGCCGTGCGTCGCTGGCCGATGACCGCGAGTAAGACCAATACGATCAGACCCGCAGCGAGCCATTGCAGCGACTTGCGATTCATCCGTGCGCTCCAATCTTGCGTCGACGCAGTACCGCGAGCGCGATTGCGGCAACACTCAACAACAAAGGCACGAGACCGATATTGACGATACGCAGCGTAGTGCCGAGCTGCTCGATGCTCGCATCGAGATTGCGCCGCACCGCGCGCAACTCTTGGCGGATTCGAACCTGCTCGCCGAGGAATCGTTGGATCTCTTCCTGCTGCTCGGGGCTCATCAGCAACGAGCCTTCGTCAGTCCGCGCCTCTTGCAGCTCGCTCAAGCGGGCCTCGGTCGCGTCGAGCTGGGCCTGCAGCTGTTGCTCGGTTTCGCGAAACTGTGCATCGGCCTCGCGGCGGAGCTCATCGACGGTCGTGAACGGTCGCGAGAAGCTCGCGCGAGCGCGGATGCCGATCAGCGCTGCGCTACCGGCCAAATTGTCCAGCGCATTGACGACGAAGTCGCCGTTGCTCGCGAACGGCGTGACGATCTGCTGCCCGAGGAAGCTCTGCGTTTGCACCCAGAGCCGGTCGCTGAGCATGTCGACGTCGCCGACGAGGATTACGTTGGCGCTGTCGGTCGACGTCAGCGGTGCGCCGCTCGTCGCCCCGACGACGTCGTCGCCGGACTCCGCCGCAGGCGGCCCGTCCGGAAATGCCGTCGACAGCGGCCCTTCGAGCCGCGCGGCAAGTACGTAGCGATCGCCGGTCGGCGTGAAATCGTTCAGCAGTGTTTCCGGATCGGGTAAGAACTGGAAGCTGCTCGCCGGCAGCGCTGCGGCTTCTTCACTCGACGTCAGCAGGGGCACAAGCTCGACGGCCGCGTCGTCGCGGACCGCGAAGTAGCCGGCCGTGCCGACGTTGATCGACGTCAAGCCCGATGTCACGACGTCCTCTTGGTCGATCGTCTCCGGCGTCAAACCCGCCAGACCGAGGTGGCGCACGGGTCGTTGGCCGAAGCCGGCGCTGATCGACAACGCGAGCCGGTTGTCACCGACGACCTCGCCGACCGCGAAGTCGATGCCCCAGGCGTCGAACAATGTTTCGAGATTCGAGGCGCTGCCCATCGCCATGCCGGTCGGGTTCGCATTGGCCATATCGATCTCGGCCAATGGATCGACGAATATCAGCGCCCGCCCGCCGCCCATGATGTACTGATCGACCGCGTAGAGCATCGCGTCGTCGAGTTCTTTCGGATGGACGATCCAGAGAATATCGACGTCGTCGTCGATCGTGGCCTGATCGGCCGAAAGATTCCGAATCTCGAACAGCTGCTCTGCCTGCGTCATGATGACCCAGGGCTCGGTCATGCGTTGTTGCTGCGGATCAAAGCCGGCCGTCATCGAGACGCCCGATAGCACGCCGACGACTGGTTTACGCGGATTGGCGAGGCTGTAGATCAGTCGCGCAACGTCATATTCGAGAAACGCTTCTTTGTCCGGCTGGAAGAAGCCGATCGTTTGCTCGTTGCCGACGCTGTTCGTGCCGGCTAGGCCGAAGAAGATCGATTCGCCTAGCGTGCCCAAGTTGACCGGTTGCAGGCCGAACTGCGTGGCCCGATCCTCGTCCTCGGAAAACGGCAGTGGATCGATGATCTGGAGTACGAGCTGTCCGCCGGACTGCGCGGCAAACTCTTCGAGCATTTCCCGGACACGCGTTGCATACGTTCGCAAGAACGGAATATCGGCGGTCTCGCGATCGGAATAGAAGAAATAGAGGTTGATCGGCTCCTCGATACCGTCGAGGACCTCACGCGTGCCCGGCGAGATCGTGTAGAGATTGTTCTCCGTCAGGTCCAGACGCAATCCGCTCAGCAGCGTGTTGCTGACGACGAGCGCAGCGAGGAACCCCAGCCCGAGCAGCACCAGCGCGGTTACGCCGATATTGCGTTGTTGTCGAGTCGTCATCGTCTTCAGTCGGCTTTCTTTAGTTCCAATACGATTGTGTTTGCGTACAGCATCGCGGCAATCAGCAACCCGAAATAGACCAGGTCGCGTACGTCGATCACACCCTTGCTGATGTTCTCGAAGTGCGTCAGGAAACTAAGACTCGCGATCGTGTCGACGAGAACTTGCGGCGCCCAGACCGAGAAGACGTCGAGCACGAGCGAGAAACTTGCGAGCAGCAAAACCAAGCAAGCCGTGACCGACAAGATAAACGCAACAACCTGGTTCTTTGTCGCCGCCGAGATACAGGAACCGACGGCCAGAAAGCCGCCGGCCATCAACAGGCTGCCGAGATAGGCGGCAAAAATCACGCCGTTGTCCGGATCGCCGAGGTAGTTCACGGTCGCCCACATCGGTACCGTCAATGCGAGCGCGATACCGGTAAAGAGCCACGCGGCGAGGAACTTGCCAACGACGGCCTGCCACGGCTCGATCGGTAGCGTCATCAGCAGCTCGATGCTGCCGGATTTACGTTCCTCGGCCCAAAGCCGCATGCTGAGCGCTGGCGCGAGAAACAGGTAAAGCCACGGATGAAAATTGAAAAACGGCGTCAAATCGGCCTGACCGCGCTCGTAAAAGCCGCCGAGGTAGAACGTCAACGCGTTGCTCAAGATCAGGAATATGACGATGAACACGTACGCGACCGGCGTCAGAAAATAGCTCTTGAGCTCGCGTTGCAGTATTGCCGTGATTCCGGTCATGCGGGCGCGCCTCCGGTAATCGTTCGAAAGACCTCATCGAGGCGGCCCGATTCGAGGTGAAGCTCGGCGAGATCCCAACCGCGCTGGCTCGCAAGCTCGCTGATAGCCGGTAAAGGCAGCTGGCCGGATGCCGGAAATGCAGTCAAGCGCCCGGAGTTCGGATCGATCTCGGTACTCGAGACCGCGCCGAGTTGCTCGATATCGGGGCGAATCTGCTCGACGGACAAGTCATTGGCGAGTCTCAGCGAGACCGCATTGTGAAACTTCGAGCGCGATTCGAGATTGGCCGGCGTGTCGTCCGCCAAAATTTTGCCTTCGGCGATGATAATCGCGCGACTGCACAGCGCGTCGACTTCCTCGAGCAAGTGCGTCGAGATCACGATGATCTTGTCGCTGGCTATCGCGTTGATCAGCTGGCGCACCTCGTGCTTCTGATTGGGGTCGAGGCCGTCGGTCGGCTCGTCGAGAATCAGCACCTTCGGATCGTGCAGTAACGCTTGCGCGAGCCCGACGCGCCGCTTGTAGCCCTTCGACAACGTGTCGATCGTCTGATCGAGGACGTGCTCGATGTGCAACAGGCGGTAGATCTCCTCGAGGCGAGCGGCTCGTGTTTGCCCCTGCATGCTGCGGATGTCCGCGACGAAGTCCAAGAACGATCGCGGTGTCATCTCCGGATAGCTCGGTGCCCCTTCGGGCAGGTAGCCGATGCAGCGTTTCGCCGCGGTCGCGTCCGTCGAGACGTCATGGCCGCAGACCGTGACCGTGCC
>JAHEEN010000079.1 GCA_024640685.1 Rhodospirillaceae bacterium
TACTACGTCGATGAGCGCGGCGAGCTGCGCCGTTACTCGCGCTCGGTCGTCACCGAAGGCGGCAGCACAGTCTGGCTGGCCGGTCAGACGACGCTGACGGATGCGGCCGGGAGCTCGATCGCCGGCGATTTCGCTGCGCAGACGCGTGAGAACTACCGCTTAATTGCGAGCCATCTCGAGGAGCTCGGCGGATCGGTCGGCGACATCGTGACGATGACGGTCTATGCAACCGACGTACGCGACGTCGATACTTACGTCGCGATCAAGGCAGAGGTTTTCGGCGCCGGCCCGTATCCATCCAGCGCATTCATCGGCGTCAGCGGTTTTTCCCGTCCGGGCGTAGTCGTCGAAGTCAAGGCGACGGCCGTCATCGGCGAAGAGTAGAGTCGCTCGCCGCCGATGCTTTCGGCTCACTCGCTCTCGTAGAGCCGCTCCATGAATCGTCGCGCGACCTCGCGGTCGCAGTTGACGACTTGCCGCTCGAGATCCGGCCGATACTCCCAATGTCCCGTCCCCGTGATCGGGGCGGTCAGGTACTCGGGATCCTCGAGCACGAACTCGTAATCGATACGCTTGCCGTCGGCGCTCAACGTCATGCGCTCGGTCGTATGTTTTTGCGCGCCCGACGGAATCTCGAACGACAGGCCGGCGGCGTGATCGGCGTAGTTCGTCGTATCGACGACGAGCGTATTTTCGTCCTCCCATACGCCGACAGAATGTCCTTGCTGAAAGCGCTCGGTCGCCGGCGGATGCTCGCGGCCGTCGAGCCAGATCGTGCGCTCGGCGCCGAGCCACTCGCTCGACCAATCGAGGCGCTCGTCGGATAACGTGACGTCGAAGATATTCGAATACAGCATGATCGTCGGTGCCGTCATCGGGATGCAGTCGACCTGCGGGTTTTGCGAGCCGTCGAATGCATCGAGCGCCGCTTGCGCCTTCGGCGTCATCGGCCAGGGCTCGTCAACGCGGTCCATCTGGAACTGCCGCACTGAGCCGCGGCCCCACCAGCGTCCGGCAAACGACGTCGTGCTGAGATCCGGCGGCGCTTCCGGGCCGCCCTCGGTCGCCGAGAGACTCGTGCCGTTGGCGAAATAGACGCGTCCGACACGCGCGATGTGCTGGCTCGGGTCGCGGGCCGGATGAATGTCGACGGTTAGTTGCTCACCAACCTCGATCGAATTGCGGCTCCAGCCGCGGCGGATCAGATTCGGTGTCGACGTCGCTTCGAGCTCCCACTCTACCGGCGAGCCGTCGGCGTCTCGAGTCTCTAGGTAGATATAGACGTGCGGGTTGCGGAAATCGAACACGGTGACCGTGCCGCGAATCGTCTCCATGCGGTTCGGATCCAGCACGAACTGCGCTTGGCTGTGATGGGCCGTGGCCGGACCAGCGACTAGCGCGGCGATGCCGGTTGTAATTATTGAATGGCGCGTTCTCATGTTCTTGGCTCCGCTGCGTAGAACTGGGTTCGGAGTTCGAAAAGAGTAACGGATTTACTCCGACCCGCTCAATGTATTTGGCTCACTCGACCTGGTGGAGCCGCTCGGTGAAGCGCCGCGCGACCTCGCGGTCGCAGTCGATCTGCTGGCGCTGGAGATCCGGGCGATACTCCCAACGGCCTTCTCCCGAGACTGGCGCCGTCAGGTACTCGGGGTCCTCGATCGTGAATTCGTAGTGGACGTTTTTGCCTTCGTCATCGAGCGTCAGCCGTTCGACAACGTGCTTACCGGCGCCCGACGGGATCTCGAACGAGAGCCCCGCTGCGTGATCGGTGAAATTCCGCGAATCGATGACCAGTGTGTCACCTTCCCAGTGGCCGACCGAATGACCTTGCGGGAAGCGCTCGGTCGCGGGCGGATGGTCGCGGCCGTCGAGCCAGACCGTGCGCTCGAAACTCAGCCATTCGCCGGCGATGTCGATGCGCGTATCCGACAGCGTGAAGTCGAACACCGTCGTGTACAACATGATCGTCGGTGCGGTCATCGGGATGCAGTCGACCTGCGGGTTTTGCGTGCCGTCGTAGGCGATGCGCGCAGCTTCGCCCTTGGTTGTCAATGGCCATGGCACTTCGACGCGGTCGAGCTGCATCTGGCCGAGGAAGCTGCGGCCGTACCAGCGGCCTTCGAGTGACGTCGCGCGCGCGGTGGCTGGCGCCTCTGCGCCGCCCGACAGTGCCGAAATCGTGCTGCCGTCGTCGAAATACAGGAGACCGAGCCGGCCGATGTGGTCGCCCTCGCGGCGGGGCGGGTAGATGTCGATGGCTAGGTGGTCGCCGGGCGCGACGGTCTCAGGCGTCCAGCCGCGCCGGCTCATGTTTGGCGTCGACGTCGCCTCGAGCTCCCAGACTGCGGTCGTGCCGTCGGGCTCCGCGGTCTCGAGATAGAGATAGACGTGCGGATTCCTGAAGTCGTAGCGCGTGACCGTGCCTTCGACCGTGATCATCCTCGTCAGGTCGAACTGAATGTTGCTGTGATGCGCGGTCGCCGGCCCCGCCGACACGGCGGTGGCGAATAATCCGGCGCTCAGTGTTCGCAGTCGCATCGTTACCTCTCCCCCTAATGGTACCGGTTACCCACAATTCAACATATCTGTAGCTTGGTGCTACTGGAAGCGGGGGACATGTCGCCAGACAGCCGCGCCACTGTCCGATATGTTGAATTGTGGGTAACCGGTACCGCCTAGAAGCCTGTCGCGACGCGCACGTCCTCGTACAGGAGCTCGCCGTTGACGCCGAAGTGCTGCATCAGCATTCGCGGGATGCCGTTGCGCCGCACGACCGTCGTCAGCAGAAAGCCGCCGACGACGTTGATGTAGCGGTGCTCGGGCCGCACGTCGTCGTTGTCCCAGCCGCGCGCGTGCTCGTTGCTGGCAGGGCCGGTCGCGTACTCGCGAACGCCGCTCTCGGGGTCTTCGATCACGTATTGGTAGTGTCGGTCACCGGCGATTACGTACATATTTTCTTGGCTCGCGATGAACTCGAGTAGCCGCCGGCCTTCGGTCAAAAAGCCCGCCTCGTTCGTATGGTTGTCCATCTCGATTGGGTCGATGTAAGGCCCGGTCAGCGGTGTCGGCGCAATCAGTATCTTGAACGTCGCATCGGATGCTGCAACGGTCTCCATGAACCAGTCGATCTGCTCCTGCCCCCACATCGTCTTGTTGGGCCCATCCGGTGCGTCGTTCGCATCGCGGTAGTCGCGCGCCTCGGTCATCCAGATCTGCAGATCCTGTCCCCAGCGAAACGTCCGGTACGTGCGCGCGCTCGCCATCGGCACTTGCTCGAGAAACACGCCCTGACCCTGCTCGAACGTGAAGTCGCCCATGTAAAGGCTTTGCTGCGTCGGCCACGCGTCGTTGATCCAGACGTCGTGATCGTCCTTCATGAAATACGTCGGCATCAGCCGGTGAAACTCGACGTTCGTCGGCAGGCTGAACATCTGCGCCCAGCCCCAGCGCGCGAGCTCGAGGTTCTTCGCCCAGCTGTCGTAGTAGAGGATGTCACCGGTGTGGACGAAGAAATCGAGGTCGTTGCGCGCGAGCATCGCAGGGTAAATGTTGAAGCCGTCATCGCGATCCTTGTTGATGTAGTCCTGCCCGGTCACCGAGCCAAACACGACACGCGTCGGCACGTTCGGCCCGGGTGCCGTCGCCAAACGGCCTTCAACGGTTACGCTGACGTCGCCGCCAGCCGGTCGCGCCTCGACGGCGAGCGCGTACTCGGTCCCCGGGCTCAAGCCTTCGAGCGTGATCTGGCGCGTGTAATCGCGCTCGGGATCGACCGCGCCCCACTCGGTCAATTGCCATTCGTCGTCACCGGCGGCGCGGTAGCGTACGCGGGTCTCGCCTTCGGCACCGGGCACGGCCCCCTCGAGGTCCTGCACGCCCATGCTGTCAGGCAGCTCGACGACCGGCGACCAGTCCGCCGGCGTCGCCGGCCACACGGGAGGGTCGACGAGGCCATCGACGCCGGGCTGACGATAGCGCACCGGTGGGCGAATCATTTCGGCATCGACGCGCTCGGCGGCGGCTGTCAGCCGTGTCCAGACGATTGCGCTCGTCGGCGTGATCTCGCCGACCTTGATGCCGGTAGCTTGGTACGGACCGTCGGCCGGCGCGGCGCAAGCGATTAGACTCGCGGCAGTCAGTGCGACACAAAGCGTTCTCATAGCGCGGGTCCGAAGTCCAGAGCGAGCCCGAAGTATAGGAGATTACGAAATCGCGAGCGCCGAGCGGCAAGAATCCGCTCAGAGATCGGGTACCGCGCAGTCGTAACGCTTGAGCTGCTCGCCCGGCACCCAGACCCAATAGCCGTCGAATATCACCGGCTCGGTGAACGTTGCGGGGTCGGTTGCCGTCAGAAGGTAATCGAGGCGCATCTCGTCGTCGCTCAGCGTGAAGCGCTCGACGAGCTCGAGCTGATCGCTGTGCGGCGTGCCGATGTCGTCGAAATGCGGCCCGCTGAGTCGCGTCGTCGTCACGACGAGCGTGCGGTCGTTCTCCCAATACCCGACGGAATAGCCGTTCGGCGTTAGCGGTTGGCTCGCGGCGTCGGGTTCGGCGCCGATGTGCACGCGGCGCGTGACGTCCCATTGCTCCATGCGTATCAGCACGTCGCCGCCATCCTCGACGATCTCCATCGGGAACGGGTTATCCATGAGTCCGGGCATGCCCGGCGCGATGCAGCTCAAGCCCGCGTCGTCGACGAGCGGATCGAAGTCCTGGCGCGCGGCGCGTGCCGCTGCGGTTAGCGGTAGGCCCGTGTCTTCGCCGGAGTCCGTTGCATCGTGCGTGTATTCGAGCCCAATCGTCCAGACGCGGTACATGCCCCGCGCACTGCGCGCGGCTTCGGCCGCTGCAGTTGCAATTTGCTCGGCGGCATCGGGCGCGGGATTGGATTCCTCGGCGCCGCCGAAGAGCCCCGACCACACGACGACGTTCTCGCCGTCAGCCATGTCGACCGATGCGGCAACCATCTCTGAACGCCCGCGGCGGGACGCGTAGCCGATTACGGTGATC
This sequence comes from Rhodospirillaceae bacterium, assembly GCA_024640685.1. Taxonomy (GTDB): domain Bacteria; phylum Pseudomonadota; class Gammaproteobacteria; order Steroidobacterales; family Rariloculaceae; genus JAHEEM01. The sequence goes on from JAHEEN010000079.1 coordinate 5,014, forward strand.
GGCTCGCCGACCTGCAAGAGGTTGCGCGGCACGCCTTGGCGGTCGAGCGAATTCAGCGCACCGGCTTCGATGCGCCAGCGTTGGTTGCTACCAGAACCGTCTACGACGTCCACGGTGAAACGCACGTGCGGATTGACCCATTGGACGCTGCCGATCGTGCCCGAGAGGCGACTGATGGTGCTGCTGTCGTAGAACGCGCCGACGGAGTGATGTCCCAGCGCGCTCGACGCTACGAGCGCTGTGGCCAATGCGAGTACGCAACGTGCCATTGATCTTCCTCGTCCGACTATTGAATTCCGTGGATCGCGGTGTCGATTTGTTATAGGTTTCGACTCAGAGTCCAGTCACTGGAACCGCCGAATGCGCAACTCGATCACCGCTATCGCCACGAGCCTAGCATGCGTCGCGCGTGGCGTCTGCCGCGTCATGGTCGTCGCATGTGCCGTGACTAGCCTCGTTGCGAGCGCGCAGACCGCGGACGATGCGATCGATATCTTCGCCGTCTACATGCCGCCGCTATTTCGTAACATGCCGCCAGTGACGCAGCCTAACGAGTATCCGTTCACGCCTCGTGCACAGGCGCTGTTCGATGCGTACGACCCGGTCGCCCAAGATGCGCGGAGCGTCGACGACTGCGCTGCCGAGAAAGTGCCCGGCATCCTCTGGGACAATGGCGCAATGGAGTTCGTCCGCGATGCCGATGCGATCATCATGCGCTTCGAGCGGCTCGCGACGACGCGGCATATCCATATGGACGGCGCGCCGCCGCCGGCCGACTACCCGAATACGAACCTCGGTTATTCGATCGGTCGCTGGGAATCCGGCGCGCTCGTCATCGAGACGACGCTCACGGCCGGCGGCGTGCTACGCAATCTGCGCGGCCATCCGGTTAGTCCGGACGCGCGTCTGACGGAACGCTATTGGCGCGAGCCCGGGCAGATGGATTTGAAGATGGAGCTGACGGTCGAGGATCCGTTGAACTACACCGAGCCCGTGACACTCGGGCGCGAGTGGGTCTGGGCGCCGGGCGAGGCGCTGCAGCCGTGGAATTGCGTGAGCCTGGGACCGAAGGATGCCGAGCCCGATCTCGACGAGCTCGCGCGGATGCTCGAGTCGCTGTAATCACGCTCGCAGGGCAGCGAACTCAGCAATCCATTGGCGCCGGCCCCCGTGCGGCCGCGACGAGCCTCTCTGAAGCCGATTCGATACTGCAGCCACCGATCGGCAGCGGCGCCTAACCGGCAGTATTGACGGCAACAGGCGCACGCTGCTTCTCCAGCGGCTCCATGCCCGACTCGCCGACTTTTGCGATGAGCCGCTCCGAAGCCAGACGCGCGGCCTGCTGAAACGTCACCGGTTTCTCGCGGACACCTTCCTGAGCGACGGCCAACCTGCCGGTACTGCAAGTCCACGTTGAGTTGCTCGGTCGCCGCGCATCCGGAGGCCGCTGCTGCAACCAGCACAGCGCTGAACTCTATCGCTTTAATTGACATATCGAAGCTCTATTTTTAGCTGCTCCTTAATTAATCAGTTTATTTCGCTCCTGGCGCTGGTCATGCCGTCCTCCTCTTTAGCGACCGTTATGCTCAGCAGTTGCGTTCGGCGGCAGGCCGCTAAGATGTCGAGATCGGGCTGATAGCCGTCACCTCGAGCTCCGACGAGACCAATCGCAGTGTGAAAGATCGCATCGTGGGAACGCGGTTCCGATCGTGCGACGTCGAGGCAGTTACGATCGACGCCGGCATGCTCGTAGTAACTGTCGGAAGCCCAGAACAGCATCGGGACATGTATCTGACTATCCGGTGCGAGCACGTATGGAAAACCGTGGAGGTAAATGCCGTTCTCGCCTAGCGACTCGCCGTGATCCGACACATAGAGTAACGCCGTGTCAAACGTCGCCTCGAGCAACTCGAGGTAGTCGATGATCTCGCCGAGCACCTTGTCGCCATACAGAATCGTGTTGTCGTAGGCGTTAGTGAGCGATTGATTGTCACAGTCGCGGAACGTCTCTAGTGTGCATTCGGGTAGGTAGATCTTCGCTTCACTGGGTATGTTCTGGTGATACGTTGGACCATGGCTACCGCGCTCGTGCAGTACGACGAGCGTGTCGGTGTCGCCCGCTGACAGCACGCGATCCAGCTCGCGCAGCAGCAGCTCGTCGTAACAGCCGTGCGTATCGCAGAGCGCCGCATCGTCGTCGCCCGCAATCGAGACGAGATCCTGTTCGTCGCAGAGGCCTTTGCAGCCCGTGCTATTGTCAACCCAGCGCACGTCGACGCCCAGGCGCTTCATCAGCGCCAACAGGTTCTCGTGCCGCGCAGCCTCGACATGGCTGAACTCGTCGCGCGTCAGCGGCGAGAAAATGCAAGGCAGCGAATCGGCGGTCGAGGTACCGCAAGCGATGACGTTCGGATAGTTGACGATGTCGCGTATGGACGTGTAGCGGTTCGTATCGCGTTCGTAACCGTTGAGCGCCCAGTGATCGGCGCGCGCGGTCTCACCGAGCACGAGCACGATTGCGAGCGGCTTGGTTGCATCGCTCGCGATCGGCCTAGAGATTTCGTTGGGCATTGCTTCGGTCGGTAGTGCATGCGTCTCGAGCAGCTCGGCGACGTACTGGCCCGTCGCATAAAACGGGTAGACGGGATTCATGAAGAGACGCACGTCGCGGTGCGCCTGGGCGTAGAACGAGAACTCGAGGTAATCGGCATAGATAGCGAGAGCCGGAACGAAAAGGCTTGCGACGATCAACGTAAGCTTGCCGGCGAGCTCGCGCGGCAGACTTTGGCGCTTCAGCGGCATGGACGCTACGACGAGCGCTGGCAACACGCCGAACAGCGCCACGTGTACGAAGAACGATATCGACAGTAAGGTTGCGGCTTCGCGCGCGTCCGTTTCGGCGACGCTGCGGACAATCGATGGATCGATCGCGACGCCGAACTCCGACATGTAAAAACCTGTAATGGATGCGACCAGCAGCGTGACTGCTGCAGTGATCTTGAAGCCGCGCACGCCTAAGCAGAGTGCGAGCCCGATGTTGACGGCGCCAAACAGCAACGTGAATAGCACGGCCGAGACGACAAGCGGATGCTCGAGTGTCGTAATGGATCGTCCGACCGTCCACCAGAACTGATTGTTGTCGAAATAGACGATGAAGAGCGTGACCGCGAGCGTGGCCCAGACGATGGCTAGGCCTTTGTTGCGCGGTGCGCTTGCCGCATTCTTCATGAATCTGTCGCCCTGATGTTCAGGTTGGACACAAGTGCCGACGCGGCCCTGAGGTTACGTCAGTACACACAAGTCCATGGTCCGGTGCTGGGTTGTTTGCGTTAGACGGACCCTCGCGGACAAATCATTCGCGCGAGTTTCTGGTGCGTCCGACGCGGTTCTCAGTTCCAGTCCTAATTTGCTGGCGTGGCAGCTGCGATGCGCTTACTATCGAGACAAAGTCACTTGCGCCGTCGGAGAAGGAACTCATGACCAGGCAGTGTCTGCTCGCCGCCATCGCATTGGTGCTCCCGTCTGTCTCATTGGCGCAGGTCGATGCAACCGTTTCCGGTCGCGTAATCGACAGCGCCACGGACGCGCCGTTGCCGTTCGCCACGGTCACCGTGACGAACGAAGCGGATGGCGCGACCGTGACCGGCGTGTTGACAGACGAGGACGGCCGCTTTGTCGTATCGGGCCTGCCCGAAGGTCGCTACGTTTTTAATCTCGAGTTTCTCGGCTATGCCGAGTACGACGCGTCCGTGCTCGTCAGCACGCGTAACGAGATCTACGATCTCGGTGAGCTCGCCTTAGCGGCCGCCGGCGCGGGGCTCGAGGAAGTCGTCGTCACTGCGCAGCGGCAAATCGTCGAGGCGACGCTCGACCGACGTATCTTCAGTATGGACGACAATATCGCGGGCTCGACGGGCTCCGCGCTCGACGCGATGCGCATCCTGCCGGGCATCACCGTCGATCAGGATGGCCGTGTGCTGCTGCGCGGCAGCGATCGAGTCGCAGTTCTGATCGACGGGAAATACTCGAGCCTGACAGGCTTCGGCAATCAAGCTGGGCTCGACAGCATTCCGGCCGGCAACATCGAGTCGATCGAGATCATCAACAACCCGTCGGCCGCGTACGATGCGGCCGGCATGGCAGGCATCATCAACATCGTCTACCGCCGGGATCTCGAGGAAGGTCTGAATTACGACGTCGGCCTGACGCTCGGGACCGGCATGCTCGACAAGCGCAAGCCGGACTTGCCGACCGAGCTCGGCAGCTACTCGAGCAACGCGAAGCTGATTCCGAGCTTCAATCTGACGAACAATAAGCAAGATCGCAGCTTCTTCCTGCAAACCGAGTTCATGTTGCAGGACGACATCCCGAACAACGAGTTCACGACGCGGTTCTACGACGACGGCCGCGTCATTCTTTCGCAGGTGCCAGAGAACCGCGAGCAGGAGCAGTACATCATCAGCACGGGTTTCGACCGCACGCTCGACGATAAACGATCGTACTCGATATCTGCGATTCTCGACTTCGAGACCCATACAGACATCGCTCAGGTGCCGTTCATCGATGGGGACACGATGGAGCGCAACCGATACTGGTTTTGGCGCGAAAAGGAGGACACTGGCTTCTTCAACGTCAACTACGACTACACGTACGCTTTCGACGAACCGGGTCATTCCTTGAGCTTCAGCACACAGTACACGCGCGGCTGGGAGGACGAGGCGTACTTCCTTAACGAGGAATCGGACGTGCGCATCGGCACCGACATGACGCACCTCGTTGCCAAAGAGCACACGCTGCCGATTCAGGTCGACTATATACGTCCGCTCGCAACCGGACGATTCGAGACGGGTGCGCGTTACCAGAAGCGCTGGATTCCCATCACCTATACGGTCGACCGCGGCGAAGGCTCGGTCATCTACGACGGTCTAGGCGACTGGTCCGAGTGGGGCGAGGATATCTTCGCGGGCTATGTGAATTACGTGCATGAGCGCGAGCGCTACGCTGTAGAGGCCGGTCTGCGCGCCGAGCAAACGGACGTCTACTACGACCTTCCGCCTGAGAATACGTACTACGAGCAGAGCGACGCCTATGACTATTTCAAGCTGTATCCAAATGTCCGCCTGACCTACAAGGTCAACGACACCAACAACGTTGCAGTCTATTACAACAATCGCGTCGACCGGCCGGGTGAGCCCGAGCTCAGAATTTTTCCGAAGTACGATGACCCTGAGCTACTCAAGGTCGGTAACCCCTACCTACGGCCGCAGTTCACGGAGACTCTCGAGTTCTCATACGAACATCTGTGGAATTCCGGGTCATTGATTGCGTCCGTCTACTATCGCGACATCGAGGATCCGTTCACGCGCGTGTTCGCAATTGATCCGACAAACACGACGTACGACATCGTCAACAAGATCTACCAAAACGTTGGCAGTGGTAACCAGACAGGCATCGAGCTCATTCTCTCCCAGGATATCTCCGACCGGTGGGAGGTCAACGGTAATTTCAACTGGTACGACAATGTTATCGACGCCGATCAGGTCACGCTATTATTTCCGATCGAACGGCCGTTCGACGTCGAGCGCTCATCCGACAATACATGGGATCTTTCGCTCAACAACGTGTTCAACTTCGCGAACGGGCTGCGTGCACAACTCTCGATTGTCTACTACGCCGAAAAGAACATTGCACAAGGCACGCAAGACGCGCGTTCGTCGGTCGATATCGGCCTCACGAAACCGATGTTCAGCGACCGCGGTGAGCTCGTGTTCTCGTTCACCGACATCTTCAACGATTTCGGTATCAAACAGTACATCCGCGGCGACGGGTTCGACGCGATCTACGAAAATTACTACGAGACGCAGGTGCTGAGCGTCGGCCTCAACTACGAGTTTTGAAGCTCGGGACCGGGCGCTCGGTACCGATCATTTTCAAGAAGCGCCAGGGATTCATGTAATTCCAAGTGTCAAAACGGGTGCTGACATGAATATGAAGCGACGCTTGTCGGCCACGTCACTGCTCGTGGTCATGCTTACGCTATCGCTAGCATCGATCGCAAGCCTGGCACAGCGGGACGGTCGTGGTGATGGTGGTCGTCGGGAGCCGAGAGGTCCGCGACTCTCCTTTCCGCTCTCCACGCTGCCGCTCGAAGTCGCGGAGCCGGCGAACAATACGCAAAGTCCGGTCAAGATTGACCTCGGTCGGCTGCTGTTCTGGGATCCGATTATCTCGGGTAATGAGGAGGTAGCATGCGCGACCTGTCACCACCCAGAGTATGGCTATGCTGAGGATCTCGATATCTCGATAGGCGTCGACGGTGCGGGCCTGGGTCACCGTCGGCAGTTCGTGACGGCCGACCCGATCCCGTTCGTCAAGCGCAACAGCCAGACGCTGCTGAACACCGCATTCAACGGCATCGATCCGTCGGGCAACTACGACCCTGCCAGCGCGCCGATGTTCTGGGACCTGCGAGCCGAGAGCCTCGAGACCCAAGCGTTGATCCCGATCATTACGTTCGAGGAGATGCGCGGCCACGCCTACTCGGAGGACGATGCGCTCGGCAGCGTCGTCGCGCGGCTAAGAGAGATCCCGGAGTATCGTGCGATGTTTGCCAACGCGTTCGGCGGTGCGCAGCCGGTCATAGCAGAGAATCTCGGTCGTGCGCTCGCGGCCTTTCAGCGCACGCTGATCGCGAACGACTCACCGTACGATCGTTATATGCGCGGCGACAAATCCGCGATGACTGCGATCCAGGTCCGCGGTATGCAAGCCTTCCAAGATATTGGCTGCATCAGCTGCCACAACGGACCTATGTTCTCGGACTACAAGCCGCACGTCCTCGGCGTGCGTGGAAATCGCAAGCTCGCGGTGCCCGACGAGGGCATCGAGGCGACGCACGCTTTCCGCACGCCGTCGCTACGGAATCTCGCCTACACGGCACCCTATATGCACAACGGTCGCTTCGACGATCTCGACGACGTGCTCGAGTTCTACGATCGCCGCGGCGGCGGGCGTCGCGGCGGGAACCGGGACGGATTGACGCGCGATCAGCTCGACCCGTTGCTGCGCGGGCTCGGCGACCCCGACGATTTCGAAACGGAGCTGCTTGAGTTTCTCGATGCGCTCAACGACGATTCGTTCGACCGCAAAGTGCCCGAGAGGGTGCCGAGCGGTCTGAATCCGGGCGGGCGAATCTAGTCCGGACTCGCCGGCGCAGCGTGCGGACGTCGCGGCGGATTGGCTTGATCCATCGCGCTGAGCTGCCGGCCCCACTCCACCCCACGGCCGGCGCTTGCACCCGACTCATGCCCACGATGGGCTGCCCTTGAGTGCGATTCGGCGATCCCGGTATCCTGCGAGTGACAAAAACACGAGCGCCGTGACCGGCGGAGGGGGAGCAATGCCCACGAGAGCGATTTGTATGGCTATCGCGGTATTCGCCGGCCAAAGCGTGTACGCACAAAGCTCGGTCAGCATCGAGGACCGCATTGCGGCCGACGGCATAGCGGCCGAGGAGCTGCGCGACGGCCACTACCTGTTCTACCTCGAGGCCGGCGGCAACGTTATCGCGTCGATCGGCGATCAAGGCGTGCTCGTCGTCGACGACAACTTCGTGCCGGCCGTGCCGATTTTTCAGGCGAAGATCCGCGAGCTCGGCGGCGGCAGCGATGTCGATTTCGCGATCAATACGCATTGGCATTACGATCACGCCGACGGCAACCAAGTCTTGGGTCCGCAGGGCACGTGGATGGTGTCGCACGCCAACTCGCGCGACATGATGACGCGCGCAAACGTCATCAATGTCGTAGTGCGACCGAGCGTCGATCAAGCGCCGTACGAAACAATCGCGCTGCCGGTGGCGACCTACAGCGACACGATGCAGCTGCACTTCAACGGCGAGCGCATCGATCTGCGCCATTACGGGCCTGCACACACGACGGGTGATACGGCCGTGATTTTCCGCGACGCGAACATCGTGCATTTGGGCGACGTCTTCAACACGTCGGGATACCCGTTCATCGACGCCGACAATGGCGGCACGATCGATGGCGTGATTCGGTTTTGTGAAGCCGTGCTCATGGAAATCGACGCGAATACGATCGTCGTGCCGGGTCACGGCCGTGTGTCGGACTACGCGGGGTTGCGCGAGTACGTGTCG
>JAHEEN010000280.1 GCA_024640685.1 Rhodospirillaceae bacterium
CTGCCGGAATCGGAAGGCCGCGAGAGCATTATCATCGAGACCGAGGGCGGCGCGCGCTTGCAGTGGGTGGGCGGCTTGCAGCTCAATCCGTTGTCATCGCGCGGAAGCGTTACCGGCAGTGGGCCGCTCGTGCCCGTGCTGACGCGCTATTTGCAGGACCGGCTCGCGTTCGATGCCGACGACGGCCGCATCGAGCTCGGGTTCGACTACTACTTCGGCTTGCGGCCGGACGGCACGCCGGAGGCGGCCGTTGAGTCGCTCACGCTGGATGTGCTCGATCTGGTGCTCGTTCGCGACGCCGCATCCGCGCCGTTCGCTACGGTACCAGCCATACGAGTCGCTCTCGACTCTTTGACTTGGCCTGAACGTGAAGTCCGCGTCGGGCGAGTCACTGTCGATCGGGCTGAAATCGCCGCGCTCCGAGACGAGACCGGGGCGCTGAACCTCGAAGGCTTAGTTGTCGCGTTGCCCGAATCCGCGCAGCCTGCACAGACAGCCGAGTCGGAGGCCGCTGCATGGGCAGTGTCGCTCGACGAGCTCGCGGTCACGGATTTTTCGGCAACGCTGACCGATCGCTCGCTGCGGGAGCCCGGTACGATCGAAGTCAGCAACCTCGCGTTGACGGTTCACGAGATCTCGAACGCCGACGGCGCACAGATTCCGTTCGCGCTCGCCGCGACGATCGGATCCGGCGGTCGCATCGATGTTGACGGCACGTTCGGCGTGTCCCCGTCCCCGACGCTCAACAGCCGGCTGACGGTCGAGGCATTGGCGCTCGCTGTCGCGCAGCCGTATCTCAGCGACGTCGCGCGCGTCACGATCAACGGCGGCACGTTGGCTGCCGATATCGAGGCAGCGCTGCGAGCCGATCGGTCGTTGATGGCCACGGCAGCAATGACGATCGACGCGCTCGATGTCAGCGATGCCGCGCAGCGCGAGCGGTTGATCGGCTGGGACTCGGTCGTCGTCGACGGCTTGTCGCTCGACTCCTCGGCGCGCAGCATCGAGATCTCCGAGATTACGATGCGCGCGCCATACGCGCGGCTGTTCATCGACACGGACGGCAGCACGAACTTTCAGGAGCTCGCAATCGAGCGCGAGGCAAGCGAGCAGGACGAGCCTGTATCGACGGCAGGCACCAGGGATGGCAGCGCGTACGCGTTCTCGCTCGGGCGGCTGCAGATCGAGGAGGGCGCGTCGGATTTCACGGATCTGTCGCTGCCGTTGCCGTTTGCGACGCGAATGACGGCCCTCAACGGCGAGCTGTCGACGCTAGTGACCGGCAGCGCCGAGCCCGCGATGCTCAATCTCGAGGGCCAGATCGACGAGTACGGTCTCGCGCAGATCGAGGGCAGCATCCATCCGAACGGCCCGAGCGAGTTTCTCGATGTGGATCTGTTCTTCCGCAACGTCGCAATGTCCAATCTCTCGCCGTACACGGCGCGATTCGCGGGTCGGACGATCGCCGACGGCAGTCTAGAGTTGAGCCTGAGCTATGCGATAGAGAACGGCGCACTGACCGGCGGGAACGACATCGTGATCTCGGATCTCGAGCTTGGCGAGCGCGTCGAGCACCCCGATGCGCTCGATTTGCCGCTCGAGCTCGCCGTCGCGCTAATGACGGGCGCCGATGGGCGCATCGATATCGATCTGCCGGTGCGCGGCGACCTCGGTGACCCGCAGTTTCAACTGAGCGGCGTGGTCATGACCGCATTCGGTAACCTGATCACAGGCCTCGTGACGTCGCCGTTTCGCCTGCTCGGCCGGCTCGTCGGCGTTGAATCGGAAGAATTCGATCGAATCGAATTCGAGCCCGGCGACGCTCAGCTTGCGCCGCCCGAGCGCGAGAAGCTCGAGCTACTGGCGAGTGCACTCACGCAGCGGCCAAATCTCGGCCTGCTCGTGCCGCGCGTCGTCGCGCCCGACGCCGATACCGCAGCGCTGCAGGAGGCTCGCGTCGATGCGCGCAGCGGCGCCGCGATCGATGCGCTCGATCCGGCTATCGCACTGCTAGATCGGCGCCGCGACGTGCTCGAGTCGCTATGGGCCGAAGCCAGTCTCGAGCCGACAGCCGATGCACTGCGCGGGCAGTTCACGTCATTGCCGGAGAATGCGCCGGGTGACGCTGTGGCTAGCCTCGATTCGGCAGCGTATCTCGCTGCGCTCCGAGACGGCCTCGTCATGGCCGAGCCTATCGCCGAGACCGATCTCGATGCGCTCGCCGATGCGCGCGTCGCAGCCGTGCGTGGGCTACTCGGTGATCTAGCAATCTCCACAGCGCGTCTCACGGTCGGTGAGCGGGTCGACGCAACGCCTAACGATGCCGGTTGGATTCCGCTCGAGCTCGATGTCGAGCAGCGACAAAATGTCGACTGACGCCGTTGAGCGTAACCAGTGCTTCTGTCGCCCGGTTTTCGCCTGTCGGAATGCGGACTTGGCGCCGATTTCTCTGTATGCACGCAAAAACCGTCGATAAATAATATCTTTTAAAAATAAAGAATTAGACATAATTTATTAGAAATATTCGAGGGTTTCGCAGCGGTTGCAATGTCGGGTATGATCGGTCGACGCCGTGACTCGATCCGGCGGGTGAGAACGATGCCGAACGACGGGGGGACAGTCGTGAGGACAACGCAAAGACCAGTCTCGAACGGGCGGAAGACGGGCGCTGCGATAGCAGTCGTTGCCGCTGCGTGCTGCGCGCCTGCCGCGTTGGCTCAGCAAGGCCACCCGCTGGTTGGCAGCTGGTCGGGCGATTGGGGGATCAGCGCGGCCGAGCGCAATCGCGTGCTGCTGGTCCTCGACTACGACGGTCAATCGATCTCCGGCATCATCAATCCCGGCCGCGCGCCGATCCTGCTGACACACGCGACGCTCGATCCCGGCACCTGGTCGGTCCGGTTCGAGGCCGCGCCGAGCGCAGACAACGGCGGCACGCGTTATCTGATCGAAGGGCATATCGAGAATTTGGGCTCTGTCACTGAGCGGTCGATCGTGGGCACCTGGGTACAAGGTGAGCGCCACGGCAATTTCCGCGTCGTGATGAACTAGACGGGGGTGAGCGATGAAAAGGCGGTGCACGCTCTGGAATATCGGAATCGGATGTCTGATCGGCTCGGCCATCGCGACGACGCTCGGGATTGCGCATCACTCGTTTTCGGCGCAGTACGACGCCGATAAGCCAATCACCGTTCGTGGCTGGGTCACGAAGGTCGAATGGACGAATCCGCATACGTATTTCTATCTCGACGTCGAGGACAACGACAACGGCGTCTCGGAGTGGGCGTTCGAGATGGGCTCGCCGATCGTGCTGCAGCGCTTTGGCTGGACGCCACGCTCGCTCGAGATCGGCGATCAGGTCGAGGTCGAGGGCTACCTCGCGCGCGACGGTAGCCAAATCGTCAACGCCGCCTCGGTGCTCGTACTCGGCTCGGGTTTGAGATTGCAGGCGATGTCGGCGCCGCCGACGAACTGACTCAACGTTCCACCAACGACAACACCGCCGACGACCGTGGGCGGGATCAGCCGATCGTCTGCCCGTCCATGAACTCGGTTGTCGACGTCGGGTCGCAGGCGAACGCCGGCGTGGGCGCCTCTGGTGCATACAGTAACTCGCGGCGGTGCGTGATGGGCTCGGCGAGGTGCTCGGGGTCCTCGAGGACGAAATCAACTGTCATCCGCCGGCCGTCGTCTGTCAGTGCATAGCGTTCGATCAG
>JAHEEN010000004.1 GCA_024640685.1 Rhodospirillaceae bacterium
CTCGCCGGTGGCGCGCTGATTGGCGCTGCGAGCGCAATGATGTTGCTGCTGCTCGGGCGGATCACCGGCATCTCGGGCATTCTCGGTGGCGTCGTCGTCTGGATGCGCTCGCACGAGCTTCGCTGGCGGGCGATGTTCATCGGCGGGCTCGTGCTGGGCGCGGCGGTTTTTCGCGTTGCGACCGGCGGGCTCGAGATCGAGATGCAGGCTTCGGGGTGGCCGCTAGTCGCAGCTGGTGTGCTCGTCGGCGCCGGCACTCGATTGGGTTCGGGGTGCACGTCCGGGCACGGCGTCTGTGGCATGGCGCGGCGCTCGAAGCGATCGTTCACGGCGACCGCGACGTTCATCGGGGTGGCCTGCTTGACCGTGTTCGTCATCCGCCACGTGTTGTCATGATCCGGCTGCTCGCAGCGCTCGGTTGTGGCACCGTGTTCGGCGTCGGCTTGTGCGTCTCGGAAATGGTCAATCCAGCCCGCGTGGTTGGCTTCCTGGACGTCTTCGGCGCTTGGGATGCGACGCTCGTGTTCGTCATGGGCGCCGCGCTCGGCGTAACGGCAATAGCGTTCCCGTTGATCACGCGCCGCCGCAAGCCCTTGCTCGAGGAGCAGTTCTTTCTGCCGCAGAAGACCGCAGTCGATGCACCGCTTCTGACAGGCAGCATCCTGTTTGGCATCGGTTGGGGTGTCGCGGGCTTATGTCCGGGGCCGGCAATCGCCGGCCTCGCGTCGCTGTCGCCGTCGGTGGCGGTATTCGTCGCCTCGATGATTGCGGGACAGTGGCTCGTCTCCCGATTCGAGTAGCGATCGCGTCTTGCAAGGGCGGGGTGGCCGACGCACAATGCTACCGAGGTGAAAAACTATGCATTCGATTAGATTAATCACGCTGTCGTTGCTGCTCGTCTCGGCCGTTGCATCGGCGCACACGCGGCTTTCGGGTTCGGTGCCCGCCGACAATGCGGCGGTCGCTACGTCTCCCGAGATGATCGAGCTCGCGTTCTCGACGGACGTTCGCTTGACGGCGCTATCGCTGCAAGATGCGTCCGGCGCAACGTTCGATCTCGGCGCACTGCCGACCGATGCGAGCAGCGCGTTTGCGATTGCTGCACCTGCACTGCCGCCCGGCCAGTACACGCTCGGCTGGCGCGCTGTCGGTGCCGACACGCACGTCGTCTCCGGCGAAGTGCATTTCACGATCGCAGTCAGCTAACTCTATCGCCGGGCCGCAGCCGGCTCGCGCGCCGCGACGATGGGGGGCTCGATCGACGTTGCGGTCGCCGCCGCGCGCGCTATCGTCTTCGTCGTTGCGCTTCAGGCGGCTGGTGCGGCATTGTTTCGCATCGCGTTCGGCCCGCTGCCGGCTCGCATAGCGCCGCGTGTCGATCGCATCGTCGTTCTCGCATCTTTGTTGACGATCCTCGCCGTGATCGTTCGCGTCGTGCTCGAGCCTGCGCGTATGGCAGGCGGGTTCTCGGGCGTTGCCGACTCCTTTCTGTGGTCGCTCTTCTGGCAGTCCGACGTCGCTCTCGCGCAATCGTTTCGGCTTGTCGGCGCCGGACTCCTGGTCATCGTCTCGCTACGCGGCACTCAGCAGGCCCGATACGTAGCGTGGCTCGGAATCGCGCTGATCGTCGTGTCGTTTGCGACGATGGGGCACACACGCGCACATGCCGGCGCAGCTTTACTCGGCACATTGTTGATCGCTCACGTCGGTGTCGCAGCGTTTTGGTTCGGCGCCCTCGCGCCGCTGCTGCTCGTGCTGCGTCATGCATCATCCGCTGACGCAGCCCGTTTGCTCGGCGCATTCTCGAAGGTTGCCGTGCGCGCCGTACCGATACTGTTCGTTGCCGGGCTCGCGCTTGCGACGTTGCTGATAGGCAACCTCGGCGGTCTCGTGACGCCGTACGGCCGTTTGGTGACGCTGAAGCTCGCGCTGTTTGTGCTGCTGCTCGGATTGGCAGCCGCGAACCGCTATCGATGGACGACGCGCTTCGCGCTCGACGGCAACGCTTACCGTCTGCGGCGATCGATCGTCGCCGAATCGCTCGTCATGCTCGTGCTGCTCGGTGCGACGGCCGTCATGACGGCGTACTACTCGCCCGACGCCTGAGTCACAGGTCGGGCCGACTGCGCGCGTTCGTAGTCGATACTCCCCACGGCCATGCGGCAACCCCCGCAGACGGGTATGATCCGGCTCATCGCCCGCCTATTGAATCTGGGGAGCAGACTTTGGACGACACGACAAAAAACGACAAACGTTCGAACCCACTCGATGATGCAGCGACGACACTGTCGCGCCGTCACGTATTGAAGTCCGCGAGTGGCTCGCTGGCCGCTGCCGCGCTAATGCCGGTTGCTCAGAGCCATGCGCAGCCGCGTGGTCCGAGGCTGCCGCGCGGCGCCGACGTGACCGGGCGTCTCGCTGCCTACATGGCGCAGGCACGCGACATGGCGCTGCCCGCGTCTGTTGCGCTGGCCGCCAAGCACCGGACCCTCGATTCAGTCAGTGCGATCGTCTCGGGCGCGAAGCTACTGCCTGGCGAAGTTGCGATCGACTATGCGCGCGAGCAGGGCGGTCGGCCCGAGGCCAGTGTCGCGACGACGGATATCGTTACCAGCGCCGTCAATGCGGCATTGGCCAATGCGATGTTCGGGCATGCCGACGAGACCGACGACTTTCATCCGTATACAAAGGCGCACCCGGGCTGCTCGGTCGTGCCGGCAGCGTTCGCGATGGGTGAGCGCCAAGGCAGCTCCGGCCGTGACGTGCTGCGCGCGGTCGTGCTCGGTTACGATCTTTGTTGCCGAATTCTCATGGCGCTCGTGCCGGCGCTGGTGCGCGGCAACGGCCGCGCGGCCGAAGGCTATAGCGCGACGTTTGGCGCGGCCGCCGCCGCTGCATCGCTGGCCGAGTTCGACGAGACGCGGATGCGCTACGCGATCTCCTACGCCGTGCAGCAAACGAGCGGCGTCTGGAGCTGGGTGCGCGATGTCGAGCATATCGAGAAGGCGTTCGACTTCAGCGGCATGGGGGCGCGCAACGGCGTCGCGGGCGCGACGATGATCCAGGCAGGCTTCACCGGCGTGCTCGATGCGCTCGACGGGCAGCGCAACTTCATCGACGCGCAATCGACCGAGCCCTCACCCGAGGAGATGGTTGCCGACCTCGGCGAGCGTTTCTACGTCGAGGAAACCGCGATCAAGACGTTCCCGGTCGGCTACCCAATTCAGTCGCCGTTGGCGGCGTTCTTCACGCTGCGTGAGGAGCACAATCTTACAGCCGACAGCGTTTCTCGAATGGTCATCCGCCTGCCGGCGGACGGTGCGCGCATCGTCGACAATCGCTCGATGCCCGACGTCAACGTGCAGCACATCATGGCCGTCGCGCTCGTCGACGGTTACATCGATTTCGAGAACAGCCATTCGTTCGAGCGGATGAACGACCCGGCCGTGCTCGCCGTCAAGGAGCGCATCGAGTTGATCGCCGACGAGGCGCTCGCGGTCGTCGAGGCACCGCGCAGTGGCCTCGTGACTGTGACGACGACAGCCGGTGAGACCGCCGAGCTATTCGTCAGCCATGCGCCGGGAACGCCCGAGAATCCGCTCGACACGGCAGGCGTCAATGCGAAAGCGCAGAGCCTGATGGCACCGGTGCTCGGCGCCGATCGCACCGAGCAGCTGATCGCGCGTATCAACGATATCGAAGACGTCGACGATATCCGTGATCTGCGCCCGCTGTGGAGCGCGTAACGCTACTGGAGAAATCGCGAGGCGTTCTCCGGATCGCAGTTGTAGCCGTGCAGCGTCAGGTGCGGTGAGTACTGCCACTGCAGGCTGCCGCTGAACGGCTCGGCCAAATAAACCGGGTCTTCTACGAAGACGTCGATCGTCATGCGATTGCCGTCGCCGGTCAATGCGTAACGCTCGATGGTGTGCTTTTGGTTGCTCGACGGCACGCCTTGCCCCGTGACCGACTGCTGCTCGGCGAACGCGACAGTGTCGACGACGAGGGCATTGTCTTCCCAGCGGCCGATCGAATGGCCTTGCGGCGTCGGTTCGATATCGTCCGGATGTCCTCGGCCGTCCATATAGACGGTTCGTACGGCATCGAAGAACTCGCTGCGGATCGTCACGACATCGTCACCGAGCTCGATCCCGCTGAGGTAGAGCACGTTCGACATGACGATTCGCGGCGACTGCGGCGCAACGCACTCGACCGGACGCATGTCGGTCAAGTAGCTGTAGTCGGCTTTTGCGCGCTGGCCGGCGGGCGTCAGCGCCGTCGCGTTCAAAGCATCGGAGAACGCCGAGATCGACTCCGGCACGCCTCGCCAGACGCCCGCGATCGTATCGGTCGTTGCGTCGCGCTGCTCGGGTGCGCTGTGGACCTGCGCTAGAACCGTGCCGTCCTGCTTCGTCAACGACAGCAAGATGACGCCGTAGTATCCGGCGCGTTTGTCCGGGTGGCCGCGCACAGCGACGATATCTCCCGGTTCCAGCGAGTCCGGCGTCCAGCCGCTGCGCGCCATGATCGGCGTCGCGCCGGTCTCGACGAGCCATTCGACGGTTTCGCCGGCCGCGTTGACCGACTCGACCGTGACGTAGACGTGCGGGTTACGCCAGCCGTACTCGGTCACGACACCTTCGAACGCCGCCACTGAGTTGGCGTCGTAGCCGGCCTCACTGTGATGGGCCGTGGCGGGCAGACTGGCGAGCGCGCCTGCGAGGGCGCCGAGAATACATCTATAATTCATGCTGTTACGTGTCCAGCGTGCGTCGAACGGTACGAGATTCTAGCGGGTATCGGTGGGCTTGGCAGCACTCTACTGAGCGGGGCTAGTACCACAGCGCCGGCTGCGCGCGATTTTCGAGCACGAGCAGGCCGGCAGCCGTGTTCGAGACCGGAATGTGGTAGCTGCCGTGAATTTTATCGACGCGGTCGCCGAGCGCGCCGCGCGCCGCGAGCCACATGATGATCTCGGTGCCCTGCGTGCCGCCGAGCTTCACGATGTCGTGGATCGATAGCGCCGTCAGCGCGCCGGGATCGTCGATGATTTTCGCCATGCACATCTCGTCGAATTCTTTGTTGATGAAGCCGGCACGCTGCCCGTCGAGCTGATGCGAGAGGCCGCCGGTGCCGACGATCAGGACCCGCAGTTCATCGTCGAAGCTTTCGAGCGCTTGTCCGATCGCCCGCCCAAACGCAAGACAGCGCGATGTTTTCGGCAGCGGATGCTGCACGGTATTGATGTGGATCGGCAGCGTCGCGACCGGCGGCGGCGTGCGGTCGGGCCATAGCAGCCGCATCGGGTTGACGAACGCGTGGTCGACGCGCATCTCTTGGCACGTCGCAACGTCGAAGTCTTGCTCGACGAGCGTTTCGATGACGTGCCACGAAAGCTCCGGGATACCTCGGTAGGGTGGAAATGTCGGCAGCCCCCAGCCCTCGTCCTCGACCGAGTATTCCGGTGCCGCGCCAACCGCAAATGTCGGCAGGTTGTCGAGGAAGAAATTGAGCCCGTGATCGTTGTAGATCACGACAGCGACGTCCGGTCGCGCAGTGGCTAGCCACTCCCGCGCCCGCTCGTAGCCATCGAAAAATGGCGCCCAGTAAGGCTCGTGCTGCAGACCGTTCGCCATCGCGTTTCCGATCGCCGGAATGTGCGAGGTCGTCACGGCGCCGACGATCGTCGCCATCAGCGGCCTTGCTCGGCGAGCATCGCCTTGAAATCGTCGACGGACATGCCGGTCTGCTGGGCGCCGATATCCTGAACGCTGAGGCCGAAGATGCCTGCGAACTTGGCGAGGTAGTAGATATTGCCGCCGGCCTCGATCAATGCGAGCACGTTGCGGCGGCGAATGGCATCGCGTTGTACGTCGGTGAGCTCGAATCGAGCGCAGTACGCATCCTCGTCTGCAAGGAACGCATCGCGATTCTCCTTGCTGTTGAACGAGTAGCACATCTTGTTCAGGCGATAGCCCTTCATCGCTTCGTGGCCATCGAAAATCGTCGTCCCCGGAATGTCCTGAACCATGCTTGACACCTTCGAGCGGGCGAGTCGGCCTGTGTACGAGGCACGATGCCCGCCGGTCGCGGCGAGCTGATTCGACGCTAGCGGTGGGCCTAGCCGCCAGCAATAAGTGGTTGCCGAAACCGCGCGCAGCTTTGCGCTGCGCAGCCTGGCACGCATTCAGCAACGGTTAAGCCACGAAGCCCTAACCTGAACACGATTCAGTGAAGCGGGAAGCCGAGATGAACGCGATGACGAAGCCGCACTGCCAGGCTGCAATCGATTCGAACGAGTGCCGTTGGCTCGAGCGCAAGGCCGTCGAGCTTGCGCGCGAGCTGAACTGCCCGCTGCCGGATGCGCTCGTTGCGGCGCGCTGCGAGTTCGAGAGTCTGAAATCGCGTCCGAAGGCGCCGGTCGTTGCGCTTCTCGATTGGCAGGCCCGGCGCTCGCTCAGTTCTCGGGAAGCGAGCAGTTGAACGGCTTGATCTGCTCGCCCGGAATCCAGACGAAAGCCTCTCGCATCGTCGCGGTGCCGTCGAAAATACGCGGGTCGACGACCTCGGTCTGGTAGTTCAGGCGGCGACCGTCTTCGCTGACTGTGAAGCGTTCGACGATCTCTGCCGTGGGGCTGAACGGCGTGCCGAGATCGTCGAAATACTCGGCGCTGACGCGGCTCGTGCGCACGACGAGCGTGTTGCCCTCCCATTGTCCCGTCGAGTAGCCGTAGTGGCTCGTGGGTTGGCCCGCGGGGTTCGCAGCGCCCTGCATGTGAATCGTCCGCCGGCCGTCCCATTCCTCGAGCCTGAGCTCTATCGTGTCGCCTTGATCGGCGAACTGGATCGGATACGGGCTGAACATCATCGCCGGCATGCCGGGCGGCTCGCAGCGCAGCGCCGGATCGTCGACGAGCGGATCCCAGCCACCGCGCGCGTTCAATGCAAACTCCGTAAACGGCAGATGCGGCTCCTCACGCACTTGCTCGGCGCTCCAGACACGAAAGATGCCACTGGCCTCACGCTCGCCCTCGGCGACCGCCGCATTCGAGAACGGCGCCGGCGGCACGTTGCGGCCAATCGCAAGCGCACGCTGCGGCCATAACGGGACCTCGGTGCCGTCGGCCAGCGTCATCGTGTACGCAGCCATCGCTGGTAGGCCGGTGCGCGACAGCGCGCCGAGCAATGTCACGCGGTCGCCGACCGAGACGATGTCGGCGCTGTAGCCGGCGCGAGCGAGGCTGTTCGGCGAGCCGGACTCGGCAGTCCAAGTCTCGGTGACGCCGCTCGCCGAGACGCGCTGCAATGTCAAAACGACATGCGGATTGCGCCAAAACACGGAGACGACGTCACCCTCGATCGTGCCGAGGTTCTCGGTGTCATAGGCGACCGTCGTCGCATGATGGCCGTGCGCCAGCGGTACGATCAGCGTCATTAGGGCAAGCAATGTCGTGCGGATCATAGTGAGCTCCTTAGCCGGGATTTAACGCCCAGCTAGCGGGTTGTCGAGCGCTGCGACACGTACTGGCGACCAAGCCATGCCGTCGGGCGTGTCGTGGTCGGCTGCGAACGTGCTTGGCGGCGCGTGCGGCTGGTCGAGATCATATAAAAGAATACGTCCGTCGGCACGCGTGGTGACGAACGCATGTCTGCCGACGCTCAGAAAGCCGAAACCCCCAGCGGCGACGCCTTCTCCGGGCACATCGAGCATGGCAATGACGGCGCGGGTTCGCACGTCGTAGATGCGAATGCCTGCGGTCTCGGCGTTGCCGTTGATGATCGCAAGCCGGTCGCCCGGCAGGTTCGCGAGCCGACGCGGCTGCGTTGCCGCTTCGAACGTCGCAAGAATCGTCAATTCTCGCGGATCGATGACCGAGATCGTATTTGCGTCCTGGTTCAACACCCAGACGTCGCCGGTCGATGCGACCGTGATTGCCTCGGCACCTAGCCCGGTCGTGAGCACCGCTGGTGGCGATCCGCCCGCGACATCGACGATCGACACCGTGCCGCGGCCGAGCCGGCCGCCGACGTAGACCTGCGTGCCGTCGGCACTGAGCGTGATCATGTGGCCTTCGCGCGCGCCCGCGCCGATCGGCATTCGACGCACGACGGTCAGCGCCTCGACGTCCAGCACCGCGAGCTCGTCGGTCGTCTCTAGCGTCACGAGCGCGTGGCGGCCGTCGGGCAGAAACACCGTATCGTGGGGCTTGGTGTTTGGGCCCGTATCGATATGGCCGATCACGTCGGCGCTGGCAATATCGATGACGACGACGCGCTCGCCCGGTGTTGCTAGCCCGTATTCGGCCGTCAGCGCGAGGCGCCCGTCCGGTGATACCGAGACCTCGTGAGGCCAGCCTGGGCCGATCGGGATGCGCGCGATCTCTTTCTCGGTCGGCAGGTCGAACAGCGACAGGCTGCCGGCAACGTCTTCACGGTTGACGACGAGCAGCGTGCCCGGCAGCGATTGGCCGAGGGCCGCGGCCGCGATACAGCCTGTGGCTGTCGCGAGGGTCAAATCCCGGGTCAGTCGGAGAACTCTGCTCATGACGTTATGTATCCAATAACGGTTATTCTAACGGTTAGGCGTGTCGAGAGGCCCGGCTGCAGGCAGTTAACCGTTAATTAACGTGTCGAAGCTTTCGATCGGGCCAATTGAAAGCCATACTGCTATGCACGCCAGCAAGCTGGGAGTCGGATCATGGTACGAACACTAAGTGCAATGACATTGCTGTTTCTAGCCAGCGCCGCTCACGCCCACACGCCGATCTGCGACTGCTATGACAACGGTGACGATACGATTACCTGCGAGGGCGGTTTCAGCGACGGCGGCACCGCACAAGGCATTCCGATGCGGATCGTCGATACGTCCGGCCGCGTGCTGATCGAGGGCGCGATGAGTGACAACAGCGATTTCACGTTTGCAAAGCCGAATGTCGACTTCCTCGTCGAGTTCGAGGGCGGCGAGGGGCATGTCATACAGATCGATGGCCGTGACATCGAGGAGTAGCATGATTCGGCGAGACTCCGCGATGAGCGTGCGGCGCTGGGCGGTGCTGCTAGTCGCGATGTTCTTTTCGTCGGCCGAAGCGCACTTCCAGTTGCTCTACACGCCCGAGGCTGCGCTGCAGTCGTCGTCGGCCGTACCGCTCGCGCTGGTGTTCTCCCACCCGTTCAACAACGGCTACACGATGGACATGGGCGCGCCCGAGGAGTTCTATGTCGTCAGCCAGCGCGGTGCCGAAGCGCCTCGTCGAACGACGGACCTGATGGAGTTTCTCGAGCCGGTCACGTGGTCGGGGGTCGAGACTCAGGCCGCTGCATTCATAGCAAACCCGCCGCGGCGGGTGACCCGGTCATTGGGGGACTACACCTATGTGTTGAGGCCTGCGCCGTACTATGAGGCCGGGGAAGACAAGTACATTCAGCAGGTCACGAAGACCGTCATTAACGTCGGTGGCTTGCCCGGCGCGTGGGACGAGCCGCTCGGATTGCCGGTGGAGATCGTGCCGCTAGACAAGCCTTACGCGAATTGGGTCGGCGGCGTATTCCGAGCGGTCGTGACCGCTGGTGGGCAGCCGGTACCGCACGCGGAGGTCGAGATCGAGTATCTGAACCACGAGCCGCAGATCGATGCGCGGCGTTTCGACTCCGACGGGAAAGTCACGGCGCCGCAGGATTCGTTCATCACGTTGAGCATTCGCGCCGATGCGAACGGCCAGGTCATGATCGGCTTGCCGAAGGCTGGCTGGTGGGGCATCTGCGCGCTCGACCTGGACGACGGACTCGAGCACGACGGCAAAGAGTTGTCGCTCGATGCCGTGCTTTGGGTCCAGGCCAAGGACATGGTGCGCTGACGGTTCCGATATGAATGCCGTGACGACGTATGAGGTGCGACCCGCCGGCAGTCGCTACGAAGGTGCGGTCATATTGCTCGTGACGATCGCGGTCGTCGCAGTGCTGGCCCTCTACGTTCGCGAGCAAGGACGGTCCGATGACGTCGAGGAGATATTCGAGTGGCAGGTCAGCGCGTTCGCGACGCTGACGGGCGCCGATCAGGCGATCTACAACTCGCTGTACACAGTCGCCGAAGAGATTCCATACATCTACGACGACATCAACTTCTCGAATGCACCCGGCGAGAAATTCCGATGGCCGTCGATCGAGGACTTTCAGTATTATCTGCTGCCGCCGTTTTACAAGGACACGAGTTGGGAGCAGAACGGCTCGCTGCAGTGGTCGCTGTATGAGCCGTTGCCCGAGGGCGAAATGCAGGGCTCGACGCTCTATCTCGGCACTGACGGGCAGCTACCGGGCCAAGGCTCTTTTCTGCTCGT
Source organism: Rhodospirillaceae bacterium (assembly GCA_024640685.1). GTDB lineage: Bacteria > Pseudomonadota > Gammaproteobacteria > Steroidobacterales > Rariloculaceae > JAHEEM01. The sequence goes on from JAHEEN010000004.1 coordinate 10,335, forward strand.
CATCGGTCACGTCCATGCTGGGTTTACGAACAACAACGCGATCGTGATCTGGTGGAACGAGGCCAACCACGTCGAGATGCCGGAGAGCGGGTTCCAGGACGGGCTGATACTGCGTGGCTGGCGCGAAGTCGTGCCGTATAGCGGCGAGCAGGAAGTCGATCGAATTTATGGGGAGTAGGGCATGCGTCTGTCGGATCTAATACAGCGACCGTTGCTTGGTCTTGTAACGATCGTGCTCGCGTTTGCGGCCGGCGCCGCCGACGCGGCCGGCTTGAAAATCGGCATCACGCTGCATCCGTACTATAGCTTCGTCGCCAATATCGTCGGCGATCGCGCCGAGATCGTCCCGTTGATCGACGCCAACGCGAATCCCCACGGCTATGCGCCGCAGCCGAACGACATGATCCGGATGACGACGATGGACGTGTTGATCGTCAACGGCATCGGCCACGACGCGTGGGCATTCGAGATTCTCGATGCGGCCGGCGTCGCTGACACGCTGCAGCTGATCTACGCGAACGATGGCGTTTCTCTGATCCCGATTGCCGGCGATCCGAGCGGCGAGAAGATCGTCAACCCGCATACGTTCATCTCGACGACTGCGGCGATTCAACAGGTGTACACGATTGCCCGGCAGCTCGGCGAACGCGATCCGGACAACGCGACGTATTTCCGTAACAACGCACGCCGTTACGCGCTCGAGATTCGGCGCTTACGCTCGGAGTTCGACGAGAAAGTCGTCGGCGTCAATCTGTCCAACTTCCGTTGTGCGACGATGCACAGCGGCTACGACTACATTTTGCAGGAGCTGGGCTTGCAAGTGACGGCGGTCATCGAGCCGCGCCACGGCGTCGAGCCGTCGGCGCGCCAGCTCGCCGATACGATCGATAGAATCGAGGCCGCCGACGTCAACGTGTTGTTCGCCGAGAAGTACTTCGCAAGCCGGCTGTCCGACACGATTCGCGAGGCGACCGGCGTCAACATGTATTCGATCTCACATATCAGCAGCGGCGAGTACACGGCCGAGAAGTTCGTCTCGGAAATGCGCGAGAACTTGGGGACGTTAGCCCGTGCGATCACCGACACGGCTGATGCTAGCCGTTGAGCCACGTATGAACGAACGGCGTATTCACGGTCCGGCGATCGAGCTCGACGGCGTAAGCCTAACGCTGGGTGCGACGCGCATCCTCGAGAACGTCAGCTTCTCGGTCGCAGCCGGCAGTATCCACTGCGTCATTGGCGCGAACGGTGGCGGCAAGACGTCGCTTGTGCGTTCGATGCTCGGCCAGATGCCGCACACCGGACGAATTCAGATTCAGTGGCATGACAATCGTGTCGTTGGCTATGTGCCGCAGGTACTCGACTTCGACAAGACGTTACCGGTCACAGTCAACGATTTCATGGCGATGGCGTGTCAGCGGCGCCCGGTCTTTCTCGGTGTCTCGAAGTCGAGAAGGCAGGAGATCGACGAGGTTCTCGAGCGATTGGGTCTGGCAGGGAAGGGCCGTTACAAGCTCGGCACGTTGTCCGGCGGTGAGCGGCAGCGTGTGTTGTTCGCCCAAGCCTTGATTCCCGAGCCGGCATTGCTCGTGCTCGACGAGCCGATGACTGGACTCGACGTCGCAGGACACGATCTGATCGAACGCTCGATTGTCGAGTTCGCCCAAGCCGGCGGCACGGTCGTCTGGATCAACCACGACATCGTCCAGGTCAAGGAGATCGCCGATACCGTGACCTACGTCGATCGCGAGGTGCGGCTGCAGGGCAACGCACGGGAAGTGCTAGCGAGCGGTGTTGCGGCCGGGCTGTTCCCGAGTCTCGCAAACGCCTTGCCGGCGACGTAGGCGCTAGAGACCGCGATGGATTGGTTCTACGACATACCGCGTCAGTTCCTGATCGGCTTGGCCGATGAAGGTATTATCCATTACACGTTTTTATATGAGTTCGTCGTCAACGGGTTCCTCTGTGCGTTCGTCATTGGTCCGCTGCTGGGCGGCATCGGCACGATGGTCGTCGTCAAGCGGATGGCGTTCTTCTCGCAGGCGATCGGCAACGCTGCGCTGACCGGCGTCGCCGTTGGCGTAATCATCGGCGAATCGTATACGGCGCCGTATATGTCGATGTTCGGCTTCTGCATATTATTCGGGCTGTTGCTGAACTTCTCGAAGAACCGAACGAAGATGTCGTCGGATACGCTGATCGGCGTGTTCTTGTCGATTTCGCTAGCGATCGGCGCGACGACGCTTCTATGGGTCTCGGCGCGCGTCAATACGCACATTCTCGACACCGTGATGTTCGGCTCGATATTGACCGTCAATACGACCGACATGAACGTGTTGCTCGTCACGGCCGTATTGACGGCGCTGGTGGCGCTGCCGCTCTACAACCAGATGCTGCTCGGCAGCCTGAACCCGAGCCTCGCGCACGTGCGTGGCGTACGTGTGCACCTGCTCGAATATGTGTTCGTCTTGCTCGTGACGATATTGACGGTTGCTTGCGTCAAAATCGTAGGCGCCGTTCTTGTCGAGGCGCTACTGTTGATACCTGCAGCGGCAGCGCGCAATCTCAATCGCTCGATTCGCGGCTTCGTGCTGTGGAGCATCGCGTTTTCGACGATCAGTTGTTTGGTCGGCATTTACGCACCGATGCGCTGGGATCTGCCGGTGCCGTCGGGCGGTGCGATTATCCTGTCGGCAGCGACAATATTCTTGATCACGATGGGCATCCGCATGGTCGTGCCGCGGTTTCGCGAGGCGGCGCTTTGACGGAGTCGGCAGAGGAGGTCTGAAAGTGGCAATGATGAAGCTTTCTGAGATCGTCCGGTTCGGTGTGTTTGCCGGCGCCTTGTTGTCTGCCGGTTGGGTACGAGCGGCCGACGAGCCGACTGCGACCGTCGTGACGGGCATGCAGGCGACATACTCGCTGGCCGTCGCGCTGACGGCCGACACGCCTATCGACGTCGTCAATGTGCCAGCCGATGGCCGGCAGTTGACGTTGCTCAGGGACTACATCGGTCGACGCATGGACAGGCTCGCTCCGACGTTCGCCGATGCGAGCGCCGTCGTATCCGTGACGAATGCATTGCCAGGCGACCCAATCTATCGCTTTGCGCGCGAGGCTAATATCCGAATCGTCAACATCGATGCGGCGATTCCGTGGTCGCTGACGTCACCCGGTGTCGCGTTGACGGACGCGCCGGTATCGGACGTTGCCTGGGGCGTCGACACGGACACGCCGGATGCAGCGACGAGTCCGTATTTCTGGCTCAGCATTTCGAACACGATTCGAATGGCCGACTTGATCGCACATGACTTGGCGGAGATGTTCCCCGACTCTGCGCCCGCGATTGCGCGGAATCTCGACACGTTGAAGCGCGGCCTGCTCGCGGTCAGAAACGAGTATCAGAACCGCTTGATCGAGATCGGCGATGACACGGTCTTTGCGTTGACCGGAGATTTCGTCTACTTGACGAACGACATGGGGCTTTTCGTCGATGGTTACTTCATTAAGCAGGACATTCGCTGGACCGAAGACGATCTTGCGGCACTGACACGGCATCTCGAGGACAGTGGCATCCGCGTCGTGCTCCACAAATGGCTGCCGAGCGATGAGATTCAACAGGCGATCGCTGCGGCCGGTGCCGAGCTCGTCGTTCTCAATACGGCCGATCCTGGCCTAGTCGCCGACCGACAACTCGTTGCCGATGGCTTGCAGCAGATTCTCGAGCGCAACCTCGAGGCGTTGTTTTCGGCGCTGGCGGGCGACTAGCAGTCTGTCAAAAAAATCTCAGAGGAGTGCAGTTCAAGGCGAAAACGCTCGAGAAAGCGCAGTGTACACGCCAGTACATGAGCATTTTGAGAGCGTTTTCAACGCCGAAATGTGCCGTCTGAGATTTTTTTGACAGACTGCTAGAGCCAGCGGCGCCACTTGAAGAGGAGTGCAAGGCCGACGCCGAGCATTGCCATGACGACGAGCGACAGGCCGAACGCAGACGAGTCCTCGGTACCCGGTAGGCCTGCGACGTTCATGCCGAGCAGACCTGTGACGAAAGTCAGCGGCAGGAAGATTGCCGCTATGATCGACAGCAGGTAGATGCGCGAGTTCTGCTCTTGCGCAATGCGGTTCATGAGCTCCTCCTGCAGCACGATCGCGCGTTCCCTGACGAGCTCTAAGTCCTCGAGGAAACGGGTGATGCGATCCGCCTGCTCGCGCAGCGCTTCCTCCTCATGACGCGAGAACAGCGGTCCGGGATTGCGATAGAGCCGGTCTAGCGCGTCGCGTTGCGGCGCGAGGTAGCGGCGGATGGCCGCCGTTCGCCGCCGAATGGCGCCGACTTCGGTGCGCAGCGCGGTTGACTCGGCGTTTGGCGCATCGTTCTCGGTTGCCTCGACGAGATCTTCGATGCTGTCGACGATGACGCCGATGCGCTCGGCGATGAATTCGACGAGCGTTACGACGAACTCGCCTACCGTTCGCGGTCCCTGGCCGGCATCGATCGCGTCGCGAACGTCTTGAACCGAAAAGATCCGGCGGCGGCGCACCGAGATGATTCGTCCGGGCTCGATCCAGAGCCTGACGGCAACCATGTCGTCGGGACGGGCGCCGGGATTCATGTTGACGCCGCGCAGCACGAGCAGCAGGCCGCGGTCGGACGACACGGCACGCGGCCGCGTCTCGTTTGCGAGCAATGCGTCCTCGATCAGGCTATCGATATCGCTGCGATCTGAAATCCAGGCACGCGCGGCCGGGACGTTGAGATCGAGATGCAGCCAGACGACGCTATCGCGTCCGAGCGCGGCGTCTAGCGACTCGGGTTCGATAGGCTGTCCGCCGCCTCGACCGTCGAGCTCGACGGCATGCACGAACGGTGAGTCGTTGGGCGTCACGCGTCAGTCTCGGACGTTGCCGACGTCGTGCCCAGCATCTCGACCTGTAGTGGCTGCTGCATATCGAAGTGCACGTCGCGCTGCGGGAACGCGACGACGATGTCGTTCTCCGCGAACAGCTCGGTGATACGGAACCGCAGGTCGCTTCTGATTTTGCGCAGCTCGCGCTCACCGCCAGCGTTTGCCCAGAAATAGGCGTCGAATACGAGCGCGTTGTCACCGAAGTCGTCGAAGATCACGCTCGGCTTCGGATCCTCATTGACCCCGTCGTGCTCGTCGAGCGCTTGATAGATTAATCTCTCGACACTGCGCACCGGCGACCCGTAGGCGACGCCGACGCGGACCATTGTGCGTATCTGATCGTCGATAAGCGTCCAGTTAACGACCGTGTTCTCGAGAATTGCGCTGTTGGGTACGAGCATGTGAACGCCGTCGACGCGCCGAATCTGCGTCGAGCGGACGCCGATCAGCTCGACGGTGCCTTGCGAGCCGCCGACTTCGACAAAGTCGCCTATGCGTACCGGCCGCTCGGACATCAGGATCCAGCCGCTGATGAAATTATTGATGATGTTCTGTGCGCCGAAGCCTACGCCGATTGCGACTGCACCGGAGACGAACGCGAACGCCGTCAGCGGGACGTGAAGCAAGCCCAACGCCGTGATCGCGACGATGACGAGCAGCATGTAAAACAGTACGCGGCGAACCGCGACGATTGCGTCGCGCTCCATCTGCGTTTTCTTGAGCCGTCGGCCCACGGCCCGGTCGATCCACCGGCTTACGAATATGCCGATCGTGACGAGAACTAGGACCAGCACTAACTGACTTACCGTAATGACTGCGCCGTCGCTGAGCGAGATTAGTGGGTAGTTCCAGACGGCGAGCACTCGGTCCCACATGGATTGACGGCCTCACTAGGCTAGCAAATGGAGGATTGGCCTTACGGCGCGGTTGCTACAATACCACCCGGGCCGTGCACAAGGCATTCCGCGTGGTTCGGCAGGGAACCACGGTACCTAAGAGCTTGACTAAGCTTTCGCAATGTTTGCATTGAATACTCACCAGCCGTTAGCGCCGCGACTTGGCGCAGCCAGCGCTCCGGTGCTGGTCGCGGCCGCGTTTGTCGCCCCGATTTTCTCGGCGGATGCAGCTGTCACCATCGAGGGGCTCGAAAGCGTGTTGCTCGATAACGCGCTCGTGCACGTACGGCTCGACGAGGAACCGTGCGACGCACCGGAGTGGCGCGTTAGAGAGCTGTTCTCGCGCATCGACGAGGACGTGCGCACGGCGCTCGAAGCCTACGGGTATTACTCGCCGGGAGTGACGGCGGATCTCGAGTTCGCGGAAGCGTGCTGGGAGGTTAATGTGACCGTCGATCCCGGCGAGCCAGTGCTGTTGCGTGACGTCGAGGTTCGGCTCGAGGGTGGTGCAGTCGATGACGAGGTATTTCGAGCCGTCGTCGACGAGGCGATGCTCGAGCCCGGTGAGCCGCTCGTCCATGCGATATACGAGCAGCTCAAGCGGCGCTTGCAAACGATGGCGTTTCAGCGCGGCTATCCCGAAGCAGCATACTCTGCCAACCGCATCGACGTGTATCCGGAGATGCGCGTCGCCGACATCACGCTCGTCTTCGACTCCGGGCCACGTTATACGTTTGGAGCAATCGAGTTCAGCCAAGATGTGCTCAATCCTACGGTGCTACACGGCTACTACGAGTTTCGACGCGGAGATCCGTTCAGCAGGTTACAGCTAACGCAGCTTCACGGCGTGCTAACGGACAGCGGTTACTTCAACTCCGTCGACATCCGGCCGCTCGAAGCCGACCGCGAGGCGCGTGAAATCCCAATCTCGGTTGCGTTGACGCCGGTGCGGCGACGCGCGGTCAACTACGGTCTCGGATTTTCGACAGACACTGGGCCGCGATTCCGGTTCGGGAGTTTGAATCGTCTCGTCGACGAACGCGGCACGCAGGCAAGCATTAACGGGCAGCTTTCGCCTGTGATATCGGAGATTTCGTATAACCGGCGTTTGCCGTATGGCGACCCTAGGACCGAGTGGCTCAGCTTTGACGTCGGCATCAAGCATGAAGATACCGAGACTGCCCTCAGCGATACGCTCGAGGTTGGCGTTCGGCGCGTTGTCGCTCGAGGTTCCGGGTGGCAGGAAACTCACTTTGTCGATGCGGTTCTCGAGGATTTCGTCGTCGCCGACACCAAGAGCCGTTCGCGGTTGCTGATGCCGGGTATCAGCTGGCTCAAGATCGTCGCCGACAACTCGTTGCGGCCTCGAAGCGGCTATCGCCTAGGGCTCCGGCTGACCGGCGCGGACGACAACTTGGGCTCCAACGCGACGTTCGCTCAAGCCGAGGCGTCGGCGAAATGGATCACGTCGTTCAGTAACGACACGCGGTTGCTGATGCGCTTGCGCTTAGGGTTTACGTGGCACGATGGGTTTGACATCTTGCCACCGTCGGTGCGGTTTTTCGCCGGCGGTGATAACAGTGTTCGCGGTTTTGGCTTCGAGTCACTCGGGCCGGTCGACGAAGATGGCGAGGTCATCGGTGGTGACCGTCTTGCCGTTGCGAGCGTCGAATACGAAGTGCCGTTCTCGGCTAGCTGGTCGGGCGCGATGTTCATCGACAGCGGCAGTGCGTTCGCCGGCTCGGACTTCGATTCACGTACGGGCGCCGGTTTCGGTTTGCGTTGGCAATCGCCGCTAGGGCCGATTCGATTCGATATCGCCTGGCCGGTCGACGACATCGAGAACGATCCGCGCTTGCACGTCAGCCTGGGGGCCGACCTGTGAAGCCGCTGCGGCTCGGGTTCACGATCGCTGCGTTCGTCGGAGGTGTCGTCGTTCTCGGTATCGGATTTGCCGCGTGGCTCGCGACGACGGAATCCGGAACGGCCTGGCTCGCCGCGCGGCTCGAGCAGCGTATTCCCGGAGCGGTCGCGTTCGGCTCAGTCGGCGGCACGTTTTGGAATGGCATCGAGCTCACTGACGTTACCGTCTCGACCGATGCTACGTCTGTGGTAGTCGATGTTGCCGAGCTCGAGATCTCGCTCGCCGAGTTGCTGCAGCGTCGAATCATCGTCAACCGGCTCGACGTCGGCACGATTCGCTACGAGCAGCGCGCAGCGACCAGCGACACGCGAGAGCCTATCAACGTGCCGGTGGAGATGGTCGTCGATGCGGGCACGATCGAGACGTTGACGATCGTGCTCGACGGCGAAGCGCGTACGCTTGGCCCGGTGACATTCGTCGGCCACGTCGGGGGTGACACGATCGTCATTACAGAGCTCGAGGGATCGGCGCTCGGTTTCGAGATTCAGGGTGCCGCGACGATCGTGCTCGACGATGAGCTCGAGATCGACACGGCTTTCGAGTGGTCGACCGTGCGCGACGGTACCGAGTATTCGGGTCGCGGTGGGGTTGTCGGCACGTGGCCAACGCTGAGTGTGAACCAAGATATCGCCGTACCAGTTGAGCTCGAAGCCATCGGCAGTATCTCCTTCGGCGAAACGCCGAACGCCGAGCTCGAACTGACTTGGGATGACGTACAGTGGCCCTGGGCGGTGGATATCCAAAGCGCTGATGGACAACTGCAGGTCGCTGGGTGGCTAGACAGCGTCGCGTTCGAGGGCGATGCAAGTATCGTCGTCGATGACATTGCTGCCGATATTGCGGTGACAGGGACGGCGACGCTAACAGAGATTGTTTTTGATCGCTTGGCTGCGGTCAGTCAGTTCGGTCGTGCGACGAGTTCGGGTCGCCTCGTTGTCTCACCGCTTGAATGGACGTTCGACGTAAGCGCCGAAGGCGTCGATCCCTCGGTGCGTCTGCCTGACTGGCCAGGCGCGGTTGATGTCGTCGGACGGCTGTCGGGGCATGTCGAGCCCGAGCTGGGCATCGCGCTGTCGGATGCGACGGTCTCGGGATCACTCCGTGAGCGGCCGCTCGATGCGACCGGCAGCGTTGCGTACACGGTGCCTGCCGCATGGCAGTTCGACGCATTGGTCGTCGAAACAGGCGGCAATCGTCTGGCGCTCGATGGCACTCTCGACGAAGCGATCGATCTCGAAATTGATGTCGATGCGACGGATCTTGCCGGTCTGATCGATTCGGCGTCGGGCGCCTTAACCGTCGACGGCACGCTCACAGGATCGCGTCAGGACCCGGCGTTTCGCGGTGCGGCTACGGCTGCCGGTGTGACGTACGGCAGTTACGGTGCCGGCTCGGTTACGATCGACGGCGAGGTCATTGCCGATCAAGCGCGAACGATCGCACTGAATCTCGAAGCAAGCGGCGTGCAAGTCGGCGAGCGCGAGATCGAAACCGTCACGGGTCGCGTGCGCGGTAACGCGGGCGACCACGTCATCGACATCGACATGACGGCCGAGTATGGCGATGCGACGTTCCAGGCGCGCGGCGCTTGGGACGATCAGACTTGGTCGGGGGATGTCTCCACGCTTGCGTTGACGGAGCCGACGCTCGGTCGTTGGCAGCTAGCCGCGCCGACCGCTGTGACGGCGACGCGGGCCATGCTCCTGGTCGAGCGCGCGTGCGTCAACCGAGAGCGAGCGAGCTTGTGCGCGAGCGCCCGTGTCGGCACAGACGACGACATGCTCGATCTCGTACTGCGTTCGTTCGACCTCGAAGTACTCGCTAGCGTGTTACCCGACGGTATCTCGATGTCTGGCGTATATGACGCCGACCTCGCGCTCATTGGGCCGCTGCGTCAACCGACCGGGCAGTTTTCGGCCAGCGGCGCGAACAGTGTCGTCACAATCCGCGAGCCCGATCAGCCGCCGCTGGAGATACAGATCGAGACCCTGCGAGCCGACGCGGAGCTCTCGCCGAGCGGAGACCTGAGCCTCGATATGGCGTTCGATAGCAGCAGCGGTGGCAGCTTCGACGTAGCCGCGAGCGTCATCGCTCTCTGGTCTGAGGCGCCAACCGTCGCGGGTGAGATCTCCGGACGCTGGCCGGATCTCGGATTTCTGTCGCTACTGAGTCCTGACGTTGGCGAGGTTGTTGGTAGCGGAAGCGTCAATCTGATGCTCGACGGCCCGCTGCGCGATCCGCAACTCAGCGGTAGCGCACGTTGGCTTGGCGGACGGCTCGAGGTGCCGCGATTTGGTTTTGTCGTCGACGGTATCGACGCGACTATTTCGAGCACCGGCGGCACCGAGTTATCCGTCGACGCATCGGGCAACGTAGGCTCGGGCCGTCTGTTGGTTACTGGCACGACCCAGCTCGACTCTGACGCAGGCTGGCCGACCCGGCTGCAGATCTTTGGCGAGCGGCTCGAAGCGGTGCGTTTGCCTGAGGCGCAGATTCTGCTCACACCGGCGCTTTTGGTTGAGGCGGCGTTGCCGAACATCAATGTGTCGGGCGCATTCTTGGTTCCGCAAGCACGACTGATGCTAGACGAGCTGCCGGAACAGGCTGCCGCGCCGTCGCCGGACACGGTCGTCCACGACGTTGCGCGCGAGGCGGGACCGCGACCATTGAATGTTCGTGCCGATATTCGCGTCGGTCTCGGAGATGACGTGCGCTACATGGGCGCGGGTCTCGACGTCGCACTCGCCGGTGCGATGGGGGTGTCGTACCAGTCTGGCGAGGCCGCCATTGCATCCGGTGCCGTCACACTGTCGGGCCAGTATCAAGCCTATGGCCAGACGCTAGAGATCGAGGAGGGTCGGTTGCTGTTTGCCGGGCCTATTGCGAATCCGAATCTCGACGTGCGGGCCATTCGTCGGATTGATGAGACGATAGCCGGCATTCAATTGAGCGGCACCGTCGAAGCTCCGGTCAGCCGCGTGTTCTCGGAGCCGGCAATGCCGGAGGCCGACGCCTTAGCATACTTACTGCTCGGTCGTCCGCTGGCTGGGACTGGCGACGAGGAGACGGCAACGCTCGAGACTGCAGCGTTTGCAATGGGCCTTCAGCAAGCGCTGCCCGCCATTCAGCGCGTCGGTGATTCGCTCGGTCTCGACGAGTTCGGCGTGCAGACGACGAGCGCCGACACCGGTGAGCTCATGGCCGGTAAGCGCATCAGCCCACGTGTCTATATTCGCTACACGTACGGGCTCTTCAATCGTATCGGCGGTGTGTTGATGCGGTTCAATCTCAACAACCGAGTCAGTCTCGAAACGCGCTCGGGCGACTATCGGTCGATGGATCTTATTTACACTGTTGAGCGTGACTGACGCGATCCTTCTACCGTGTCAGTTCGGACGCTCAATTAGATGGTCCGGCCGCGGGCGTTCCGCGATCGAATGCTTCGAGGTGCTAAGAAATCCTCCCGCGGAAGGATTTTCGAACTCCCGTGCGGCATCGCCGGATGGGAGGACAGAAACGCCGTCCGGATTGATGAAGCAGCATGAGGTTCTCGAGCGATGTCTCACCGCCCAATGCGCAACGACCGCCTGGCATAGGCTCTAGCTGCCGAATCGAACGATTCTAGCGTTCCCCGTCGCTGACAACGCGCGCAATGAGCTGCAATTCGGTGTTCGTGCTCGAATCGGCGCGGGGAGGGTCGAGGATTGCGCTCATTGATCGATTCGGCAGGACCTTTTCGTGACTTCAATCACACTGAATCCGACTTATTCCGTTAACACTTAACATGCTCACCCGTACGCAAGACAGGACAGGGAGCTTCAAGCTGTGGACAATGCATTTACAGACACCGTTCCTAACGTTCTACTAGCCGCGGCTGAGGAAGATACGGCTGACACGGCGGAATTGCCTGTACTGGCGCCTACAGCGTCACAACAGTTTGAGAAGTATTCGAAAGCCTTCTTACGTTTCTACAGAGCTCGAAGAATCTTATCCGGCAATCGCAACATCAATACCGTAACTCGAGAACGTGCACTCTACGCCTGGCAGTATCTTGCGACTTTGGCGCCGATCGAGTTACCGCCGACACTTAGAGATCCCTATCGCGAAGTCTCCGAGCTTGCTGGTCAGCTAGATCAGGGAAGCGCGTCTCAGTCACCCGTCAAGCTGGTTGCGAATGTTTTGAAGCTAACCCTTTCTATCGACGAAACCGTGGACGACCTGCTAGCGGAAACTGAGAAGCCGTCCACCTAGGGTGGAAGAGGCCCCGTCCAAACACGAAAAGAAATCTCTCGAAACCAATGAGCTGCGGTTTTTTTCTAGTGCTTGTATAGAGCTCGAGTTGCGTCGCTCACTATAGCGCTAGAGTCGAATATCCGTTGCGTCTCTCGAGCACGGCGATGACGTGCCGAATACTGTTAGTTGGAGTTGTGCGCGCGACCACGCGGTAGCCATTAATTTCTGGCGGCCCCAACAGACAGTCGCTGAACTCGGAACAGATTTTAGCTACCTGTTCTGCCTTTATATCCGATTGCGCTTCTGACTCAACAGCTGAAACCACAATGCTATTTCCTTCGGCATCGATCACGTTCGTGAGTGTCACCATGCCATCCATGCCCATTATTGTCGGCAACAATTCCTGTGCCTTGGCCTCCGCTTCGGCAATGGATTCCAGCTTCATCGTGTATGTAGATATCCGTGCAAACAGGGGGGCTCTCTCTTTCACATCTCTCTTTAAATTAGCTGGGCGATGCTATCTCGCTGAGCATCACTTCGGTCGCTCTAGGGCGTCCACTCAACGTTGAGAAAATATCGCCCCAATGTCGGCATTTCTCCCGCGAGTTATCTCTAACCTACGTTAAATCTTCGTTTCTCCGGCTACGGCCGCTTCCGAGCGCACTCGAGATATTGGTTCGAGCTACGTTAGCGACCTGCCTAACGGTGAAGTCCAGCGAGTTGCGGACGTTTTCGCGAGGACACTGCCGGTTGGCCCTGCTGTCTCGATGTAGAGGCTCTCGGAGGCGCCTCATCGGGCGACATTGCCAAAACTTCCTCTCCGCGGCATTTCGCCGCGACCGCATTCATGGGCAGAAACTCGGTCTACCGCCGCGCTATTTTGTGAGCTAGTTCACAAGAAAACGATGAAGACGCCAGCAGACTTCAACATAACGTAACCAGAAGTGAATTCCGCCGCTATGTATTGCCGAATATTTGCAATTGCTCTTACCGCAAACACAGTAATGGGCTGCGCAATGATGCAGGATTTCGCCACCCTTCGATCTGTTGATTTTCAGCTTGAAGGAATTGCCCAGGGGCGCCTAGCTGGAATCGATCTCTCCCGCGCTCGATCGTCATCGGACTTGAGTATAAGCGACGGCGCCCGTGTCGAATCCGCGCTAATGCGCGGCGAACTGCCACTGTCGTTTCAGATCCAGGTACGCGCTGAGAACCCGATCCGGAACCGCGTTGCCGCACGACTTTTGCGATTGCAATGGACCTTGTTTTTAGACGACACGGAGACGATTTCGGGTCAGACTGCGCCCGGCTACAGATTACTGCCCGGCGAACCGACGACTGTTCCGATCGAAATTTCGCTCGATCTGCTCGAATTCTACGAGCCAAATAGCCAGGACCTCATCGAACTCGCGATTAGCTTAGCCGGAGCTGGTGCAATACCAGAAAAAATTGCGGTCCGTGCGGTGCCAACTATAAATACGCGCCTGGGAGCGATCACGTATCCAGGGCCGATCAGGATTGCATCTGACTCCGTTGGACGCACATTTGTAGCTCAAAACTAACGAACGCGACAGGCTAGCCGCGAACTAACCTTCAAGAAGTATTTCCGACAACGATCTACCGATACAGAAGTTCGCGACTAATGGTTGTCAACTTTTTGTTTCGAAGGCTACGTCCGCTTCGGAGCGCAGAGCAGACCGTTCGCTATCCTCAACTAGCGTGCTGGCTAGGGACGGCTTGTGGCCGTTGAATCAGTATCCAGGAACCATTGCTAGTTCAACTCTTGCTCTACTTCACATGCGTAGCTATTAACGGATATCTCAGGTCTCCATATCCATGCCGTTGTTTGAGTGACCGGGGACTCCAACATGACTGGATCGGTCACTTCGATCTCATAGTCTAGTCTGCTTCCATCCGCGCTTGGCCTGAAAATCTCGAGCAGCTCAATCTCGGAACTTACCGGCAGCTCATACGTGCTCTCGGTGATATGGTTAGTTCGAATGACTAAGGCATCGCCATCCCAGCGACCGACCGAATGTCCCATTAGGGTATGCTCCTGCGGCACCTCTGCTTCGTCCGGATTCATATAGATAATCCGCCTAGAATCGTTTTCCTCAAAGTGAATCACGATGTTCTCGCCATCTCGGACGAATTCCATCGGTAGCGGATTATTCATGAGTCTGGGCATATTCCAGTCCGTGCAACCAAGAATAAAATTGGCGGCTGGGTCCCATTCATCACGAACCGCTCGACCTTGAGCAGTAAATGGAAAGCTGTCAATTTCCTCATTGTTAAAGATCCCTCCCTCGTCAACTCGCAGCCTTTCTCCAATCCGGCTCCAGACCCGAAAGATCCCGTCGGCAGTTCGCCGCGCTATCTCGACGGCCTCCTCGTCGTAAGCGCCTTCCAGAAGTTCAACATCACCGTTAGCGGAAAAATACTCTCTGGCCCCAAGAGTGAGCAGAACCTCCTCTCCACTCGCCAACAGTATGTTCCTCGCAAACATCTCTGGGCGGTTCCGCATCGACTGATCGCCGAGAATCTTGACGTTATCGCCGATGCTGAGGATTTCGCTGGTAATACCCTGGGCCCTAAGAACACCCAGCGCTCCAGACTCGACATGCCATCGGATCGTCTCGCCTCGTTCATCCTGAACATCAAGTTCAAAGATTGTGTGAGGATTCCTCCACTGAATTGCTCTAATTACGCCTTCGATCTCTACTTTCACATCTGGATTGAAGAAAGCACGAGTCGAGTGATGAGCCAAGGATTCCGAAGGAAGGAGTAGAACCACAAATATCGCTATGGATGACGCCTCGGCTCGATAGCAAAACATTAGATTTCTCCCTCTGCGGAAGGTCGGCTTTCGGCCAGCTTGAGCTATCCGCTCAATGCTGAGAAGATATCATCGGAAGTTCCGCTTTAGAGCGTTTTCTCGCTGTGAACGAAAGTTGACTCTTGGCTTCGGGCGCTTAGCGATCTCCGTCATCTTTCGAATACTATCGGCTCAACTTCGACCTGTGTGTCGGCAGAGACGCTGATCGAGTGGTTCAACGGCACTGGCCTCCAATTGCTTCGGTCATCGGTTAACGGCTCGGAGGCAATGATTACGGTACTGGCCTGGCTCATATCGCCCAGCATTTGATACTGCCCGTCCCGAACCTCGAATCGCTCACCCTGGGTGATATAGAGTGTCTCGGCGTGACTGTCAGAGGCGGTCACGTAGCGGGTCGCGAGCAAACTATTGCCGTCGGTGACACACAGATTCAGTCGTGAAGCCTCGGTAACTCCCCCATCCTCAAGCCAGGTCTCTAAGAGTCCGATCGTTCGCTCCATGGCTAGCCGCCAGCTCTCGAGTGCACGGGTATCCTCATAGCGGCTGAGCTCATTCAAGAACAACCCGAAAACGTGCTCCGAGTCCGTCGTCCCCTGAATCAGATCATAGTACTCGTCGCCTAAATGTTGTCTCAGCCGCCGTCTTATTGTTTTGAAACCCGCGACTCGTCCGTTGTGCATCCATAGGAAGTCCCCATGCAGAAACGGATGACAGTTCAGCTCAGTGACAGGCATCCCCGGTGACGCAGCACGTACGTGAGCGAATATACAGGTCGACCGTACTTTATCTGCCAGTCGACGCAGATTGCGATTGGCCCAGGCCGGTTGGATACTGGTAAAGACGCATGGTGTCGAGTCGATCTCTTTTGTATACCAACCGACTCCAAAGCCATCACCATTCAGCGGTTCCTCGCGCTCGCGAGCACGGAAACTCTGATGAATCAGCGATTGCTCGGCGCGCGTCAGAAGGTCCGCTAGGAAGATCGGCTGACCCTTGTAGGCGACGAATCGACACATGAGGTCTAGCGCCGCAAGTGCCTAACTCGAACCTTCATGCCTAGAATCTCTTTGCCCGCCCCGGTTGGCCGGAGCAATTGCCGTCGATCCTGTCCCTATGCCAACAATAGCTCACTATGACGCCGACGTTCGCGAGCGTGTTGACCGTTTGTCCGCGATCAGTTTCTTCATGTTTCTGTTTGGTTGCCGTTGCTGATCGGCAGCCAACGGTCATTTAAGCCGTCAGCTTGACGCAGAGAATATATCACTACAACTTCCGCTTTGAAGCTGCTTTTTGTCCTTATCCGACGCTAACGATACGAGTAGCGCTACGAGATTAGGGATGCTCGGATCGAATTGAAGCGTTAGCGATCACAAGCCCTGTAGTGTCACAGAAATGCATCCAGCGTCAGCTGTCGGTCCGCAGAAAGGCGCATAGCTTTCACCCTCCCGGCGTGGCAATCAATCCGTGCATAAGGAGTGGAGGGCCTCATTACCTAGCGTCAACTGCCCTAGGCTCGGTCTGAACAACTGCTTCGGGGCAAGTTCGAGACGTCGATTATTGGCGCGTTACTGATATTCATTACTAGTAATAACGCCCCAAAATGATCAATCGCGGCAACGGACTCAATTTGACAAATTATCGATAGATGCCAGAAACGTGACGGACTTGTAGTTTTGACGGCTGACAAACACTAGTCTCAAGACCAGCAATATCGAGTAAGGCGTCACTATGAGGCAAGTCCGCCGGAAGGAGGCTACGGCCGCTAGAAAACCAGAGCGCGAGCGAGAACGTCGCGATGATGTCCCTGTTTTGGAGGATGATGCTGTACTTGAGGTTCTTGAAGCAGCGCGTGAGATAAATGCTAGGCAGGAACATGGTGGCGATCCGATTAAGGGAGTAGGCATTGCGGTGATTGTTGGAGCGGCCGTATGGGCTTCCTTGGCCGCTGCCCTCGTATTGTTCTGATACCGAATCCGTAGCCTTGGATCTGCATCGTCATGTCAGCCACGGCAGCGCCAGTGTTGCAAGACCCAGGACGAGAAAGAAGCCGCACATGTCAGTGACGGTCGTCAGCACCGGTCCCGACGCCAGCGCCGGATCTGCGCGCACTGCCTTGAGCAACAGCGGCACTGTGCCGCCTAATGACACAGCGACAAACGTGTTGATCGCGAGCGCCGCGCCGATCACGACGCCGAGCAACGCGTTGCCTTGCCAGAGATAAGCGGCGACTCCGAGCAGAAACCCGAGCGCTACGCCGTTCATCAGCCCGACCGATGCTTCCTGCCACCAGACGCGCAGCGCGTCGCGGGGCTCGATGATCCCGAGCGTGAGCTCGCGCATCGTCACGGCAATCGCCTGGTTGCCCGAGCAGCCGCTCATGTCCGAGACGATCGGCAGAAACACCGCGAGTACGATCAACGCGCTCAACGTATCTTGAAACATTGCGATGACGCTGGCTGCAATAATGTTCAGGACAATATTGATGCTGAGCCACGACAATCGCCGCTTCGAGCGCGTGACCACGGGTAAATGTCGGAGCTCCTCACCGCCGACGATACCCTGCGATTTGAGCTGCTCATCCTGGGCGCGTTCTGCAATCGCATCCATGACGGCGTGTTGCCGCAAGCGCCCGACGAAGTGGCCGTCGCGATCGATGACCGGCGCGCCGAGCGTCTCGTAGCGCCGGAAGTAATCCTCGAGCTCGGTCAGTCCGGTGTCGACGCCGACGGGCTCGACAGCCTTGCTCAACGACGCGAGCGGCGTTTCGGGCTCGGCAAGCAGCACGTCGGCAATCTCGACGGCGCCCATCGGCTTGCGATCGACGTCGAGCAGGACCAGTCGTTGCGGCAGTTGCTCGACATCGTCACGTCGTTTACGAAGATCGACGAGAAAGTCGCCGACTGTTGCTGCGATCGGATAGACATAGAATTCGGTGCTCATCAGACCGCCGGCAACGTCTGCGGCGTAGGTGATCAAGCTGCGCATGCTGCCGGCGCGATCAGGGGGCATTTTGGCGAGGATCGCCTGGCGCTCGGGTGCTTCGATCTCCGCGAGCAGATCGGCGCCGTGGTCGCTGTCGAGCTCCTCGAAGATCTCCGCCGCCGCGCTCGCATCGAGCCGCTCGATCAGGTCCGCCGCGTGCACGTCGGGTAGGTCTTCGATGATTTCGGCGGCGCGATCAGCCGGCAATAACGCGACGAGCTGCTCTTGTTCCTCGCCGCTCAAGCGGAACAGCGCGCGGATTGTGGCGAGCGGCTCGAGGTCCTCGAGATACGCAAGCAGTGCCTTGCCGTCTCCAGATGCGGTCAGGGATCTGAGCTTATCCCATGGTACATCCGGCATTACGCTTGCGTTACGGCTATCCGTCTCGTTGGCCATCGCCTACCTCTTCGACAACGCACGGTAAGTTTTTCCAGCGGTGAAACTGGTGGCGGCCACGATACTCCTGTCGGTCCGCCGTAGGAACCGAAGATCGACGGTCGACGTCAGCCTGCAAGTTTGCGAACGTCGGCCGAGGCGGTCAGCACGCCTTCGGCGAGGTAACGTTCGTGGTTCTTCTCGATGTCCGCAAGGTTGTACAGATAGTTGACCATGATGCCGGCTGATCGCTCTAGGCCGGCCGGTGACGGATCGGCAGCCCAATTGATTTGCTGGAGGCTTGCCCCATTGCTCATATGAAAACGCGTAACAGGGTCGAGCGGCTGGTCGCCGGCCTTGGCGTTCAACAGGTAGTAGCTACAGAGCCGCATCAAGCTTGCGCGTTGCCCGTCAGGGACGTCGTCGAGGTCCAGCTTAACCGACTGAGCCAGAAATTCGCGGGCGGTCTCGATATCGGCTGCCCGCGCTTCGGGCAACGAATCCAGCTGCACGCTCTCGAGCCAGCGCCGAAAACCTGGAACCGGCGACAGCGTTACGAACGTCTTGATGTTGTCGAGATCGCGTCGCAGCTCTTCGATGACTTGCTTGAGCAGGAAGTGGCCGAAGGAAATGCCCTGCAAGCCGTGATGGCAGTTGCTGATCGAGTAGAACACCGCCGTATCGGCATGACGTGGATTCGTAGTCGATCGATCGGGCGCCAGCAGCGGCCGAATCGCGTTTGCAGTACTGTCTGTCAACGCGACCTCGACGAAGATCAGCGGGTCGTCCGGCATCGCCGGATGAAAAAATGCGAAGCAGCGACGATCGTCAGCGAGCCGCGCGCGCAGATCGTCCCAGCCGTTGATCTCGTGAACGGCCTCGTACTCAATGATTTTTTCGAGCACGTTGGCCGACGACGTCCAGTCGATGCGCTCCATGACGAGGAACCCGCGATTGAACCATGCGATCAACAGATGGCGAAGGTCGGTGTCGAGCGGACGCAGATGCGGACGCTCGCCAAGGACGTTGAGTAGGTCGCTGCGCAGCCTGACGAGGCGGCCGATTCCGTCAGGCACCATGTTGAGGCGTCGAAAGAGCTTCCGTCGCGGTGCCTCGACAGCTTTCGCCAACGCCGCTAGCGTCGTGGCGTCCGCAGCGTCCAAGTAGGCCGTTGCAGCATTGGCTATCGTCTCGTGGTCGGCCTCGAACTGCGCGACCAGCAGCTCGAAGAACTCGAGTCGGTCAGATACCGACAGTTTCTGGTACAGCGACAGAATCTCGTCGGCCAGCGCGAGGCCGGAGGCTTCGCCACGATGGTCGAGTAGCTGCCGGCACAACGCGCCCAAGTGCTCGGCTGGACGGTCCTTGGCGCGATCACCGTTCCACGTCCGCGGCAGCAAACCACGGCCGACATCGAGAATAGAGGACAGAATCCGCCGAAATGCGTCAGGACGGCGTACCGCGCGAATCGCGCCGGTGTCGTCTAAATGGGGGTTGGGCGTGCTCATTCCGTTGCGCCTAGCATGCTCGGTTCCATCCGGCTTACCGCATGGCGCGATATTGTATAACGCCGATTGTGACGGAAGCTCGACCAGTCCCGCATTTTTTCAGTCGGGATCGGCATCGAGTGCGGCTATCTTGCGATACAACGCGCGCTCGCTGATGCCGAGGCGCTGCGCCAGCTCACGGCGCCCGACCTTGGTCGTTGCGAGCACTTTTCGCAGATAACGTCGTTCGTGCAGATCGAGCGGCTCGACATCGACGGTCGGTCCGATCGACGCGGTTGCTTCACTGTGCCGTTGAAGCGGAGGTAGATGAGTGACGTCGATGCAGTCGTCGTCGGCCAGCAACAGCGCACGCTCAATGATGTTTCTGAGCTCACGCACGTTGCCTGGGAAGTCGTGCTGCTCGAGCGCCGCAAGTGCCTCATCGCTGATACGCATATTGTTTGCGCCGAGACGTCTGAGTATCGACGTCGCTAGTCGCTCGATATCCTCGACGCGCTCGCGCAGTGGCGGCAGCTCGACCTCCAGCACGTTCAGTCGGTAGTACAGATCCTCGCGAAACGTACCAGCTGCGACCATGTCCCGCAGGGATCGATGGGTCGCACAGATCAAGCGAAAGTCGGCTTCCTTCCACTCGGTGCCACCGACGGGTCGGTAGCGACGCGTCTCGAGTAGCCGCAACAGCTTGACCTGCTCGGCCGGCGGCACCTCGCCGATCTCATCGAGAAAGAGCGTGCCGCCGTTGGCAGCATCGACGAGGCCGTCGCGTCGGCTCGTCGCTCCGGTGAAGGCGCCTTTCTCGTGCCCGAATAGCTCACTTTCAAATAATGTCTCGGGCAAGCCGGCGCACTCGACCGGAACGAACGGCTTGTCGCGGCGTTGGCTCAAGCGATGAATAGTTTGCGCGACGAGCTCCTTGCCGGTCCCGGTCTCGCCGAGCAGCATCACGGTCGTTTCCGATGGCGCCGCGCGCTCGACGAGCGCGAGCATGTGCTGAAATGCAGGCGACTCGCCGACGAGTCGATCGGCCGCGGAGTCGACGCTGCCCGCGTCCGATGGTCGCATCCGCTCTAAGAAATACTTGATCTGACCGCTCGTCGGGTCCTTGACGGGCCACATCTCGACGTTGACGTACTCCTTGCCGCGCGGCGTATGGTGAATGTGCAGCACGCGCGAGTTTCTACCCGTTGTCTGACTGTGCTTCAGCGGGCAAGTTTCACCGGCAAGGTCACACGGTTGCGTATAGCCATGGGATACCTCATAGCAGTGGTGCCGCCCTTGATCGATGTGATCCCCATAGGTATCGCGATAGGCGTCGTTGGCGACGAGCACGCGGTAGTCGAGTCCGAGCAGGATCGCCGGCTCATCGAGGCAGTTCAGTAGCCCCTTCAGATCGTCCGAGTCGGTCATAGCTGCCAATTTTGGCATAGTCTGCCAAATTTGACATGCCTGAAACGGCAGAAATGGCTGGCTAGGTGTCAGCTCCTCGATCTAACTTGCTGTTTTTAATAGGCACGAGAGATTGGCACGAAACACGCATTAGACAGCATAGAGGTTAACAGACCGGTCCGGCGATTCCTGCTGCCGGCGGTCACGACGACAGGAGACAACGATGTTACAACTCAAGAGCATGATCGGGCTGATGGTCTACACCGCAGTATTGGGCGTCGCCGTGACAGCTGGCGCCATCCTGATGGCCTGAGATCGAGCCCCCGGCCGCTGCCAGCGTGTGGCGGTTTCGATCCCGAATCCAATGATCCCCCATTGCCGGCGCATGGAAGCGCCGGTTTTTTTTGAGGGGTAAATCGCGATCGATCCAAAAAAATGCCCGGAGCAAAGTCCGGGCGAGTAGGGGGAGCTAGGAGAAAGAAGACGTCAGGCCGCGCGTCGGTGTCCAAGCCAGTCGGCGAGTGTGTCGGCGCCGCCAATCCGCTCGCCATCGACGAAAATCTGTGGATAGCTGAGGTCCTGCGAGACCGCACGCAGTGTCCGGTCGCTGAAGTCGCGATTGAGCACGAGCTCGTCGAACTCGATACCAGCGTCGCGCAGCATGCCTTTCGCACGGACACAATGCGGGCAACCGTCGCGTGTAAAAACTGCAACGTCGAGCGGTTTCTGCGCGCTGGGCGCGAGATACTCGAGCATCGTATCGGCGTCGGAGGCGACGAACGGGTCGCCGGGCTCTTGCGGTTCGATGAACATCTTCTCGATGACGCCGTTTTTGACGAGCATCGAGTAGCGCCACGATCGCTGTCCGAAGCCGAGGTCTTCCTTGCCGACGAGCATGCCCATGCCGCGCGTGAAGTCGCCGTTGCCGTCAGGCAGGAACGTCACGTTGTCCGCATGTTGAGCGAGCTTCCACTCGTTCATGACGAATGCGTCGTTGACCGAGACGCAGACGATGTCATCGACGCCGTGTTGGCGAAACTCGCGTGCGAGCTGATTGTAGCGAGGCACGTGCGATGACGAGCACGTCGGCGTAAATGCGCCCGGTAGCGAGAAAACGACGACAGTTTTGCCGCCGAAGATGCCGTCGCTCGTGCGCTCGATCCAGGCGTGGTCATCGCGCGTCTTAAATGTGCAGTCCGGGATGCGGGTCCCTTCGCGGTTCTCGAACATTGTGAATCCTCCGAGTTTCAGTCGTTGTAAATCGAGTTAGTGGTCGAGCATGCTGCGCAGCATCCACGCGTTCTTCTCGTGGATCTGCATGCGTTGCGTTAGAAGGTCCGCGGTTGGCTCGTCGTTGGCGCGCTCCGCGGCTGGAAACGCTTCACGGGCCGTGCGCACGACGGCTTCTTGGCCGGCGACGAGCGCGCGAATCATGTCCTCGGCATTCTCGTCGCCGCTGGCCTCGTCGACCGAAGCGAGCTGCGCGAACGCCGCATACGAGCCGGGTGCCTTGACGCCGAGGGTGCGGATACGTTCGGCGATCTCGTCGACGGCTGTCGCAAGCTCCGTGTACTGCGTCTCGAACATCGTATGCAGTGTGTTGAAGTGCGGACCCGTCACGTTCCAGTGATAGTTGTGGGTCTTCAAATACAGCGTGTAGCTATCGGCAAGCAGCCTGGACAGACCGCCTGCTATAGCCTCGCGGTCCATGGTGTCGATGCCGATTTCAATATTCATCTGTGCTCCTCCGGGTCGATTCTGTCGATGCGGAGTAGTCTAGATTGAGTATAAAAATCTGTAAAACAGAATAAATAGGAAATAATATGCTATAAAAACGATCAATGCGCATCCCGACTGTCAAGCAGATCCAGTATTTCCTCGCGCTCGCCGAGCACGAGCACTTCGGCCGCGCGGCGGCGGCGTCGTTCGTCTCGCAGTCCGCATTCAGCGCTGCGATCAAGGAGCTCGAAGCGACGTTAGGTGTGCAACTCGTCGATCGGACGAATCGCTCGGTCACGGTGACTGCGATGGGGCAACGCATTGCGGCGCAGGGCCGCCATTGCGTGGAGGCGCTCGAGGAACTCGTCGAGATCGCTCAAGGGCAGCGCAATCCGCTCGAAGGGGAGTTGCGGCTCGGCGTCATTCCGACGATTGCGCCATTCCTGCTGCCGACGCTGCTGCCATTGCTGCGGCAACGCTATCCGAAGCTACGGGCACTTTTGACCGAGGCGCAGACCGTGCCGCTGCACGAGAGCTTGTTGAACGGCGAGCTCGACGTGCTGCTGCTCGCGTTGCCGTTCGAGCTGCGCGGCACGGAAACGAAAGCGCTGTTTGACGACAGGTTCTTGCTGGCCTTTCGCGACGGGACGACGCTAATCGATGCCGAGCGCTACCGTCTCGAGTCCGTCCCGGCAGAGTCCGTGTTGCTGCTGGGCGAAGGGCACTGCTTGCGCGGCCATGCGCTCGAGGCGTGTCGGTTGCGAGGCACAGAGAAACTGAGCCCGGTCTCGGCGACGAGCCTTTTGACGCTCGTCGAGATGGTCGATGCCGACCTCGGCATCACGTTTTTGCCGGAAATGTCTTTGGGCTCGACGTTGCTAGCGCACACGCAGTTGCGTCTGCAGCCGATACCAGGTGGGGGCGAGCGAACGATTGGGCTTGCGTGGCGCAAGGGCAGTGCCCGTGCCGCGGAGTTTGCGCTTCTGGGCGAGTTCATCGCCGCGCACGCCGGGCTAGATTCTACATAACGGCCTTCTTCACTATGCTGGCGCCGTCCTGCGGCGTATCGGTCAATGCGCGCTGGACACGGCTGGGTTTCGCATTCAAGCTCGATGCGCTGATAAATGGCACACCCCTCGAAAGAGGGGGTCGCAAAGCCACCGGTCTAAGGAAGTTTCTAGGACAGCGGGGTTGCCAGCCACGAGCCGCCAGGCTCGTTGCCCATCCTTCGTTGCGAAGCCTCTCGCGGCCGGTTGAACCGACGACCGATCGAGGATGGGACGATGGTTTTCAATGAGCTCATGAGCATTACGCCGTACCCGGCGCAGCTGGATAAAGCCGAGCAGATCATCAACTACACGCTTTCGCGGCTCGAGGGCGAGGAGTCATTCGCGGTTGCGCGCATCGACACCGGCAGTTTTTAGCGAGCGCGAAGGCGGCTCTTGGCGCGCCATCAACGATTTGGATCGGCTCGAGCGGCTGCTGTGAGTCGGCACGAGTTATATCCCGATTGATTCAAGGAGAGAAGCAATGCGATGGGTAATGGCTACAGTGGTCTTGCTCGCAAGCGGTACCGTGCTGGCACAGGATGTCTCGGGCGCTTACATGGGCGCGACAGTCGGCAATCTGACGTACACCGAGCAAGCCGACGGCTTGATCAGCTCGAGCGACTTCGACGACAGCGCATCGGCGTACCGGCTTTATGGCGGCTACCGCCTCGGCAAGCGGCTCGCGCTAGAGCTTGGCTATGCGACGAGCGACGGCGTCTCCGACACGATTGACATGGACCTGCTGGGCAGTTTCGTGCCGGTCGAGGTCAGCAACGATTTCACGCTGACGACGGCGCGAGCACTTTTGCATTTTCCAATCAGTGCTGAGCGTCTACCGTTCGTCAGCCTCAGCGTGTTCGCCGGTCTGGGCGTCTACGATGCCGATATCGAGTCAACCGGAACGATCGCCGGCTTGCCGTTTGCGGTGACCGAGACGACCGACGATGGCTCGACGGCGTTACTGGGGCTCCAAGTCGACTTTCCGAAGGTCAGCATTCGCGGCGAGTACGAGTGGTTCGATACGCAATCGAGCGTCGATATCTGGTCCGCTGGTGTCGGCCTGATTTTTCGCTTCTAATCGTTTTGTCTACGAGTCGGCGGGTTGGCTTAGGTTGGGCTGACCCGCTGCTTCGCTGTCGATCCAACGATCCATGATCTTGCTGGCGACGACATCGCCGGCCACATTGATCGCCGTGCGGCTCATATCGAGTATCCGGTCGACACCGATCAACAACGCGACGCTTTCAGCCGGAACGCCGATCGAGCTCAATACCGTCGCCAAAATAACAATCCCTACGCCCGGTGTTGCGGGCGAGCCGATCGACGCGCCGACGGCCATTGCGACGACGAGCGCCATCCCGCCTAGCCCGATCTCTATACCATAGACTTGAGCGAGAAACATCGCTGCGACGCCCTGGTAGAGTGCGGTCCCGTTCATGTTGATCGTCGCTCCGAGCGGCACGACGAATTGTGCGATCGAGCGGCGGACGCCGAGCCGTTCTTCGGCCGTCTTGATCGACAGAGGCATGACTGCCGCCGAGCTCGACGTCGAGAACGCGAGTAGCAATAGCTCCCTTGTCTCGCGTAGAAATTCGAGCGCGCCCTGCTTGGCGAGCAGCCGCAGCAGCACGAGATAGAGTGCGAGCAGCATCAGCAAGCCCAGCCACACGGTGATGACGTAGTAGGCCATGCCGATGAGCGCCTCGATGCCGAGCTGGCTCGTCAGCCGCGCCATGAGACCGAACACTGCGATCGGGGCGAGACGCATTGCCCAGCGAACGACGGTCATGCAAACGTGCTGCAGCGAAGTCAGAAGATCGAGTAACGGCTTGGATTGAGTCGGCGTCAACGAGACCAATGCGACCCCGACGATGACCGCGAATATCACAACCTGCAGCATCTCCCCTTCGACCATTGAGCCGAGCGGATTGCCGGGCAGCAAGCGAATCAGCGTTTCGGGTAGTTCCTCGAGACTGGGCGCCGCCATCGGTGCGGGCGGTGCGGTGCCGGATGCCTGCTCGATGAGATTCTCACCTAAGCTACGGCCCGGCCTGATTAAATCGGCAATCCAAAGGCCGATCGCAGCAGCAATAGCTGTCGTTGCGACGAAGAACAGCACGACGACGACACCGAGTCGCCGCAACTGCTCGACGTTCTCGCTCGAGGCGAGACCGAGGATGATCGAGGCGAACACCAGCGGTATGACGATCATCTGCACGGCTGCGAGAAACAGCATGCCAGGCAGTGCAAGCCAGTTGCCGATTAGCGCCCCGGTGCTCGGCGCCAAGAAACCGGCGCTCGGCCCCAACGCAGCACCGGTCAGAAGCCCGAGAAACATGCCGATCAGGACTTTGAGCCAGAGCCGTCCGGCCGTGAGTCCGACCAGGTAGTCGGCCAGGTTCGTCAGCGGGCGCGGTTCCAGCACGTCGAGGTATTTGAGAAATCGTGTCGCCATCGTTGCTCGATAGAGGCTTTCGGGATCGTCGGGGCCTGGCCGCGGACATACGGCGCGTAGCCGTTCCGTGACGGAAGCCTAGCAAATTCGCGGGAATCTCCAGCACAGTAGATTCCGAAACGCGCGAGATTGGCGCCGGAATGTCACGGTTGTATTATCGGCAGCGCGCGTATGCTGGCAGACCAAGGAGTTGGGGCCATGTATTGTCGAGCTTTTGAGATTGCGCTAGTTCTTGCGCTGTCGCTCGCGACGCTCGGCAGCGCGCTTGCCGAGACACCGGTCGAGGCGCGCCTTCGCAACCGAATCGAGGCCGCGGTTTTCACCGATAGCCTCAAGGTCGCCGACGAGCGCATTCACGCGCGCGAGACGATGCGTGCGTTCTATCCACTGCGCGACTATCGCCCGGTTTGGGTGGGGGAGGCCGGTCTCTCGCCGCGCGGTGATGCGTTGCTCAACTGGATCCACACCGCACCCGCGCGGCACGGACTCAGGCCTGCCGACTACCATGTCGCCGTACTGGATGAGCTCGAGAGTGCCGACCGGCTCGGTGCTATCGTGGATCTCGAGCTCGCGATGACCGACGCCTTCCTGATGCTTGGCTCTCACTTCCTGGCGGGCCGACTGAACCCCGAGACGCTCGATTCAGAGTGGATAGCGAATCGCCGCCATCGACCGCTCGCGCCGTTGCTGGAGCGCGCGGCTGAGTCCGACGCGCCCAGTGCCGTTCTCGAGGAGTTGCTGCCGACCGATCCGGCCTACCACGCGCTAGTGGGGCGTCTTGCGAGCTTTCGGCAACGGCGCGACTCGCTTGGGAACTGGCCGGAAGTGCCCGATGGTGCGACGCTTCGTGAGGGCGATTCGGGTGCGCGCGTCGACGCGTTGATCGATCGGTTGATCGCTGCTGGAGATCTCGATGGCGATGCGCGCCCGTCGATGTTCGACACGACCGTAGCAGATGCCGCGCGGCGCTTTCAGCTGCGTCACGGTCTCGCCGCCGACGGCGTTGTCGGTCGGCAGACGCTGCGCGCACTGAACGTGCCGATCCAGGACCGTATCGATCAGCTCATAGTCAATCTCGAGCGCTGGCGGTGGCTTCCGGAAGACCTCGGAGATCTCTATGTGATCGTCAATATCGCGGGCTTTCGTCTGGACGTCATCGAGAACGACACGTCGATTCTCGACATGCGGGTCGTTGTTGGACAGCCGTATCGGCGTACGCCCGTCTTCTCGGATCAGATTCGCTATCTCGTGCTGAGCCCGTATTGGGAGGTGCCGCCGAGTATCGCGACCGGCGACAAGCTGCCGTTGATTAAACGGGATCCAAGCTATCTTGCGGCCCAGGGTTACGAGCTATTGAGTGGTTGGGGCGATCAGGAGCGCCCGGTCGATCCCGCCGACGTCGATTGGAACAGCGTCACTGCGCGGAACTTTCCCTATCGTCTGCGGCAGAAACCGGGTTCATTCAACGCGTTGGGTGCTGTGAAGTTCATGTTTCCGAACAAGTTCTCGGTGTATCTGCACGATACGCCTGCGCGCGAGCTGTTCGGGCAGAACGCACGGGCGTTTAGCTCCGGATGTATTCGTCTAGATCGGCCGCTGGATCTCGCGGAGCTGTTGCTCAGCGACCAGGCCGAGTGGACACGACCGGGGATCGAAGCGGCTGCGGGTGGCAACAGCGAGCAGACTGTGCGACTCACGCGCCCGGTTCCCGTGCACTTGCTGTACTGGACCGCTTGGATCGATCCGAGCAGTGGCGATCTTCACTTCAGGGACGATATTTATGGACGCGACAATCCAGTGCTCCGCGAGCTTCGCGAGATGCCGCCGAGCTGAGGCGCCTCGATATACGAGCCGTCTGCTCGTGATCATTGCTGTGTCGTGGCTGGCCGTGCAGCCGACGATTGCAACGTCGTTCGAGTCGGGCCGCGCCGAGTTCGCTGTCACAGTCAACGATCTCGAGATTCCTTATAGCGTCTTTGCGCTGTTCGTCCTGCCGGGTGAGTTGCTCTCTCTCGAGGCAGATGGATCGGTCGTATCGGCCGATGCATCGCAGTCCGCTCCTGAGCAGTCAGCGTTGGGTTGGCGGTGGCGAGCGCCGGGTAGTCCGGGCATCTATCGCCTGGACGTTACGCGTGGCGGCCATCGAATCGCGCTCAACGTGTTCGTCCTGGTTCCGCGCGATCGCGTACGGAATGAACGATTGAACGACTATCTTATCGGCACTTATCCGAGCGAGCCGCTGAACGGCAATCCGCTCTATGAGCAACCCGACGGCTTTATCGAGCTTACGGAAGCAAACGCCGACACGCAGCTGTCACCGCATTTCAGGCTAGGCCAGTTTCCATCCAAGCAGTCTGGCGGCTATCCGAAGTACCTCGTATTGAGAGAGCAGCTGCTACTCAAGCTCGAGCTGCTATTGGAGGCGCTCAATAACGACGGCCGTACGGCGGAAACGTTGACGATCATGAGTGGTTATCGGACACCGTTCTACAATGCGGCCATTCGTAACGTGCCGTATAGCCGCCACGTTTACGGCGGTGCAGCCGATATCTACGTCGACGAGTCGCCGCGTGATGGAGACATGGATGATCTCAGTAGAGATGGCCGAATCGACTATCGCGACGCGCAGTATCTGCTGCGTCTAGCAGATACGCTCTTTCGAGACGCCGACTACGTCGAGTTGCGTGGCGGCATGGGCGTCTACCGGCGCAATGCGGCGCACGGCCCGTTCTTGCACATAGACGCGCGGCAACTGCGGGCGCGCTGGGGAGAGCTGCCCTAACTCGGGCAATGGGTCTGCTATAGGGCGTTAAAGTCCCGCGGATGACGCGCGCGGGACCGGCCAGCCTGATTCGTGCGATCGAGGTCGCCGGCCCAACGCGCCCGCGTACCTCGAACGTCGACGTGGAGATACGCGCCGCGAATCGCTGACGGGTAGCTGTGAAGGTTGCCGCCACGTACCTCGTTCGCCGGGACTCGGACGAAAGCTGTTAGCTCAACGCTGGGTTCATCGGTACGCGACACGTTGATCGCCGCTCGGCCTGGGGCTCGCGGATGTACATCGAGATCGCGACGAGATCGTTGTCGGACGGGTCCATATCGCTGGCGACGACGCCCATGACGGGGTTGCTCTCGAGCTGGTCGAAAATGTCGACCGGTGACGGACCGACCAGCAGACTCGAGTCGACTACTCGTCTCGTGGCCCCGGAGGCTTCAGGAGATCGGAAAATTTCATATTGAGGACCTGACCCGACGGCGTCGTTAACGTTTGACCCATCACGGACGTCACGGAGCCGCGGCCCGGGTGACCCATGGCCGTAACGGTATCACCGGGCTTGACCGAGTCATTCGTCCAACCGCCCATCTCTCGCATCTGCCCGGCATAGGCTTGAGCGTAGACGATCACTTCCGTCGACTCGCCATCGGCGCCCATCACCTCGAGAACGATCTCCGGATGTGGGTTGATGAGACGGAAGAGCTTGACGGTTCCAGTTACCTCGACAACTTCATCGAGATGGTAGAAAGGGCCATGGGAATGGTGTGCGTGGACACCGCTCGCAGCCAACAGAATCGAGGCTGTCAGCGTACGCAGTGTGACTGATTTCATGACTTCCTTCCTCGGTCGACGCAGCGGAATCGCCGATCGCCCGGATTGCGTGGGATGAGCGGATCAGGTGCCTGCAGAGGGCCTCGTCAGTCTCCGTATTTGGACACCGGGATTGTAGCCAACTGCCGCCGCGATTGCTCAGGGTCGCACGCACCCCATTCCCCGGGCGGAAACGTCGTGCGTTGAATCCGGCGTATCCAACTAAACGGCTCGTTGAGGAAGAGTGTGTCCTCATAAGTGATTTCGAGCTCGAGCGAATCGGGGCCGGCTCGTCTGTAACGCTCCGTCAGCCGTTTACGAGGTGAGCTCGGGAGATGACCGTGGTCGTCCAGCCCGTCCGGATCGAAAGTGAAATTCGTGGTCTCGACGACCAAGACATCATTTTCGTAACGACCGATCGAGTGACCGTGATAGAACAATTCACTCGCTGGCGGATGGTCCCGGCCGTCCATCCAGATGGTTCGCCGACCGTCGTCGTGCTCATATGAGATGAGTACTCGGTCTGGTCTCTGCACGATTTTCGTTGGGGTGGGGTGGCTCAGGATGCTCGGTAGTGGTGCCGGTGCACAATCCCACATACCTGACATTGGCTCGTCGAAGTACTGCGGCCACGCACGCAGCCTGGCGTTTGCCGGCGCCTGATCGATGGGGGCTGTGCACTCCTGCCGCACCTGACCGTTGTGATCGATGTTCCAATCCCCGCAGGAATAGAACTCCCGAATAACCTGCCAGTTTCCAGCGACGTCGGGCGCGCCGGGCGGTTGAGCGGTAAGCAGCGCGGGCGCGAAGATCAGCGCCAATAATAATAATGATGAGAAGCTCTTCGATCTACGCAGAAACATTTGAGCCCCCGTTTCGCCAAGCTCTGCAGACGGTGCGTGTTTCCGACAAGTAGCACAGCGTAATCTATGCGTCAACGAGACGGCGTTTCCCGCCAATCAAAGCAGTCACTTAGAGTTTCGGGCTGAATCTAGCCCAATCTCGGCGTCCGGACCATTCTCGCTTCGAACCGGTATTAAATTCTGGTGCCTCGCGCGAAATTCGTTTATCGAAAACTCACCTGGCACCGACTTTGAGCCTTTGGTCTGCACGCTGCGTCCGCCGGGGCGCACAGCCGACATGCGGTTTCGCGACGTTAATTGCTACCTTAACGAACTACGGCCAATAGCATACGTTCGCATGTGGCTCACGCCGACTCTCTTTTTACCGAAAGCTGCTCCTCGAGGAAATCCTGAAATGACTCGTCAAATGATTCTTTGAACACATTCCAGGACGCCCGAATAGCCTGCCGTCGGCTTCCGAGGTTCTGGATTATCCAAAGCAACTCTCGCCAATACTCGTCCGGAAGCAAACGCTTCCTCCGTAGCACATACATATCGTGCCAGTGGAGAATTGCTCGGCGCTCGAAGAAGACCAGCCGAGTCCTCTCGACTTCACCAAGACTTTCAAAATTCATACCTTGGACCCAAATCTCCGCGAATTCCTGGCTATCGCTAACCGACGTCGATAGTTCAGTGTCTCGCTGTACACGCTCGCTCGCGGCGCTCGCGCGCATCATCTCTGTGTTCTGGCCAATCTGTCTGGCAACGTAGATAAGTGATGCAACCACTGCAATCGCTGCGATGATCTTTCCAATGTAGGCATATTGTTCGAGCGTCATGATTTCCCCTCATTCTTCTTTGTTCGGGGGGTATTATGCGCCCGGCGCTAGTCGAGGTTGCGTGCGCTACCGGATCTGAAACGCCGCTCGAAAATAAGCTCCCGCCTAGCTTATCTCAGTAAGACTCTTATTGTCGGGAGCTATGAAAAAATCACTCGGCTAGGCGAAAATCGTTCGTACGGCGAATTCTCAAAGTAATTGTGAGGTTCGACTTAAATTTTGCAGGAAGCAGGAAGAAATGCCTGATCGACCGTCGGCGCGAGATAGGCTGCTGCACGCCCTCCCCCTGCTGTGCCGATCGGGCTCAATCCGGCTGGCTCCAACGCTGCGCCGCAGCGCCATACGACGCCGAGATTCGCCGTCTCGTAAGGGGTAAGGGTTAGAGTACGACCAGCGATGATCGCGTTCGCCCGGTTTCCGAAAGTGACGACAATGACACCATCCACGATACCCACAGAGGCCACATAGATACCCGCCGTATCGGCAGCGTTCGGTGTAAGGCTTGCTTGCGCACGATCGGCTGGTGCCTCACCGTCGATCTGAAACGCTTCTGCAACTTGGGTCTTAACGTTTGCCGTGAGTTGTAGGGCTTCAGAAACCTGAGCGCGGACCGTGTAGCCCTGGTAGGCGGGAATGCCAATCGCAGCCAGTATTCCGACGATGCCCACGACGATCATGAGCTCGATCAGGGTAAATCCAGTTTGTTTCCGGTCGATCACTAAGAGCATCTCTAATTTCGATGTTCACGAAGCCTAACTCATGGTTTCGGCTAAGCCTCAGGATTTCCTTGCTCATTACCTGGATTAATTTGCGCTCGCATTTCATCTAAATGTGCAACGGTTGAGTTCAGCAGTCACGAAGTACGCTCAGCCTGTAACGGACTGCGCATTAGATCCTGGGCTTGCATGAGCCAGAAGAGAGGACTAACCGGGTAAACTTGGGGCTAGCAGTTTGCGGCCGATAGCACTGGGGTGGACTCCTCCTCACCTTACGGCATCACGATGCTCCAGACTGGATTGAGCGTTCTTCAAAACGAATTATCTCAGTCACAGGAAGACAAGAAATCCGAGATGCAGATTACCCGTGTTGGTGTGGATTTGCCGCAAAACGTCTTTCAGGTACATGGCGTCGATGCCACAGGTCGGCCAGTGCTTACACGGCAACTCAAGCGTTTCAACTGGCTGAAGGTGCTTAGCCAAATACGACAACCAGGCTGCGACATTGGCATGGAAGCCTGCGTCGGGTCGCATCACCGGGCGCGGGAGCTTCAATCGCGCGGATTTTAGGTCAAGCTCATCGCGCCACAGTTCGTCAAGCACCTCAAAACATCACGGCACCGGCGGTAAGAATCTCATCTACCGCATCACCAAACTTGGCGATCCTTATCTGCGTAGCATCTTGATCCATGGCGCTCGTGCCGTAGTCAGCCAGGCCAAACGGCGTGATGACCACTTGAGTAGATGGGGCACCGAGCTTGCTCAGAAACGGCACACGAACGTCGCCGCAGTGGCTCTCGCCAACAAGACCGCGCGTATTGCCTGGGCAATGCTCAGATATGGGACTGATTACAACCCAGAGCTCGTCCGCTGCTAGGCGATCGAGCTCAATCGCTGAATAACAAAAAGCCTGTCACTTACGCTTGCAAAGCACAGTGGAAGATGCTGAAACGGTCGATCCGGCGCCAGTCAAACCCGAGAATGTCCGGGTGCGAAAAAGCACGTAAAAGCGATTGGGAACTGGCGCGCGCAGACCCAACAAGGCCCCGCATCAACGTATGCCAACTCTCGAGGCGGGATACACGGGCGCAGTCATCCTGCTCCCCACTAACCACTGGCTTGCAAAACGAGGAGGAGTCCATATGCGGTCATTCACGCATTTATTCGTGAACCTGACCTGTGCTCTAGTCTGCGCTAACGAGATTTATCGTGATTACCAAGTCCGTCGCGGATAAGACGATTTTTGCGTCTTCGTAGGATGCCGGCCCGAAGCGACCACGCGCGTTGTTGGAAAAACCAATTCTCTCTTTTGGTATTCGGAACAGCCCCGTGTCTAGTTCGCCATCCATATCTTCATCGTAGATCGCGCTTACAGCGTATTCCCCCGAAACTAGCCCGTGAAAGACTACGGTACATCGGCCTTCGTCATTCACCATGCCCGTCTGCTGGGCTGTGGGCGTTTGCAGAAAATTTTCAGAATCGAACAGCGAAACGATAACTTGGCCCAGATTCGGATGTGCGTCTTCTACAGTCACCGTCAATAACAGCCCGCTATCCTGAGCCCACACCTCACTGACAGAGACTACACACAGCAGGACCACGAAGGGCCTTTTCATTAGGTTCATCGGTCCACGCTATTCAATTCGAGCACAACCTGATGCTTAACTGCCGCTGAGTTGGTCTCGGATCTCGCCCAGCCGATCGTAGGTCCTAAACGCGAGAATTGCGGTCTCAAAAATTACACGAACAGTCAGGGTTCCAAATATGAGCGGAAAGGGCCATGCCCAATGCCCCCGCGAGTAAAGAATGGCGCTTCCATAAAGCGTTCCACCTATTGCTCCCCAGAAAAGAATCTGAAGAAGCATCGGCGAAATCATCCGACGAAACGTCAGAGTCTCAATTAGCGTCTTCATGCCGCACCTCCCTTACTGCGAACCAATATGCCCAGCCTATCAGGACAACCTGAACCGGGGCGCGCACCAATAGATAGGCAGGGCCCCATTGATGTCCTCCCATACCGACCGAATGAATTGCTGCGTAGATATTGGCAGGGAAGAATGCCGCCAGAACGACGATGCAGGCCCAACCGGATAGTCTCCGGGTACCGGCATTCCAGAGGCCGGCCGCTAGTACCCACTCAAGAATCCCCGTTGCATAAATGACCGCAATTCTTCTGGGTGCCCAAGGCGGTAACATCTCCGCCATCGGTTCCGTCTGCACAAAATGCCCCATACCGAAAAATATGAAAGCCGCGATGAGACCAATGACGCCGCCAATATCGGGATCGATAACAGGTCGCCGCCAGGCGATGAGACGTACCGCAGCGAATGGCACCACCAGGATCGCAAGAATAAGGACCGGAGTCGTCAACCGTCACCCTGTATTTCTGGCACCGTTGTTCCGTTTCTATCGCGAGTCCTGCGCTTGTGCCAGCGTCTACATCCGGACAGCTTAAGCCGAAAACTCGATTCCGAGAACATACCACGGGAACGTCCGCTCTTCGCTCGTATCTCGCCGTAATTTCTTGTTAATGACTTGGACCCGATCCAACCGGTAGCTTTGGGGCGAACAGCCGACCTGCTATTTCGCTATGTTATCGGTTTGTTTAACAAGTACGGCCATTAGCTACCGTTCCATAACTAGTACCAATGGTAGCCGCCTTGAATCATGAAGACGGGGCCAAACAAACTCCCCGCATTCGATCCCAGTGTTCCAATAAGCGCGCTAGATTTCTCATCGTT
>JAHEEN010000281.1 GCA_024640685.1 Rhodospirillaceae bacterium
CCAACGCGAAAACATCGGACTGATACATCGGCCGCCCGACGGCCTGCTCCGGTGCAATGTAGCCGATCGTGCCGGATCCCGAGCCCTGCAGCAGTGAGCGCTGCGCAATCTTCGAGAACCCGAAATCGCTGAGCTTCAAGACGTTGCCGGGAAACAGGATGTAATTATCGGGCTTGATATCGCAGTGAATGATGCGACACGCGTGCGCGCGTGCAGCGCCGGCCAGCACTTGCTCGGCATAGTCGAGCGCGGTACCTGTCGCGAGCCGTTTGCGCATGCGATCCGCCAGCGTACTCTCGCCCAGCGGCATCGCGATGACGAACTTGTCGTCGATATAGGACGCATCGCGAATCGGCATGACGTTCTCATGCTCGAGCTTCGGCGCAAGGCGTGCCTCGCGCTTGAAGTCCTTCAAGAAATGCTCGGTCATTGCGCTCGCATGCGGAATCTTCAGCGCGACGCGCACGCCCTGGATCGTGTCGTAGGCTTGATAGACGGCCGCGATCGGACCGTCGTTCAAGCGGCGCTCGATGCGATACTTACCGAGTTTTTGTCGAGCCTTTAGCAATGACGTCTTCTTGGTAGCGTTGGGCTCGGTGCGACGTCACTGCGCGCGCCTCCGAGGTAGAGGCAATCATCTACCGGCGCGCGCCAACTCGTCAATGCACGCTCGGCATCGGCGCTGCGACTCGGACTAGGCGGCGAGACCTTTCGGATTGGGCCCGTACTCGTTGTCGCCCATCTGACTGTCCAAGATGAAAAAGATCAGCAATACGATAGCGCCAATGATGGGCACGAGCCCGATCAATAGCCACCAGGCCGTGCGGCCGCTATCGTGTAGTCGCCGCGCGCCGACGGCCAGGCTCGGCAGAATCATGCCGATGCCGTAGAGACCGCTCAGGAGTCCGACTTCACGGACGGGGTCATAGGTACCGACGAACGCGTCGACGAGCGTCAAGCCGGCAACAATCAGTAGATTGAACAGCACGAAGAACCAATACTCTTTGCGGCGAGCGCGTCCGGAAAAGACCGCATATTTGCGAAGCACGTCGACGTACCAATTCATGGCCTCACCTCACGTGGTTGTGGCTCGTATAGCTGACAACACCGATGTTAGCGCCCCGCGCGGTCGGACGCAGCATCGGAAGCTGCAACTGAAGCTCAAGCGTCCGGCGC
Source organism: Rhodospirillaceae bacterium (assembly GCA_024640685.1). GTDB lineage: Bacteria > Pseudomonadota > Gammaproteobacteria > Steroidobacterales > Rariloculaceae > JAHEEM01. Next base: position 1,177 of record JAHEEN010000281.1, read on the forward strand.
ATCGAAGAGCTTGCCGGGATTCATGATCCCGTGCGGATCGAGCGTCGCTTTGATGCTGCGCATGATCTCCAGTGATAGCGGCGACTTGTAGCGGGCAAGCTCGTCGCGGCGAAAGATTCCGATGCCGTGCTCAGCGCTGAAACTGCCACCGATCTCGTCGATATAGTCGTACAGCATCCCGGTCAGCGCTGCGGCAGTCTCCGGCGCAAACGCCTCTCCTGCCGGCGGCACGAGGTTGTAGTGCAGATTGCCGTCACCGAGGTGCCCGAAGACCGAGAGCCGATGCGCAGCGATCGGCATGAGCCGCCGCCGCGCTTCGTCGAGAAAAGCGGGAATTTCGGCGATCGGGATGGAAATATCGTGCTTGACGCACTGGCCCGCATGGCGCTCGCCTTCGGGAATCGACTCGCGCAGTGCCCAGAGCGCGTCGCGCTGCGCGTTGGACTCGGCAATTGCGCCGTCGACGACTCGCCCGGCTGCAAGCTCCTCCTCGAGCAGTCGCTCGAGTAGCGCTCTCGACTGTAGCTCATCGAGCGGTCCGGCAAGCTCGATCAGCAGATAGTGCTCATGGGCCACGGCCAGCGGATCGCGCGCACCGTCGAGATGCTCGAGCACGAGCGCCAGCGACGTACGCGATAGATACTCAGCGGACACGAGCATATCGCCGGTCGAGCGGCGAGCGAGGCCGACGACCGCGTTCGCTGCATCGACGTCTGTGACGGCAAGCCAGGCAGTCTGCACGCTGCGCGGTTGCGCGAAGAGCTTCAGCACGGCCGCGGTAATAACGCCGAGCGTGCCTTCGGCACCGATGAACAGCTGCTTCAAGTCGTAACCGGTGTTGTCCTTGCGCAGGCCCTTGAGATCGCTCAAAACGTCGCCGCTCGGCAGCACGACTTCGAGACCGAGCACGAGATCGCGCGCCATGCCGTAGCGCACGACGTTGAGCCCTCCGGCGTTCGTCGAGAGATTGCCGCCGATGCGGCACGAGCCTTCCGAGCCGAGGCTCAGCGGAAGCAGGAGCCCTTCGTGTTCGGCGGCGGCCTGCGCGTCGGCGAGAATCACGCCGGCATCGGCAGTCAGCGTGAACCCGACCGGATCGACACGATGAATCTGACGCATGCGTGCGAGGCTCAGCACGATCTGGCGCTCGGCGTCGAACGGCGTTGCACCACCGCAGTAACCCGTGTTGCCGGCCTGTGGAACGACGCCGATGCACGCCTCGTTGCAGATCCTCAGTACGGCTGCAACCTCGTCGGTTGACGCAGGCGCAACGATCGCGGCCGCGGCGCCTGAGTAAAGCGCGCGATGATCGACGAGGTAGGCCGCGGCATCGCTGGGCCCAATAATGCCGCGATCGCCGACGATATCGGCGATGCGATTCAATGCGATGGATGGATCCAATCCCTCAAGCTCCCGGGCACACGGCGAACCGCGGACACCGATGTCACGGATCGTTGCTACTATACCGGACCGTGAACTCGCACTTTCTAACGCGAAGCCGATGGTGACCTACTTATGGGTTGGGCTCGGCAGCGCGCTGGGCGGCATGGGCCGTTACTGGTGCTCGGGCCTGATCGCACGCAACGTCGGCGAAACGTTCCCGTGGGGAACGGTCTTCGTCAATGTCTCCGGATCGTTCGTCATCGGCTTTCTGGCAACGGTACTCGCGGCCGATGGCCGCTGGCTCGTCGCGGCCGATGCCCGCGCGTTTCTGATGATCGGCATCTGCGGCGGTTTCACGACGTTCTCGACGTTCAGCCTCGAGACGCTGAATCTAATGCGCGACGGCGAGTGGAGTTGGGCATTTGGCAATGTCCTTCTGTCGGTCGGGGTCTGCATGCTTGCCGTCTGGCTCGGACACATCGGCGCGATGGCGCTAAACCGCTAGGAGGTCATCATGACGGGGCCCGAAAATGCGACTCTGCTGCGCCTTTACGTCGGGGAGAAAGACCGTTTCGAGCACCGACCGCTCTATGAGACCATCGTGCTCCGCGCACGTGAGCATGGGCTGGCCGGCGCAACCGTGCTGCGGGGACTCGTCGGCTTCGGCGCGTCGAGCCAGCTGCACACGGCCAAGATTCTGCGGTTATCGGACGACCTGCCGGTCATCATCGAGATCGTCGATTCGGAGCAAGAGATCGAGAGCTTCCTGCCGGTGCTGGACGAAATGATGCCTTCGGGGCTAGCGACGATCGAGAAGGTGAGGATCGTTCGCTACGACCGGAGCGACGCGACCTGACACGGGCGTTTGCCGCCAGCGGACCTACCTGATAGATTCGCGCGCGGAGGGATGCCGGAGTGGTCGAACGGGCTTGACTCGAAATCAAGTGTGCGGTTTATCCGCACCGTGGGTTCGAATCCCACTCCCTCCGCCACTATAAGTCCATGTTTTTAAAGATTTTATAGTCTCTCCATACCGACCGAATTAGTCGCGAACTATCCGCGACTTACACCACCGCCAATCACCTTACCGGCACACGGAGACTCGTTTTCTACGGGT
>JAHEEN010000080.1:0-1957 GCA_024640685.1 Rhodospirillaceae bacterium
GGCAGATCGAACTCCTGCTCGAGCAGCTCGGCTGCCGCCTCGACCTCGCGCAGTATAGTCCCCGATCCCATCAGCTGGACGCGCACCTTGCCGCGACCGCCGATCTTCAACGGGTATATGCCATTCAGAATGCCTTGCTCGACGCCCTTCGGCATCGGCGGATGAACGTAGTTCTCGTTCATGCACGTGATGTAGTAGAAGACGTTCTCCTGCTCGCCGTGCATGCGACGCAAGCCGTCCTGAACGATGACCGCGAGCTCGTAGCTGTAACACGGATCGTAAGCGCGGCAGTTCGGAATCGTCGTCGCAACGAGCTGGCTGTGCCCGTCCTGATGCTGCAAGCCTTCGCCGGCCAGCGTCGTGCGGCCAGCTGTGCCGCCGATCAGAAAGCCGCGCGCCTGTAGATCTCCACCGGCCCATGCGAAGTCACCGACCCGCTGGAAACCGAACATCGAGTAGTAGATGTAAAACGGAATCATCTGGACGCCATGGTTTGCGTACGACGTGCCAGCCGCGATCCATGAACAGAACGAGCCGGCCTCGTTGATCCCCTCTTCGAGAATCTGACCCTGCCGATCCTCTTTGTAGAACATCAGCTGATCGGCATCTTGCGGCGTATACAGCTGCCCCATCGACGAATAGATGCCGACCTGGCGGAACATGCCCTCCATGCCGAACGTGCGCGCCTCATCGGGGACGATCGGCACGATGTGCTTGCCGATGTTCTTGTCGCGAACCAACGCTGTCAGCATCCTGACCAGCGCCATCGTCGTCGAGATCTCGCGATCGCCGCTGCCTTCGAGCTGGCCGCTGAATGCTTCGAGGTCAGGCACGGTCAGCGTCGGTGCCCTCGTCGTCCGACTCGGCAAGAAGCCGCCGAGGGTGTCGCGGCGCTTGTGCAGATACTGTAGCTCCTCGGAGTCCGCGTCGGGCATGAAATACGGCAGCTCCTCGATCTCGCTGTCGGCAATAGGAATGTTGAAGCGATCACGAAATGCCTTGAGATCGTCGTAGTCGAGCTTCTTCTTCTGGTGAGTGATGTTCTGGCCTTCACCCGCCGCCCCCATGCCGAAGCCCTTGACGGTTTTCGCCAAGATCACCGTCGGTCGACCGTCCTGACGCACGGCCTGGGCATACGCAGCGTACACTTTCTCAGAATCGTGCCCGCCGCGGTTCAAGTGCCAAATCTCGTCGTCCGACATGTGCGCGACCATCTCCGCAAGCTCTGGCGCCTTGCCGAAGAAGTGCTCGCGCGTGTAGGCCCCGCCTTTGGCTTTGTAATTCTGGTACTCGCCATCGACGGTCTCTTCCATGATGCGGCGCAGCACCCCGTGCGTATCCTTCGCGAGTAACGGGTCCCATCGGGATCCCCAAAGTACCTTGATGACGTTCCAACCGGCACCCTGAAACGCTGCTTCGAGCTCCTGCACGATCTTGCCGTTGCCGCGCACCGGGCCGTCGAGCCGCTGCAAGTTGCAGTTGATTACGAAGATCAAATTGTCGAGGTGCTCGCGCACGGGCATCGTAATCGCGCCCATCGACTCCGCTTCGTCCGTCTCACCGTCGCCGAGGAAACACCAAACCTTACGATCCTGCTCGGGCAAGACGCCGCGATGCTGGAGGTAACGTAAGAACCGTGCCTGATAGATCGCCATCATCGGGCCGAGGCCCATCGAGACGGTCGGGAACTGCCAGAAGTCCGGCATCAGCCATGGGTGCGGATACGATGACAAGCCATCACCGGCGACTTCCTGGCGGAAATGGTCGAGCTGATTCTCGGTTAAGCGGCCCTCGAGGTACGCGCGGGCGTAGATGCCCGGTGACGAGTGTCCCTGGATGAACACCAGATCCCCGCCGAAATCGTCGCTCGGCGCGCGCCAGAAGTGATTGAAACCGACCTCATAGAGCGTCGCTGAAGATGCGTAACTTGCGATGTGGCCACCGTACTCCGAGCTGA
>JAHEEN010000080.1:1967-12930 GCA_024640685.1 Rhodospirillaceae bacterium
AGCTGATGCGGTTGGCGTGCACGACCATCGCCATCGCGTTCCAGCGGATATAGGCTTCGAGCCGCCGCTCGATCGCGCGATCCCCGGGGTACTCGGGCTGCTGACCGACTGGAATCGTGTTCAGATACGCTGTGTTCGGGCTGTACGGCAGATAGGCACCCGAGCGCCGCGCATGATCGATCATGCATTCGAGCAGATAATGCGCGCGCTCCGCGCCGTGAACTCTGAGCACCGAATCGATCGATTCGAGCCAATCCTGCGTCTCGTCGGGATCCGGGTCGTCCGGAAACCGGCCAAAGAACGGTAGCGGCCGTGCACTCGCCATCGTGATTAATCGCCGTCTGGGTTGTTTAACTGATAATTAGTACGACTTCGTACTCAATGACTGACATCAAACGCAGTACCACGGCATTGCGACTGCCTGGCGATGCGTGCGCCGGTGAGGCGCTTGGTCAACTGCGTTATGATCGCGTTTTTACCGACAGCCGGTCAAGACAAGCGGATGCAGATACTGCCCGAGACAGCCCTTCCTAGAGTCACCCAGTCGACACAAACGCCATCCCGCGCAACATTCGATCGCCTCGACCACGTCATCGTCGTTACTGCGCAGTCGCCATCCGAGCGCTCCTTTCGCGGCTTGCCTCAAGCCAAGCAGCTGCGGACATTGCTCGCGCGCGCGCAAGCCGATCAAGTCGTAGCGTCGCGGCTTGGCAATCGGCGAGGCACGGGCGTTACGATGGCGCGCTTCCCATCGGCCTCGCGATTCGAGCAGCTGACGTGGGCGCGAAAGCTCGTCGCGTCGGCCCGCGCCGACAAGCCGAGGCAGATCGGTATCTATGCACCCGATCTCGGAGAAGCTACGCAAGCGGCCGTCAGCGCCGTCGTTGCGGCGCTGCTCGCAGCCACATTCGCAATGCCGAGCTTCAAGAGCAAGCCTGCCCAGCCATGGTCCATTTCGACGATTCGCATCCTCGGGTTGCCGGCACGGCTCGATATTCACCGCCTGAATGCGCAAGCGCTCGGCAACAACATCGCACGCTGGTTCACCGCACTGCCACCGAACATGTTGACCGCAACGAGCTATCACACGGCGCTGCAACGGCTCGCGAAGGACTTCGGCCTGAAGTTCGACTTTCTCGACGAACGCAAGCTACGCGAACTCGGCGCTGGCGCATTTCTAGCAGTCTCGCAGGGCAATGCCGATCGGGACGCGGGCATCGCGCGATTATCCTATCGGCCGAACAGACGCCAGGCGGCTGAGCTCGCGCTCGTCGGAAAAGGCATTTTATTCGACACCGGCGGCACGAATCTGAAGCCGTTCGAAGGCATGCTCGAGATGCATGGTGACATGCAAGGCAGCGCCGTCGCCTTGGGCGCCATCGTCGCGCTCGCGACGCTCGGCGTGCCCTACGGCATCGACGCCTGGCTCGCGATCTCCGAGAACCGTCTATCGGCAACCGCTTACAAGCCGCAAGACGTCGTCACGGCAAGCAATGGCACGACAATCCAAACGATTCATACAGACGCCGAAGGTCGCATGGTGCTCGCCGACACGCTGGCAATTGCGGCACGCGAAAAGCCTGCGTTGATCATGGACTTTGCGACGCTGACAGGCGCGTGCGTACGCGCAGTGACCGATCGTTACTCGGGTGTGTTTTCGAATCGGCCTGCCGCAAACGCCGTAATGAGCAACGCGGGCGCCGCGTGCGGCGAGCGCGTCTGGCCGTTTCCGATGGACGAAGACTTCGATGAGCTGCTGCACAGCGAGATCGCCGATATCAAGCAATGCTCGCCGACAGGCCCTGGCGATCATATCCTCGCCGCTCGATTCCTATCGCGATTCGTGCCGGACTCGATGCCTTGGGTGCACGTAGATCTCAGCGCCAGCAACAGCAAGGATGGCCTCGGCGCGGTGCCGACCGCGGTGACCGGGTTCGGCGTGGCGCTGACACTCGAGCTGCTCGCCGAGCAGTCACCGGCTGATATCGTGAACGGTTTGACATGAGTGACAGCACGACCGAGGGTCAGGCTTCGATCGCGAATCTCGACGTCATCGCCAATCGTTTTCGCGGCTTCCTGCCCGTCGTTGTCGATGTCGAGACCGGCGGATTCAACGCCGCAACGGATGCGCTACTCGAAATCGGCGCCGTATTGCTCGACCTCGGCGACGACGGCGAGCTTAAACCCGGAGAGACGCTGCGGTATCACGTGAAGCCGTTCGAAGGGGCGCGGCTCGAGCCGGCATCGCTGCAAGTTACAGGCATCGATCCACATCATCCGTTGCGACCGGCAGTCGACGAGGGGGAAGCGCTACGAGGCTTGTTTCAGCGGATTCGCAAAGAAGTCAAAACACACGACTGCAAGCGCGCGATACTCGTCGGCCACAATGCGTTTTTCGATCTACAATTCATCAATGCGGCTGTCGAACGCAGCGGCGTGAAACGCAATCCGTTCCACCCGTTTTCGAGTTTCGATACCGTGACGCTGGCAGGTTGCACGTTCGGGCAGACGGTATTGAGCCGCGCCGTTACAGCCGCAGGCATCGAGTGGGACGATAGCCAGGCACACTCGGCGCTCTACGACGCAACGATGACCGCACGACTGTTTTGCGAGTGCCTGAAGAAGATTCGCAATAACGGCGCGAGTTAACCGATTACTAGGCGTCTGCTTCGTTGGGTGAGCCAGCAACGAGCTCCTTGAGCTCACCGGACTCATAGAGCTCGAGAGCGATGTCGCAACCGCCGATGAGCTCACCGTTGACATAGAGCTGCGGAAACGTCGGCCAGCTCGAATAGACCTTGAGGCCCTCGCGGATCTCCGGATCCTCGAAAATGTTGACGTACGCGAATTCGGCGCCGACCGCGCGCAGAGCCGCAACCGTTTGGGCAGAGAAACCACATTGCGGAAAATCCGGCGTGCCCTTCATATAAAGCAGCACTGGGTAAGCATCGAGCTGAGATTTGATGCGCTCGTTCACGTCCGTTGTCATTGCTTTCTCCTAGTAGACCTCGTGCAACGGCGGTCAACGGTCGAGTTAGACGCGACGTCGCCGGCGGCAATTGAATAATGGGTATCTCTCACCTATTCTTCAAGCCCTAAACGACGGCCCCCTACCAGTCCACAATCGGGCCGCACAAGAAGTCAGTACGCAGCATTCTGCAGATGGGAGGAGCTTTCATGAATCCACTGAACTCAGTCAACGGTACGATTGGCGCCGGCATCGTGCTCGCAGTCGTTCTCGCCGCGATTACCGGCGGCATTTCGATCAACGAAGGCAGCTTGATCGTCTGGATCCACGTGCTCGCGGGCATCACATGGATCGGACTCCTGTACTACTTCAATTTCGTTCAAGTGCCCGCGCTTGCCGAAGCGGCCGCCGACGAAGGCGGGCCCGGCGGCGCCGGCATCACCAAGTACGTGGCTCCGCGCGCGCTGTGGTGGTTCCGTTGGGGCGCCGTCGTCACATGGCTCTCCGGTGCCGCGTACTTGGCGCGACTCGGCATACTCGACGATGCGTTCATGTTGTCAGCGAGCGGCTACACGATCGGCATTGGCGCCTGGCTGGGCACGATCATGCTGTTCAACGTCTGGGTTTTGATCTGGCCGAATCAGAAGAAGATTCTCGGCCTCGTCGAGGCATCGGCCGAGGAAATCGGCAAGGCCCGCCGCGTCGCATTTCTCGCGTCTCGCACCAATACGCTGCTGTCGATCCCGATGCTGATGAGCATGGTCGGCTTCGGGCACGGCGGCTTCTTTCTCTGAGCCCGTCGCCGATTCCGGTTCACTGTTGACCAAGTCCGGCGAGGTAACGCCTCGCCGGACTTTTTTTGTCTCATGAGGCATAGATGACCGTCGACGTCGATCCTAACAGCCAAGCCGATATTCAGCCGCTCGTCGCTCGCGCGCTAGCCGAGGACATCGGCAGCGGCGACTTGACCGCGGCGCTGATAGCGGAGGACCGGCAAGCGACCGCGAGTGTCGTCGCACGCAGCGCGACCGTGCTCTGTGGATCGCCTTGGTTCGACGAAACGTTCCACCAGCTCGACGCACAGACTGCGGTACGTTGGCTATCCAGTGAAGGCAGCGTCGTCGAAGCCGGTCAGTGCGTCTGCACGCTGACAGGCTCTGCAAGGGCGCTACTGAGCGGCGAGCGCACGGGTTTGAACTTTCTTCAGACCTTGTCGGGAACCGCGGCTATGGCGCGGCGGTATGCGCAAGCCGTAGTGCACTTGGAGTCGACGATCCTCGATACCCGCAAGACGATTCCGGGTTTGCGGCTTGCACAGAAGCACGCCGTACGGGTTGGTGGCGCATCGAATCATCGCATTGGCCTATTCGATGCCGTGCTGATCAAGGAAAACCACATCGCCGCGGCGGGCAGTATCGAGGCGGCCGTGACGCGCGCGTCCGAACACGTCTCACCCGGCACGATGATAGAAATCGAGGTCGAGACGCTAGCCGAGCTCGAAGACGCGTTACGCACGAGCGCAACGCGAATCATGCTCGACAATTTCGACCTTGACGCAATGCGCGATGCCGTCGAGCGCCGCAATGCACTTGCGCCGCACATCGAGCTGGAAGCATCAGGTGGTATCACGTTCGAAAACGTCCGTGCGATTGCCGAGACCGGCGTCGACGTTATTTCCGTCGGTGCGATGACCAAGGATCTAGCCGCCGCGGATTTTTCGATGCGATTCGACTGACCGCGCTCAGGCAACCGCCTGGATCAAGCGTCGCGGCTCCTCGACCCCATAGCCTTGCGCGTAGTCGACGCCCATCCCGCGCAGCATCGTGATGATCTCGGTGTTCTCGGCAAACTCGGCGATCGTCTGCTTGCCGGTCAAGTGTCCGATCTCGTTGATCGATCGGACCATCTCGCGATCGATCGGGTCGTGCAAGATCTCCTTGACGAAGCTGCCGTCGATCTTCAGGAAGTTGACTGGAAAATGCTTGAGATAACCGAACGACGACAATCCCGTGCCGAAGTCGTCGAGTGCAAATTTGCAGCCTAGCTCCTGCAGCGAGTTGATGAAGCGATTGGCTTGCGAGTAACTGGCAATCGCGGCGGTTTCGGTAATCTCGAAACAGATCCGCTCGCCTTCCAGTCCACTCGTGCGGAACTGGTCGATGACAAATGGCAAGAACTTCTCGTCGGCCAGGCTTTGCCCCGACAAGTTGATCGAACACAGTGCGAGGCGCTCGCGCTCGTCGGCCTCGGACACGAGCCAGCGGAATGCATGCGAGATCACCCAGCGATCGATACTCGGCGTAATACCGTAACGCTCGGCTGCGACGATGAAGAGCTCCGGCGAGATGATCGTGCCATTCTCGTCGCGCATCCGCAGCAGCAACTCGTAGTGGGCACCGGTATCCAGACCCGGCTGTAATGGCTGAATCGTCTGGCGAAATAGCTCGAAACGATTTTCCTCGAGCGCGTTATTGATACGTGCCGCCCACTGCATCTCCTTGCGGCGCCGCATCAAATCGATGTCGGTCTCCTCGTACGTGTAAACGCGGTTTCGTCCGCCCTCCTTGGCGGCCGCGCATGCACTGTCCGCGGCGCTGATCAGCGATGCGACATCGTCGGAGCCCGGCAAGATCGGCACGACGCCGATGCTGGCGCCCAAGCGGAACGTGCGATCGTCCCAGATGAACCGAAACTCGTTGACGACGTCGCGCAGCGTCTCGGCAGTCCGCATCGCCTCATCGACCGTGCAGCTCTCCAACAGCACGCCAAACTCGTCGCCACCGAGCCTCGACAACGTATCGCGCCAGCGAATCTTGGCTTTGAGCAGCGCGCTGAGCTGGCGCAATAACTCGTCTCCGGCGGAATGGCCACAGGCATCGTTAACGATCTTGAACTGGTCCAAGTCAACGTGCAGCAGTGCATACGACGCCTCTTTCGCCTTTGCGCTGCGCAGCGCCCTCTCGAGGCGCTTCTCAAACTCGGGGCGATTGACGAGATGCGTCAAGCTGTCGTGGCTCGCGTGAAAACTCAGCTTATTGTTGAGCTCGCGCGCCTCGCTGACGTCATGGAACACGAGCACGCCGCCGAGCACGTTGCCGTTCGCATCACGGATTGGCGACGCGGTGCTCTCGATATACAGCTCGTTGCCGTCACGGCGAATCAGCAACGTCGGGCGCACCGATTTCGTCGATCGGTTGCGCCGCATCGACACCATGACCGGATTCTCGACGGGCTCGCACGTCTCCTCGTGGAAGCCACGAAAGATCTCGTCGATCATGCAGCCGACCGCGTCGTCAAGCTTCCATCCGGTCAGTTCCTCGGCGACCGGATTCAGATACTGCACGTTGCCGTCGGCATCGGTCGTCACGACCCCGTCACCGATCGACTGCAACGTGATCTGCGCACTCTCCTTCTCGCGGAACAGCGCCTCTTCGTAGAGCTTGCGCTCGGTCACGTCGGTCTCGACGCCGACGAGCCGTCGCAACCTGCCCTGCTCATCGAGCTTGCCCTGGACTCGGCTGTGAACCCAACGCCAGTCGCCGTCGGCGTGGCGCATGCGGTGGGTGCTCTCGAACAGCCCACACTGACCCTCGAGGTGCTTGCGAAGCTGAATCTGTACCTTGGCCATGTCGTCAGGGTGCACGAGATAACGCCACTCGGGCACTTCGTCATCGTCCGAGTAACCAAGCATCGCGCGCCAGCGCGGCGAGAAATACAGCTGGTTGCCGCGGACGTCGTAGTCCCACAGACCGTCGTTGGCGGTCGTCGTGACCAGCTCGTCGCGCTCCTGGAAGATCTGCAGCGCATCGCGCAAACGAATGCGCTCGACGCCGCTTGCGCAGCTCGCGCCTATGAGCTTGAGCGAAAGCTGCAACGCGCCGCTCCATTCGGCATTCGGCTGCGAGCTACAGACGCCTAAGATACCGCCGAGGACGCCGCGAATCTCGAAACCGACGGCCAGCAGCGAGCCGATATTGATCTGCGCGAGCTCGCGAGCATCGGCCGACTGCGCTTGGGAAGGCTGCTGCGTATCTTTGATCTCGAACAGCTTCACATGGCCGAGCTGCCGCCAGACCCATGGGAAGTCGTCGAGCTTACGGCCCTTCAGCACTTCGGGGTTGCAACTTGAGAACGTCGAACGGCCGGCGACGACTTCGTCGAGATCGTCAGCGTCACCGATCAACGCGATGAAAATAGCCTCGGCGCTGCTCGCCTCGGTAAACCGCTGCAGACCGGAGCGCAGCCGATCGAGATAGTCGTGTGGCGCAAGTGACTGAAACTCGACCGCAACCTGCGTGCAGATCAGGTCCAGGCCGGCGCCGTTGAATCCCAGCGTTTGTGATTGCGGTTCGCGAACCTGCTCGAAGGTACCGGTGCCAGAAGCCGAACGCGTCGGTTGATCGACCATAACGTCTATCGCGCCGTGGTTGAAATCACATCTGATTGTGCCAGTAAAATGCGAGAATACAAGGAAAAATTGGCGTATTTTCAGCCCCGACGACGATAACGATCAACCCGCCAACTCGCGGCTCCGTGCCGTGGCCGCCGCGACGGCTCCGTCGATCAGCTCTTCGATACCACCCTTCGCCATCAAGACTGCGAGCGCGGCCTGCGTCGTGCCACCCGGACTCGTGACTTGCTTGCGAAGCTCGGCCGGGTCGAGCGGCGATTCCGCGGCATAGGCACCGGCTCCCGCAACGGTCGCCTGCGCAAGCTCGCGGGCAAGTGCGGGCTCGAGACCTTGACGTTCTCCGGCAGCGATCAACGCCTCGATCAACAGGAATACGTATGCGGGGCCGCTGCCCGACACGGCGGTCACGACGTCCATCAAGCGCTCGTCGGACAGCCAAACGACATCGCCGACCGCATGCAATAGCGCTTCGGCGCAGTCGCGCTGCGCAGCCGATGCAGCCGCGTTCGCCACGACCGCCGAGATGCCGCGGCCAATCGCCGCCGGCGTATTCGGCATTGCGCGCATGATCGCAGTGTTGTGCCCCAAAACGGCCTCGAAGTCACCGATCGTTTTGCCCGCCGCAATCGACAGCACGGCTGTATCGCCGCCGGCAAGCGAACGGTAGTCGGCTAGTGTTGCATCGAGTTGCTGCGGCTTCACCGCAAAGACGATGACGTCTGCGGCGACGTCACTTTGCAACGTCGGCAGTGCCGCCACGCCGAGCTCGTCTGCGACGGCGCGCGCGGCAGGCTCGGTGTCGATGACGCAAATACGGCTCGCAGCAGTGCCCTGCCCGAGCCAGCCGCGCAGCAGCGCCGCGCCCATGTTGCCGCAGCCGACGAGAAGTATTCGTTGCTCGCTAGTCATCGTATCCCTAATGATCGGGATGCGGCGCCGCGCGACGCTCCGCCGCGCTCAGCATGCCTTCCGGATCTGCGAATACCTGGCGATCCAACGCCCCCTCCGACTGAGCAACGACGCACGTGACCGCCCCGTCGCCGGCAACATTCACGGCCGTGCGCAACATATCGAGCAATCGATCGATACCGATGATCAATGCGATACCTTCGACCGGCAACCCGATCTGGCCCAACACCATCGCAAGCATGATCAGGCCTGCGCTCGGCACTGCCGCTGTGCCGATCGATGCCAGCGTCGCCGTCAATACAACCGTCAAAAAATCGGTTAAATGCAGATCGATCCCATAGACGTTGGCGATAAACACGGTAGCCACACCTTGCATGATTGCCGTGCCGTCCATGTTAATCGTCGCGCCTAACGGCACTGTGAATGATGCAATCGAATTCTGCACGCCTAATCGGGTCTCCAGCGTATTGAGTGTCACCGGTATCGTCGCGCTCGACGACGACATGCTGAACGCGAACGACATCGGCGCTCGCATCTGCATCAAGAATCGCATCGGGCTGAGTCCGAACGTCCTGAGCAAGAGGCTGTACGTTACGAAAAGCTGCAGCAACAGCGCGACGACGACGGTCCCGAAATAGCCCGCCAACGGCACGATTAACGCGAGTCCTTCGTTGGCGAACGTCCGAGCGAGCAGCGCAAAAACCCCGATCGGTGCAAGTTTGATGATCAAGAAGATCATCTGCATGATGACTTCGTTTAGATCGGTAAAGAAATTGATCACATGTTTGCCGCGTTCCCCGGCGAGCGTGATCGAAAAACCAAATAACAGTGCAAACACGATGATTTGCAGCATCTGGCCTTCGACCATCGCGCGTACCGGGTTCTGCGGCACCATGTTGATCAGCACATCGGCGAACGGCGGTGGGTCGTTGCCGTCGTAAACAATGTCTTGATCGCTAATGACGAATCCTTCGCCGGGCGAAATCAGCATTGCGAAGCTCAACGCCAGAACGATCGCGATTGCCGTCGTAATCAAATAGAGCCCGAGGGTTTTTCCGCCGACTCTGCCTAGCGTGCGCGGATCGCCGAGCGCGGTCACGCCACAAACGAGCGAAACCAGCACGAGCGGCACGACCATGAGCTGCAGTAGCGCCACGAATATGGTCCCAACGACACGAAACAAGCCGTCGATCAGCAGCGTCTGGACGGCGGTGCTATCGCCAGCAAGCCCGTTCACCGCGACGCCGACAACGATGCCGGCGAGCATGCCGAGCAGTATTCTCTGGGTGAAGCTCATTCGCCGTCGCGCTGTGCCATGACCGCGGAACCTAGCTTGTCCAACGAGCCCATGCAAGCGCGGGCAATAAAAAAGCGGGATCGCCAAGGCGATCCCGCTTTTCAGCCTCGAGCACCGACGTTAGCGAATCGCGATCTTGACGGCGGACGGTTTCTGCTCGGCGGTCTTCGGCAAGTGCAAAGTCAGCACACCATCCTCCGATTCCGCTTTGATCGCGGACGCGTCTACGTTCGGCGGAACGCGGAAGCTTCGCGAGAACCGGCCATAGAAGCGCTCGACGCGATGGGTCTTGTCAGTTTCCTTGGTCTCCTCGAGCTTGCGCTCACCGGTTACGGTCAGCACATCGTCCTCCAGATGAACGTCGATAGCGTCCCGTTTGACGCCCGGCAGCTCGGCCTTGATCAAGAATTCGTCGTCACGCTCGACGATATCCGCCGCTGGCTTCCACTCAATGTCTTTGTCGAGCAATTCAAATCGATCGCGCCACGGGACCCTCGATCCCAACAGTCGCGAGTAACGGTCGGCGAGATCCTCGAACTCGCCGAATGGGCTCCATTTGGTCACGTTCATCGACGCCTCCTGCACGGCAATCGGTCACTGATGGAACTATTGTCACCGCACGCTGACGACTCAGTTAATACGTAGATATCCGGGCCTCGACTGCGAGTTCTACCTAAGCGTCGCGAGTCAGCTAAGACCGAGAATCATCTGACTCCGCTGCAATCGCCGCGGCTAGCGCTCGAGTCCAGTCCCGGTATCGACGGCTCGCAATGGCATTCGACTGCGGCCGGAACGCTCGCGAAGTCGTACGATCGACGATGAGTCCGTCGCTCGCAAGATGTGCGAGGCCACTCAGCGTCGCTTCGGTATTGTCGGACCGCTCGACGACCAACCCCGAAAGATCCGCGATACGTTGCACGAGCCAATCGAGACGCGCCATGCCTCCGGAAACGCGGATACGGCTGATCGGTACGCACCGCTCCAGGTGATCGATATTGCGTTGAACCAGGAACGCGACACTTTCATACGCTGCGGCCACGCACTCGAGCGCGGTGCCCTCGCCTACGAAACGGCTCGTGAACTCCGCCACCCAATCCGGCGAACCCAGTCCGGATACACCGTTTAAATACAACGGTGAGTGCTCGATACGCGCAAGCGCGTGAGCAAGCTCGGGCGAGCCCGGGTCGACGCTGATATCGAGTGCGCCGGACACCGCATCGATTGCGCTAGCAGCACCGTTGACGGTACCTTCCAGCACGTAGCGAATGCCGTCATCGTCCTGCCAGACAACGCTACTCAGCAAACGATCGTCAGCGACCGGGGCCGACCCGGTCGCGACCTGAATAAATGCGCCCGTGCCAATGTTGACGAACGCCGT
>JAHEEN010000282.1 GCA_024640685.1 Rhodospirillaceae bacterium
TAGCCGAGCCGAGTATTTTAGCGGATTAGCTGCCAAATCCCTAGGCAGTGGCCTATGCGGTCGTGGATGTGAGCTCAGCTACGCAGTACCGAACGCCGGCCAATACAGCGCGAGCGCGTAACCGACGACGACGCAGGCGATCAACGCCCAGAGGCAGGCCCAAAAGCCCTTGACGGCCATCGTCCTCAGATTGATGCCGTAGCCCGCGGCCACGGCCGGCCCACCGGCCGACGTCGGCAGCATGAAGCCGCAGTTGCCGACAGTCGTGACGATATAGACGAACGGCAACGGGTTTAAGTCGAGGCTTTGGAACGTGCTGATCGTGATCGGCACGGTGATTGCGACAGCAGCAGTATTGTTTGTGATCTGCGTCATCAGCAGCGTCAGCACGGCGAACACGGTCACGGCGACGATGCCGCCGCCGCTCGCATACGGCAGCAGCGTGTCGGCAATGAAGTTCGCCGTGCCGGTTTCGCTGAGCACGCGGCCAAGCGCCGTGCCGCCGGCGAACAGATAAAACAAACCCCACATCATCTTTCCCTGGGCGTACTCCCAGGTCATCAGATGCTCGCCGCGCGGACGCAGCACGAAACACAGAATCGCGCACGACAGAAAAGCATACGCCGGGCTGAATGCCGGCACGTACTCGGAGTACAACGGCCGACCGAAAGCGAGCAGTGAGGCAACGGCAAACAGCGCAAAGCCCCATTTCTCGTGCGGGCTCATCGGCCCGAGCGACTTGAGCTCGCCGACGAAGAACTCGCGCGTCCCCTCGACCTTCTTGATCTCCGGCTTGAACGCAACGCGCACATAGAGAAATGTTACGACCATGACGGCGATGCTCAGCGGCAGGAACCGCGTGACCCACGTCGTGAAAAGGAACTCCTCGCCGGTGATCATCTCCTGGATGTACTCGACGGTCAGCAGATTCGGCGCGCCGCCGAGCGGAGTCGTCGCACCGCCGGCGCTCGTGCCCCACGCGACGGCGATCACGAGCGCGGTGCCGAGGTTGCTCTCCCACAAGTCCTCGATGCCGATGAAACGCAGCATCGCGACAACGATTGGGATCATCGTGGCGGCGACGATCGTGTTCGGCAGAAACGCGCTCAGGATCATTCCGATCAAGAACCACGCGAGAATCTGCCGGGTCGTATCGGTACCGACGCCGATCAGCGATGCCAACGCGATACGCCTATCGAGGCCCCAGCGCGTCCAGCACGTCGTCAACACGTTAGCCGCGAGCAGCAATATCACGAGCTCGGCCGCATAGGCCGGCAGGATTCGCCCAAGCGGTGCAAAATCGAAGATCGCGACCGTTGCGAGCGGCAAGAACCCGGTAACCGCAAGATGGACCGGTCGTGTGATCCACCACCAGGCCATCCAGATCAGTAAGCCCACGCTGCAGCGGATCTCGTACGACATCGCCGGGATCGGTATCAGCACGAACGCCAGGAACAGTGCCGGCCCGGCAAGCGTGTGCAGCGTCTTTTTATGGTCGGGCGCGGGCGCCTTTTGGCTCGATTCGGTCATTTCGCGTCTTCTTCTTAGTATTATTCGCTGAACGTGCGGCTAGTCTATTCCTGCCCGGGGCGCATCTCCGGAAGGCTCGACAGCATCAGCTCCTGGCAGATGAACTCAGCGACCTCGAAGCTACGGCGACGGTACGTCATGACGCCGGTCCACGGCTCCTCATAGGCGACCGGATCCTCGATCGTGATGCGATTCTCGAGCGAGTCGGCATCGATGTGACGAATCCGCTCGGTGACGACGACTTCGTCGCTGAATGGGTGCCCGAAGCGATCCAGCCAACGCTGGTTATTCTCGGACGTCCAACCAATCATGTGCCGCGTCTCGATGACGAGCGTGTCGCCTTCGTAGTGGCCGATCGAGTAACCGTTCCACGTATGCAACGGCACCTCGGGAAACTCCCGGCCGTCCATGTGGATTACGCGCCAGAAATTATCGACCTCGAACAGCATGACGACACGCTCCGGCAATTGGATGATCTCGAACGGCCGCGGCCTGAAGTACGTCGCCGGAAAACCCATCGGCAAACACGTCAGCTCTGCGGCGTTCGACTCGGTTGCAGAGACCGTGCGCGGACCGTGAATCGGCTTGGCAAGGTCGAAACGCTCCCGGCCCCAGGCGGTCATTGGCGGCGTGCCTTCGATCAACGCCATGCCACGGCTCGACTTCTGCCAAACGCCCGACAGATCCGGAGCCCCATCGGGCGCCGCCTGCGCGTAGCCGAGCATCGGCAGACAGAGCACCGTCAACACCAGAGCGATTCGCGGTGTCATCGCTCGCATCACTCGGGCAAATTGCGCACGTCGACCTCGCTGCCGTCGGGCATGACGACGAGGCTCGTCCACATCGAGAAGTGCCCCTCGCGACGATCCGGATTGCCTTGGATCGTGATGACATCGCCAGGCTGGAACGTGTTCTTGTTCCAACTGTAGTGGCGATAGAGATCCTGAACGCTCGAGAATTCACCGGACCATTCAACGACGTTGCCTTCATCGTCGGTCACGTCGAGCCAAATCCCGGCGTGCGGATTAATGAATTGCCAACGGGTCACGACGCCTGTGACGCTGATCGTGCGCGTGCGATCGTAGGCCGAGTTCGCGTGGTGCGCCGCAACGGTAGCTGATACGCCCAACACAACGAGCATCGCAACAGCAGTGAGTCCTTGCCGAGGCATGTCCAATCTCATCGATTACCCTCCATTGTCGGCGCTCGCATCCGCAGCCTTCGGCGGCGCGGCGCCCTGTCCTTTGCTCCCTCCAGTGGCGCGAGAGTTTAGCATCGGCAATCTGAACGGCGCTTTAACGGCTCCGGATCGACGACCACGCACGCCGCGCGGCAAGTGGGCCCGCGCCATAATTCCAGTTTTTATTATTTAAAAACCGTCACTTAGATAAATCATTGACCGATTGCGGCCATAAACACCGGACCGACGCGTATGTTATTCTCGGCCCCGCCTTCGGGGCCTCACCAGTCACGGACGACGACGTCCGGTCTGCCGGTGGAGCGCCGCCACACAACCAAAGCCAGGAGGAGCCCCGACGCATGTTTCGCCGCCCGATCGTCTGTTTCCAGCTGATTCTTATCGCCGCATCCGCATGCACCGGGATCAACGCGCTCGCACAGAGCGGCAAGGCGACGGTTCCCGATAACATCCCGGTCTTCCCGAGCGAGCACATCGGCCGGCAAGGCTTCGTCCACGTCGGCGGCCAATACGTCGAGCACGAAGGCGAGCACTACATGCAGGGCTCGATGTACGTCGATGTCTGGGAAGCAGCCAACCCCAGCCAGCCTTATCCAATCGTGTTCCTGCACGGCGCTGGTCAAACGGCTACCTACTGGCAGCAGACGCCCGACGGACGGCCGGGATGGGCTTATTACCTCGTCGAGCAGGGGTACACGCTCTACATGCCGGACTTTCCGGCGCGCGGCCGCTCGATCTATGTGCCGGGCGTCGATGGCGATCTGCAGATGCGGTCAGCCGAGCGCATCTGCTGCGGCACCACTGCCGCGTATACGAACGGTGACGAGCACGGCGAATGGCCGCAGCACGACCGCGTCTCGCAATGGCCCGGCGAAGGCATGATGGGCGACCCCGTGTTCG
>JAHEEN010000081.1 GCA_024640685.1 Rhodospirillaceae bacterium
GAGCTCGCGCTGTCGGTTCAGTCGATCGTCGTCGAGAACGCCGACGTGAATTGGGACGATGCAACGACCGGCGCATCGTGGGCGCTCGCGAACTTCAATCTAGAGATAGCGAACTTCAGCCTCGATGCCGCGTTCCCGATGAACACGAGCTTCTCGCTGTCGGGCAACGACATCGCGGTCGATCTCGTAGCCGACATGCAGGCGACGCTCGGCCTCGACGACAACACCTATCTGCTCGAGGACCTCACGGTCGATCTGGACGGTCGAGGCGCCGCGTGGCCGGGCGGCGAGGGCGCACTCGCGTTGCAGTTCGATGCGCTCGAGGCGAATCTAGACGCCGAGACTGTCGATTTGACCGGCCTCGTCCTCGAGTTTCTCGACGTGACCGTGAACGGAAACCTCGCCGGGCGGAATCTCTTTTCAAACTTGAGTCTGACGGGCGGCGTTGAGATCGAGGAATTCGATCCTGCGGAAATCATGGATCTTTTCGACATCGAGCTCGAGACCGCCGATCCGGACGTGCTCGGACTCGTCGCCGCGAGCGCCGAGCTCGCATACGACAGCGATCAGATGATGCTCGAGCAGATGACGCTGCGCCTCGATCAGAGCACGATGACCGGCTCCCTCGGCATGCAAGGCGAGACCTTGCGCTTCGATCTGACGGTCGACGACATCAACGCCGATCGTTATCTACCGCCCGCCGAGGAAGCGCCGCAAGAAGAAGAGGGTTCGCTCGACGAAGTCGACCTGCCACTCGATTATCTGCGCAGCTTCGACACGAACGGCCGTATGGCCGTCGGCGCCTTTCAGTTCGACGGATTGAGCTTCACGGATTTCACGCTGCAACTGTCGGCGCAGAACGGACGAATCCGCTTGGTGCCGTCGGCAGCGCTCTACAGCGGCACGTACGAAGGGACGATCGGTATCGACGTCCAGCAGGACGCCGCACTGCTGACGATCGACCAAGCGCTCGCGTCCGTCGACGTAGCGACGTTCATGCAGGACTACATGGAAAGTCAGATGTTCACTGGCACGGTTGGGCTCGACATGGACGTCGCCGCTTCGGGCGCCAACGTCGGCGAGATGCTGCGCGGGCTCGACGGCGACGTCAGCTTTGCGCTGACCGACGGTGCGTGGGAAGGCGTTGACGTCTGGCATCAAATGCGCCGTGCGCGTGCGCTTGCGCGGCGCGAGGAGGCACCGCCGGAGCCGACCGGCGGTCTGCGCACGCCGTTTTCGCGTATCGCCGCATCCGGCACGATCGAGGATGCCGTGCTGACGAACGACGATCTCTCGGCAGCCTTCGACTTCATGACCGTGACCGGAGCCGGCACGATCGAGCTGTTAAACGATGCGATGGCGCTCAACGTCACTGCGACCTTCGTCGACGGCGAGCTCTTGCAGAACGATCCGTTGATGGACGATCTGGCCGGCGATTCGCTGCCGCTCACCGTGACCGGCAGCCCCGCTGCGCCAACGGTGCGGCCCGACTTCAGCGCAGTCGTCCGCGCACGCGCAGAGGAGGCTGTCGAGGAGCGCCAGCAGGAGCTCGAAGAGCAAGTCGAGGAAGAGCGCGAGCAGCTACAAGAGCGTCTGCAGGATCGGCTCCGGGGTCTCTTCGACCGGTGAGGACGCTGCGCGGCATCGCGGGCGTCGCGCTCGCTGTCGCCGCCGCGGCCATCGCTGCGGACCTCGACAGTGTCGTCGTGCACTACGACGACGGCCGCTACTCGCTGGATGCCGATGCGTATTTGGCGGCGCCGCGCGAAGCAATTTTCGTCGTTCTGACCGACTACGATCGTCTCGGTCGGATCTCGAGCGCCTATAAAGAGTACCGCTTCCTCGACCCGGCACCCGATGGCACGCCAATGATCTTCACGCGCATGGAAGGCTGCGTGCTGATTTTCTGCAAGAGCCTAGGGCGCACCGAGTATCTCTACATGACTGCACCCGGGCATATCCGCTCGGTCGTGGTCCCTGAGCAAAGCGACTTCCACCACAGCATCTCCGAGTGGCATCTGGAGCCCGATGGCGACGGCACACGAGTGCTCTATCATCTCGAGATGGAGCCGAAATTCTGGGTGCCGCCGATCATCGGGCCGTGGATTTTGCAGCGACGACTGGCGCGTGGCGGTGTCGCTGCCGTGAACCGCATCGAGCTTCTCGCGCAGCAGCTCGCACCCGAAATCGCTAAGCGCTAGCGTGGGAGCATTCGCTTCGCGGCTGCTCGACTGGTTCGAGCGTCATGGCAGACATGACCTGCCATGGCAACGCAACGCGACGCCGTACTCGATCTGGGTCTCGGAGATCATGCTCCAGCAGACTCAAGTTGCGACGGTAATCCCGTATTTCGAGCGCTTCATGACACGCTTCCCGAGCGTCATCGATCTCGCGGACGCCGCGCAAGACGACGTGCTCGGGTACTGGTCAGGTCTCGGCTACTACGCACGCGCGCGGAATCTGCATCGCGCGGCTCGCATTGTCGTCGACGAGCACGGCGGAGAGCTGCCGGCAGACACTGCCGCACTCGTCGAGTTGCCCGGAATCGGCCGCTCGACGGCGGGTGCGATCGTCTCGCTTGCGCACGGCGGCCGCGAGGCCATCCTCGACGGCAACGTCAAGCGGGTGCTCACACGCTTTCATGGGATTGAAGGTTGGCCGGGGAACACGGCCGTACTGAATAGGCTCTGGAAACTCTCCGATCAGCATACGCCGACGGCGCGCGTCGCCGCGTACACGCAGGCCATCATGGACCTCGGTGCAACCGTGTGCACGCGGGCGCGCCCGGCCTGCCAGCAGTGCCCAGTCGGCGAGAACTGCGTCGCGGCGCGCAGCGGTCGACAAAGCGAGTTGCCATCGCCGCGACCGCGTCGCATGCGCCCGCGGCGCGAAGTGCGCGTCGTCGTCGTCAAGGACGGTATCAACGGAGTCTTGCTCGAGCGTCGCCCCGAGGCAGGTGTTTGGGGTGGCCTATACAGTTTCCCCGAGCTCGGCGACGAGGAGGCGACCGCGTGGTGCGCCCGTGCGCTAAATGCCTCGGTTGGCGTATCGCGCGAGCTGCCACGGATCGATCATGCGTTTACACATTTCGATCTCGCGATCGCGCCGACACTACTCGAGCTCGATGGCGAACCGATGAGCGTAATGGATCGCCCCGATTGGCTTTGGTATAAACCCGGCATGCAAACGAGCTTAGGGCTAGCGGCGCCGATCGCCGCGTTACTGAAGACCATTCACGAAAATGAGGGGGGTGTCGAGTGAGCCGTCAGGTTCAATGCGTGTTGCTTGGCACCGAGGCCGAAGGGCTCGACCGCCCGCCGTATCCGGGTGAGCTCGGGCAGC
This sequence comes from Rhodospirillaceae bacterium, assembly GCA_024640685.1. GTDB lineage: Bacteria > Pseudomonadota > Gammaproteobacteria > Steroidobacterales > Rariloculaceae > JAHEEM01. The sequence goes on from JAHEEN010000081.1 coordinate 3,343, forward strand.
GAATTTTCGACAACGTCTCGAAGCTCGCGTGGCAGAAGTGGCTCGGTCATCAAACGATGCTGATCAACGAGTATCGCCTGACGCCGTTCGAGCCTGCCGCGCGACAGTTCCTAGAGACGGAGATGGAGAAATTCTTCTTCGGCGACGGCTCACAGGCACCGCCGGACTTCAGTCCGGAGTCCCAGTGATATGCTCGTAGCTCTATTGGGGTAGAACTGCGATTATCGGGACGCCGTGCCGCGATGAAATCTAAACATCGATAATCGCGGTTCGACCCCGATTTATGCCGGGCTAGCCGCCGTCCGGCAGGAACCGTCGCGTCGCCTCGACGTCGCAATCGAATTCCGAAAATCCCATCTGCGGCGAATAGATCAGCTCGCGACGGTGTGTCAGCGGCTCGGCCAAATACTCCGGATCCTCCAGAACGAACTCGGCCATCATGCGTGTTCTATCGGCCGTGAGCTCGAAGCGCTCGGTAACGCGTTTTTGCGATCCGGACGGCACGCCCGTCTGGTAAGGCGAGCGGTGATCGGCGAACAGCGCCGTGTCCACGACGAGCGCGTCGCCGTCCCAGCGTCCAATCGAGTGACCCGACAGCGTGCGCTCGCCATTCTCGGGATGACCGCGCCCATCCATGTAGACGACGCGCTCCTCGTCGAAGTACTCGGAGCGTATGAACGCGCGCTCGTTGGCCTCGTCGATCTCGATCTGTAGCGGATAGAGGTTCGTCATCACGTGGATGGCCGGCGTCGGTAGGCCGATGCAACTTGCACCCGGGTTGAGCTCGGAGATCTCGTTGTATTCGGCGACCGCTGCTTGTCCGGCGTCGGTCAGCCGCAGCTGCGCTATGAAAAAGCCGTCGAGCCCGCCCGGATAGTTGACGAGCTTGGAGACGTCGGCAATCCAGAGACCCGCAACGGATTCGGCCTGTGTCGGCGTGCCATCGACAGCGATCAACGGCTCGGACGTGCTCGCCCCCATCGATGTCGGCAATGCGACGCCTTCCTTGACGATCGAGTCGATCAAACCATACGGTCGCCCATTCAGAGCCGCATGTACGCCGACAGTTATGCGGTCGCCCGGCGCGAGCGAGTTCCTGTCCCAGCCCATGCGGGTTACGACGATCGTCGAGCCCATCTGCACGCTCCATTCGACGGGATTGCCGTTTGCGTCCGGCGCTTCGACCAGCAGATAGACGTGCGGATTACGCCAGTTGAACTGCGTAACGGTGCCCTCGATCATCGTCGCGTTGTCCATGTCGAGCCCGACATCGCTGTGGTGACTGAGTGCTACCGATGCACCTAGCAGCGTAGATACAGCTAGAGTCGTTCTAGTCATCATGATCGATCCCCCTACGGGTTGAGCTTCGATTCTATACGCTCGCCGTCGGTTCGGAACAGTTCGCTCGGCTGAAAGCCGTTGCGGGGCTCTCACCCAAGATCCCGCTAGCGATTCATGCGGTTCTCGACGAGATCCTCGACGACCGACGGATCGGCGAGTGTCGACGTGTCGCCTAGATCGCCGTAGTCGTTTGCAGCAACCTTGCGCAGGATTCTGCGCATGATCTTTCCGGAGCGCGTCTTCGGTAAACCTGGCGCCCACTGCAGAAAATCAGGCGTTGCTATCGGCCCGATCTCCTTCCTGACCCAGCCGACAAGCTCCGCGCGCAGCTCGTCTGTAGGCGCCTCGCCGGCGATCAGCGTCACGTAGGCGTAAATGCCCTGGCCCTTGATGTCGTGCGGAAAGCCGACGACTGCGCTCTCGGCCACTTTCGGATGTGCGACGAGCGCGCTCTCGACCTCGGCTGTGCCCATGCGGTGACCCGAGACGTTCAGGACATCGTCGACGCGGCCGGTGATCCAGTAGTAGCCGTCCGCGTCGCGCCGTGCACCGTCGCCAGAGAAATACTTGCCAGGGAACTGGCTGAAATAGGTATCGAAAAAACGCTGATGATCTCCGTAGACCGTGCGCATCTGGCCCGGCCAACTATCGAGCATGCAGAGGTTGCCGACGGCTTCGCCGTCGCGGATGTTGCCCTCGTGGTCGCAAATCGCCGGCTCGATTCCAAAGAAAGGCAGTGTCGCAGATCCCGGTTTGAGCGCAGTCGCGCCCGGTAGCGGCGTCAGCAGGATGCCACCGGTCTCGGTTTGCCACCACGTATCGACGATCGGGCAGCGGCCGTCGCCGACGACGTGGTAGTACCACTCCCAGGCCTCCGGGTTAATTGGCTCACCGACCGTGCCGAGGAGCCGCAAGCTCTTGCGCGAGCACTGCTTGACGGGCGCATCGCCGTCGCGCATCAGCGCGCGGATCGCGGTCGGTGCCGTGTAGAAAATATTGACGTCGTGCTTGTCGACGACCTGCCAGAAACGGCTCGTGTCAGGATAGTTCGGCACGCCCTCGAACATTAATGTCGTCGCACCGTTCGCGAGCGGCCCATAGACGATATAGCTGTGCCCTGTGACCCAGCCGACGTCGGCCGTGCACCAATAGATGTCGCCATCGTGATAGTCGAAGACATATCGATGGGTCATGGCTGCGAACAGCAAATAGCCGGCCGACGTGTGCAGCACGCCTTTCGGCTTACCCGTCGAGCCCGACGTATAAAGTATGAACAGCGGGTCCTCGGCGTTCATGACCTCGGGCGGGCAGTCGGCGGATGCGGCCTCGGTAATCTCGTGATACCAATGATCGCGGCCGCTCTGCCAGCCGATGTCACCTTGGGTGTGCTGCACGACGATGACGGTCTTTACATGCTCGCCGGCACTACCCGTCAGCGCGGCGTCGACGTTGGCTTTGAGCGGAATCTTCTTGCCGCCGCGAACGCCCTCGTCGGCTGTGATCACGACGTTCGATTCGCAATCCTCGATGCGGCCGCGCAGCGCTTCGGGTGAGAAGCCGCCGAACACCACCGAGTGCACGGCGCCGATCCGCGCGCACGCGAGCATCGCGACGGCAGCCTCGGGGATCATCGGCATATAAATGGTGACGCGATCGCCTTTTGCGATACCGAGATCGCGCATCGCATTGCCGAGCCGGCAGACGCGCTCGTGAAGCTCGCTATAGGTCAGCTTGGTGTCGACGGCCGGGTCGTCGCCTTCCCAGATAATCGCGACCTGATCGCCGCGCTCGGCCAAATGCCGGTCGAGGCAGTTCGCCGCGACGTTGATCTCGCCGTCCTCGAACCAGCGGATGTGCAAATCGTCGGCCGCGAAGCTGACGTCCTTGACCTTCGTGAACGGCTTCAGCCAGTCGAGCCGCTGCGCCTGCTCCGCCCAGAACGTTTCGGGGTCCTCGACCGATGCGCGATACATCGATTGGTACTCGGCCTCGTCGGCCCAGGCACGCGCGGCGGCGTCGGCGGGCACGGGATAGGTTTTCGTTTCGGTCATCGCTGCTCGTTGTCCTCTATTATCGGCTCCGGCGAATCCGCGCATGATAAGCGGCGCGCCCGGCTATTTCAGCCCGGAATCTCCGCTGAGGCCGGCGTGCCACGGCGATTCCAGGTCGGTGAGCTGACAGGGCCTGCGCATTCGGCTAGCTTTATCGGTGTCGTCGCTGGCGCTAGAAACGGGGGAGAGGGCGATGCGGGCAAGATACGACAGACTATCGACGGTCTGCGGACTCGGATTGACACTCGTGCTGTCGGGCTGTGCGCCGGGCGGCGAAGACGCCGAGCCATCGTCGTTTCCGCTCGTCGCCTCCGGACAGACCCAGGCGCTGTCCGAGCATGCGTACGTAATTCTCGATAACGAAGTCCGCTTCGTGCCGAACGTCGGCATCGTCGTCGGCGATCGTGCGACGCTGATCATCGATACCGGCGTCGGCGAGCGCAACGGGGAAGTCATCCTCGAGGAGGCGCGCAAGCTCAGCGACAACGAGGTTTTCTATGTAGCGTCGACGCACTATCACACCGAGCACGAGCTCGGTGCCGGCGCATTTCCAGATACGGCGCAGGTCATACGCGCGCGCGCGACACAACGCGATGTCGAGGCTCTCGGTCCCGCACATGTAACACGCTTCAAGGGGCTATCGCCCGATCTCGCGGAATTACTCGAGGGCTCCGACCAGTTTCGCGATGCGGACATCCTGTTCGACCGCGAGTACGTGCTGTACCTGGGCGGCGTCAGTGTGCGAGTACTGCACGTGGGTCCGGCACACACTGCTGGTGACACGATCTTCTTCGTTGAAGGTGAGGGGGTGCTCTACGCGGGCGACGTTGCAATGCAGCGTTACCCCGGCATCAGAACCGGCGACTACAGCATCGCAGCCTGGCGTCGCGCGCTAGCGACTGCCGCGGCGTTGGACCCCCAGTTTGTCGTGCCGAGCCACGGGCCGATGGGCGGCGCGGAGCTGATAGCGGCCTACGATGGTCTGTTCGCGACATTGCAAACGCGAGCCGCGGAGCTCAAGGCGCAGGGTCGCACAGCCGATCAAGTTGCCGACGAGCTCATGCAAACGCTCGGTCCTAGTTACCCCGATTGGGATTCCGATGGTCTCGATCTGCTCGGCAACGCAGCGCGCTTTGCCTACGCCGAGGCTCCGTAGCATCGCCTATATTGCGAGGCGGAAATACGCGGGCTGCGCGCAACCATCGAGATATGCGGTGAGGTGCTCGGACAGCTCCCGCGCATCGTCCTCGGCGCCATGCAGAAAGCTCGACTTGCGCCGGCGCATGAACGGCAGCCCGAGGACGTAGAGACCGGGTGCGGAGACGACACCGCCGTCGTGAACGAGATTGCCCTTGCGGTCGACCACGGGCACGTCGAGCCACGAGTAATCGGGCCGAAAGCCTGTCGCCCACACCACCGTCCGAATGTCGTCCCGGTGCAGGTCGACGGCTAGGCGGTGCGTATCGCCGACTCGCGTCGGCTCGTAGCGTCGCGACGGATGTCCCGCTTCCGCCGCGCCGTTCGTATCGATCCACTCGTCGATCGCGTCCAGTAGTCGGCCGAGCTTCAGATCAGCGAGCTTGCAGACATTGCGAAGCGAGCCTGAGAACATCACGTTTCTGCCGCGCACCGACGCGAGGCGTCCGTTTACGCGCACGCCTTCGCGCGTCAGCGAATTGAGATCGAGCGTGCGGGCATCGTCAGAGCCGATCAGCTGCGGTGACGCGACATTGCGTGCGCGAACGATGTCGTCGACGGCGTCGTAACGCTCATCGAGCAATCCGGTCACATGCATCCAATACTGGATATCGTGGCCCCGGTATGTGCGCGGCATCCGAACGTGCTCGCCGACCGCAAGCGTCACTGGCCTGCCCGATGCGTAAATCTCATCGGCAAGCTGAACGCCCGTCGCCGAGCCACCGACGACGAGCACGCCGCCGTCCGGCAGCGTCTCGGGACCGCTGTAGTCATGCGCGCTTAGCTGATGGATGTCATCCGGTAGCGCGCTGCTCGCCGCTGGGATACGAGGCACGTTGAATGCACCGCTTGCGAGCACGACGGCTCGAGCGATCCATCGGTAGTCGGGCGTCACGACCAAATAGCCACCATCGATTGGCGATACGCTCGTCACTTCCGTTCCCGACGCAATCGGTGCGTTGGTGGCGCGCGCATACGCCGAGATGAACTCCGTGACCTCGGGCATCGTCATAAATGAGTCGGGGTTCGATCCCGAGTACGCGTGTCCAGGCAACGACATCTGCCAGTTCGGTGTCAGCATGCGCAACGAGTCCCATCGCTCCGTACGCCAGGAGTTGGCGACGTCGCCACGCTCGAAAACGACGTGCTCGATCGCTCTCTTGCTCAGGAAATGGCTCATCGCGAGCCCGGACTGGCCGGCTCCGATGACGACTACGTCAACGGAGCCGGTCGCCCTCGCGGACATCCGCGCGTCCATTAGACTTTCCTGACCTCGACGTTGACGTCGGTGGGGTTCGTCACGATGTCGAAGACCGCCGATCGCTTCTGTGACTGAGCGACGATTGCTGCAATCTCCGCTTCCGTGGCGTCGGCATCGATCTCGTAGCGGACCGTGATGTGATCGAAGCCGTTGCGGACATCGCCGTCGATGCCGAGGATGCCCTGCAGATCCATCGGCGCTTCGAGCACTGCCTTGACGGAGTTCAGCTGGATGCCACGGTTCTGCGCGACCGTTGCAATGCCGGCCCCGATGCACCCCGCCAGTGCGACGAGCACGAACTCGACGGGCGTCGCGCCGTTGTCCTCGGACGCGAAGATCTCTGGATGATCGGTATCGAAATCGAAGGACTTCCCGCGCGATTGCTCTTCGCCGAGACCAAAAAACTTCTCGACCTTCGACCGCGTATGCGTGCCACGCACCCATTCGCTCGACGCGCGCCATACGAACGCCGCAGCTTGGGGGGCTTGCGTCAGCGCAGCGCGTGCACCGAGCAATGCCTCGACATTGACGCCGTTGTCGATCGAATCTTCATGAGTATTCATAGAGTTAGCTCCTATTTCATGCTGGTGAATACGGCCGGTCTACCGGCCTTACAGGAGCCACTATCGGCAAGCTGCGTTGGATCGAGCGTTTTAGCGCCCGTGGTATTTTGGGATTCCAGGCCGGATGACTGTGAGGCGCCGCCTGGCGAGATTCTCGAGCAACGCCAGTTATTGCGTCACGCGGCGCCGCGCGCCAGTTTCGAGTCTAGGCGCGTAAACGGCCAGACGGCGTCGACTGGCATCCCGGCCTCGCGTTGCGCCTCGCGAACGGATTCCGCATCGGGCGCCTCGTAGAGACATAGCATGCGCCGGCGGTCGAGCGAGAAAAACGTCCGCATGAACGTTACGCGACGCATCTCGAGACAGTGGACGCCGCCATCCTCGATCGCTTGAATCTCATCGAGGGTCACCGGCGTATCGAATCGCCGTGTCACGATGACGTTGGCGCCGGCCATTTCATCGTCGCTTTTATCGGGCGCGTCGTGGATCGTTCCGGACCAGGCCGCGCTCGCATCGACACCGTTCGTTCGCATCGCAAGCCGGACCGATTCCGCGTCGGTCCCGCTGAACCAGCAAATGCAGTTTTGGCCATCCGCGCCGAGCATCGATAGCCGCCAATCGACACGGTACAAGTCGAAGCAGCCTGCCGCTTGGTCTGCGTCAGAAAGAAATTCGTCGGCTGTCATAGGACTGTCGAAGCGTCGCTCCAGAAAGATGTCGACCATCGTCAATGCTGCCCCGGCGGCGCTTCCAGTGACTGAATATAGCTCACCGCCCACTGCGAGATGCCGCTCTCGGTCAATGCCCGCAGCACGTCGTCGTGCTCGCGAGCGCCGGCGTCGTCATCGGTGTCGCGACCGAGTGCCGCAAGCAATGCGCGGGCGAGCGCTTCCTCGGTCGGGCGCTGCAGTAACGATGCGAGCTCGAGTGCCTCGGTGGCACGCCGCGCTGCGGATTCTCTGCGGTCGTTGCGATAGTCGATCTGCGCGGCCTTGATCTGCACGTAGGCGAGCCGATGCTTGGCGTCGGCAATGCGCAACTCGTCCAGTCCGTGATCGAGCGCTTCACTGTCACCTTCAAGCGCGTAGTGGCACAACGCGGACATCGCCCGAGCAAATGGGCCTTCGCTACCCTCGCGCAGCTTGTTAGCGAGCGCGATCATCTCATCGCAGCACGCGAGCGCGGTGTTGAAATGCTCGCGCTCGATGTCGATCATCGCGAGATACTCGTTGCACTGAAACTCGCCGAAACGATCGCCCACTGTCTTGCAAAGAGTCCGCGCATCCTTGAAAGATTCTTCGGCTTCGTCGAGCTCGTTGCGATGAAAACGCAGGATCCCGATACCCGCTGGCAGCGATTGGTGCTGATAGCGCTTACGGCTCGATAGTGCCTGGGCCTCCATGAGCATCGCGTCCGCCTGTGGCAAGTCGCGCTCCAGCAGCAACAGGCATTTCGCCGTATCGGCGAGGCCGGCGATCTGATCCTCGACCCGGCTGCTGCGTGTCACGCGTTCCGCTTGCAGCGTCTGCTCGCGGGCGTCCGACCACTGGCCTTTTTGCCAGCGAATCGAGGCGGCCAGATGGTATCCAAGACGCGCATGTGCGAGTTCGCCGTGGTCGACGGCTTGCTCGGCCAACGCCGCGACCTCCCTGGCAGCGGCGTCCCAGTTTTCCACGGTCCCTGCAGCCAATCTGATGTCATGCAGATCGATACTGACCCGTATGCGTTCGGCGTCGGGGAGCCGGTTCACGAGCTGCATGCCCTTGCGGGCGAGATTCAGCGCCTCGTCGTTGGCAAAGAAACGCAGGCTCAAGCGTCCGGCGAGCACCATGGCCCGAGCCGCAAGCCCTGCATCACCGCTCAGGCTCGCGTGATGGGCCAGATCCGCAGCGCGACTCAGATCGAGCGCGATGTTTTCCTCGAGGTAGGTGGCGACACGACGGTGCATGACTTGGCGTCGAAGCGGCGAGATCTCGTTGTAGATGCCGCGTGCGATGAGCTCGTGAGAGAATCGCAAGCCGTCGTCCTTTGCGCTAAGGATTGCTTGTCGCTCGGCCGACTCGAGCGCAGCTCCGATCTGATCGGCGCTCTGCCCCGTCAGGGACGTCAGCGTGGCGACATCGATGTGCGGACTCAGGACCGAAGCCCAACGCAGAATCTCGGCTCCATCGACATCGAAACGCGTGAGCCGCTCGCGGACGAGCTCGTTCAGGGACGTGCCCGTTTCGCCTTCGAGCTCGGCACGCGCGAGCTCGATCGCTAGTAGCGGGTTGCCGCTACATTCGTGACTCAGGCGTTCGGCATCGGCGTCCGGCGCGCAATCGGCGATCAGATCGCGTAACGCGTCCTCGCTCATTGGGCCCAAAGGACACTCGATGAGGATACCGTCGTGGCGCAACCCGCGCAGCATCTGCTGCAGTGGCATGTTGTCCTGCGACTCACTTTCGCGCGCTGCCAAGACGATTAACAATGGCACGTCGCGATTGCTGCGCGCGACGTAGTGGACGGCCGCGGCACTGGATTCGTCACACCAATGTACGTCGTCAAAGATCAAGACGACCGGTCCGTCCGTCGACTCGCGACGCAGTAGTGAGCTCAGCTGTTGAAGGAGGTGCTCGCGGTCGCTCGATGCATGCTCCGCGAATATATCGGTTGCAGCGTCGGCCACTTTTTGCCGCAACGCGTCGAGCCAAACGGCGAATGGTCTGAGCGACTCCGACTCATAGGCGCTTGCCGACAGCAGCAGCGCATCCTCGGCATGCGCGAGGGCGCCGACGGCCTCGACGAGGCGACTCTTGCCGATGCCGGGTATGCCGGTGATCATGACGACCTGAGTGCGGCTCTCGGCGATTGTCTCGGCCAAGCAGTTGCGCAGCGTTGCGAATTCCTTATCGCGGCCTACGAGGTCGCCGGCTCGCGCAGCGGCTAGATTCCTGGTCATCACGCGACGCGTCGGCGCGGTAATCGGATCCGGCGCAGCCGGTGCTGCGCCTGCGTTGTCGAGTGCGGCCCGCAGCACGCCCTGAGGTTGGGCGCCG
>JAHEEN010000283.1 GCA_024640685.1 Rhodospirillaceae bacterium
ATTGCTCGATGCGCGTGCGCATGACGCTCGAGGAAAAGGGGCTCGCGTGGACGAGCCATCACATTGACCTGCGCAAAGCCGAGAACACAACGCCCGAGTATTTCGCAATTCATCCGAAAGGCCTCGTCCCAGCACTCGTCCATGACGGCGTCGTCATCATCGAGTCGACCGACATCATCGACTATCTCGACGAGCGCTATCCGGAGCCGCCGCTGCATCCGGCCGACGAAGAAGCCAGCAAGAAAATGCACGAATGGATGCGTCTTGCAGCGGACAACCACATCTCCGTCAAGGCCTATATGTTCGCGAACCAAATCGGCAAGCGCATGGCAAAGTCACCAGAAGAGCTCGCGAAGTACCTCGAGCTGCAGCAGAACGAAGAGCTTCGAGACTTTCATGCCGAGAACTCATCGCCCGACGGAATTTCGCCGGCACGGCTAGCGGCCGCGACCGAGATACTCGAGGACTGTTTTGCAAAACTCGATGCGACGCTGGCGCAGCACGAATGGCTCGCCGGCGATGCGTTCTCGCTCGCGGATATCACGTGGGTGCCGCTTTACGTGACGCTCAATAACGCCGGTTTCCCGCTAGCTCGGTACCCTAACGTCGTTCGATGGAAGGACGCCGTCCGTGCGCGACCGAGCTTCGAGAAGGCGGTGATCGACTGGGTGCCGAACGACTTGCTGCGAGACTAGCCCCGCTAGCGTAAATCGCTTGGGCTCGCAGGACGAGACAGTAACTCCTCGAACACCCGCCAGCGCGCCGCGCGATCGTTGCCGGCCACGCGCGCGACGTAGTCGGCGACGAGGTTCTGGCCGAACGTGTAGTTGATGATGTAACTGCGGTACGTATCGACGAAGCTCAGCCGCTGCGTCGCTCGTTCTTCGCTCGATAGCGCGAACTCCTGTAGCTGCCCGATCGTCACGTCACGCGGTTGCGTGCCATCGAGGTAGCGCCGCGCAATCGCGATCTCGACGCCGTCGAGACCATCGAGCGCGGCACGTAGATCGTGATAGGCATCGACATCCGCCGGATCGAGCGCGGCGAGCGGCGCGAGCACGTTACGCTCGAACGCACGCCGTTCCTCGCCCGAGAACGCAAGCTCGATGCCGTAGTTTGCGCTGCCTTCGGAAATCAGCGACAACGGCCCGAACAGCGGACCCAGCGTGAACTCGACCCAGCCGCGCTCTCTAACGAGCTTCGACTCAGTCAACACGTTGTAAGTATGGTGCCCTGGATAACCTTCGTGGCAGCCGAGATCGACAGCGCGGTCGATGAAAATCGGCAAATCAGTGTTGATTTGAATCAAGCTGTGCTGATCACCCTGGTACCAGTTGTACCCGCTCCACGGCTGATCGGTGACGTATTCGAGCGTGAAGCTCTCGGTATCGGGCAGCGCGATGTGCTCGAGCGTGCGTCGCCGGCACTCGGCGATCGCCGCATCGAACACGTCGGCGAGTCGCTCGGGCGGGATCGTCATCCTGCCGCGGAATTCCTCGAGGCGCTCGGCGAGCGCGCCGCTGCCCGGAACGAGCGACGCGATGCGATCGATAGCGTCGCGATATGACTCCGGCGCCACGGTCGGCACAGTCGCGTCGAACAACACGGCACTCTCGCGATCGAACGGCAGCCGTTCACCGGCTGCCATCGCCATCCGCAGACGCATCGACCGCAGCCGCTTGACGAGCCCATCCTTGCGAGCCTGAACGATTGCAGGCTCGGCCCCGACGTCTATCGATTCCGTACGTTCGAGCAACCGATCGGTGTCGCTCATTAGCGCGTCCAGCGTGACGTCACGCGCGGCAGCCTCGTCAGCCCACGACTCGGGGCCGAAGTACGCGTCGACGTAGGCACTGTCGAACGGTCGCAGCGCGAGCGCGAGCTTGACGTACTGCTCGGCAGCCGCATCCAGCGAGAATGGCGCACCACTCGTCATCGTCGAAGTTTGCATCGTGCCGCTACACGCCGCCAACTCGACCGAGGCACCGACGCACAGCAGCACACCTAGCAGCCGATGCAGATCTACGCGCCCTCGGATCACAACAATAGCTCCCAATACCCCACATCGATCCAGCGCCCGAATTTAAACCCGACCTCGTGAAACTCCGCGATCTTTCGATAGCCGAGCTTCTCGTGCAGCGCGATGCTCGCGTCGTTCGGCAATGCAATGCCTGCAATCGCACTATGAAGCTCGCGCTGCCGCAACGCATCGAGCAATGCCGAATAGAGCTTACGACCCACTCCGACACCGAGGCGCTCGGGATCGCAGTAGATCGTCGTCTCGACCGTGTAGCGATACGCGGAGCGCGATTGCCAGGCTGCGGCGTACGCATAACCGTCAATACGCTCGTCGCTCGCGGATACGAGCCACGGATAGTGCGCGCCGATGGATTCGATACGCCGCGCCATCTCGTCGCCGGCGACCGGCGCCTCCTCGAACGTGATGACCGTCTGCGCGATGTAGTAGTTGTAGATCGCCGCAAGCGATCGCGCGTCGCAACTAACTGCAGCTCGGATCATTCACGACTGCAATCAGTCGGGTCGCGAGATCGGCGCGCCGCCGATCCAGACCGAATCGATCTCACGCAGCGCGCGAATGTTCTCGAGTGGATTGGCATCGAGCACGACGAGGTCAGCCCAAAGACCCACACGCAACGTGCCGGTGACGTTTTGCAGCCCGACGGTCAGCGCCGCATCGCCGGTCGCTGCGCGGATAACCTGCGCCGGCGTCATGCCCGACTCGACCATCATCTCCATTTCGATATGCTCGAAATAGCCCTGCCATTGACCCGGATTCGTGCCGGTATCGGTGCCCATTGCAATGCGCACACCCGCATCGGCCAGCGTCTTTAGATTGCGCTGCGCTTGAGCGAGCGCGATCTTGTCGCCTTGGCGGACCTCGCTCGTGCGATATTCCCGTTGCAGCGCAGGATCCAGCAGTTCCTCCATCGCCGCGCCGTAGAAGTCCTCGTTGCGCAGCATGAAAGGATCCTCGAAGAAATCCGGCGTCGACTCGTAAACGAAGCGCGCGAGATCGCGCGTCAGCGTCGGAATATAGCCGACATTCTGCGCCTTCATTTTCGTGATCAGCAACGCATCGACATCCTGGTCGCGGACGCTGTGCGCGACGATGTCGACGTTCGCATCGAGCAAGCCCTGTGCGTCGGCAAGATAGTAAAGGTGCGCCGCAACCGGTCTGCCGCGCTGATGCGCCTGGTCAATCAGCTCGCGGTAGACGGCCGGCGGTGTGTCGTCGGCGCCTCCGGTGATGTGAATCTTGACGATATCGGCGCCAGCATCGGTATACGCATTGACGCGCGCCCGCGCATTGATCGGATCGTGCTCCCTTTGGATCGACGACCCGGCCACATAGACACGGGCTTGATCCAGCCCAGGTTGCGCCTGCGACTGACGAATCCGGACGATCTCATCGAGGTCGCCCTCGCCGGCGCCGAGCACGACGAGCGTCGTGATGCCATAGTCGGCGTAAAGACGTAGCTGACTCAGCAAGCGCTCGCGCCGCGGCAAGTCGCGGTTGCCGTAGTTCAAATGCCCGTGCGCATTGATGAGCCCCGGCAAGATCGTCTTGCCGGAT
>JAHEEN010000082.1 GCA_024640685.1 Rhodospirillaceae bacterium
AACGACGCAGATGTCTGACCGGAACCGGCGCTACGGTCTTGGTGAGTCCCTGAGCTCGCGGCCGAGTCGACGCGGCTGCGCAAGTCACGCTCGTCCATGCCGAGGGTCACGGCGTGGGCGATGGCTGTATCTACACGCTCGGTGTTGCCGAGGAACGCATGCGATTGGGCCAGCAAGACCCAGCCTTTTGCGTCGTTCGGGTCACGCGCGAGGCGCTGCTCGAGGCCCGCGATCAAATCGCCGACGGGGGCGACCGACTTCGTCGCCGGTCGCGCAGGTTCTGGACTGGTAAATCGTTGCGCATTCGTCGGCCACGCAATCGCGTTCACGTTCAGTGCCTCAGCGGTGCTGCGCGATTCGTTATGCAAAACAGCGACCGCAGTTGCCGTAGCCAGCGGTACCAGCACGGCAATGCCCCAAACGACTAGAGATCGTTTTCGACGTAGGTCGGCTGACTGCTGCGATGGCACGCGCTCGCGCGTCGAACTGTCGGTTGAGTTTTGGCTCGTCAACGTTACTGCTCCATGTAACGAACATACGTCGGGTGACTCGCATCAGAAGTCGGCAGAAAGCGTGATGGCCTCCCTGTCCGTGCTAACGCATCCTCGCCGAGAATGCGTCGGCTGAGCTGTGTCGCTCGTCACCTATAGGCAAGATTATTTTGCTTGTGTCGCGTCATGACAAACCGTCGCTACACAGCGACAGAGTGTCTATGTTCGAAGATGCGCGCAGACTGCATTTGTGCGCGAGCGATATTGTTTTTGAGTTTTGTTCGCTAGCTAATCGCAACTGATACTGAGAACGATTCACATCGATGGAAATGGATGCACTCAGCCTTGGGATCTATGCAACGCCGATGGCGTTGATTTGGATGCTATACGCATTCCGCCGGCAGCGGGCGCATCGGCAGACTGTGGAGGTACGTAACGAAAGTATCGAAGCGGGATTGACTGAGCCGCCGTCGCTGCACCCGTTAATCGATACGTTGCGATGCATCGGCTGTGGATCGTGCATCGCGGCATGTCCCGAGATGCCAGCGCATCAGGTGCTCGGTCTCGTGCGACGTAAGGCGGACCTCATCAGTCCGACGGATTGCATTGGTCATGGCGCTTGCCAGCGAGCGTGCCCCGAAGGTGCGATCTCACTGGTGTTCGGTACGGAACGTCGTGGTGTCGATATCCCCAACGTCAAGCCGAATTTCGAAACGAATGTTGCCGGAATTTTCATCGCCGGAGAACTCGGTGGCATGGGCTTGATTCGCAATGCGATCGAGCAAGGTCGACAAGCCGTGGAATCGATTGCGAAGGATCTTGCAAGTGGTACACGCGGTAAGCCGTCGTCAGACGCAGTCGATATTTTAGTCGTCGGTGCTGGCCCGGCGGGATTCGCTGCATCACTGTCCGCGCGAGAGAAGGGTCTCAATGTGCGCACAATTGAGCAGGATTCGCTCGGCGGCACGGTCGCTCATTTCCCGCGCGGCAAGGTCGTCATGACGGCGCCCGCACGACTACCGATGGTTGGTCTCGTACGGTTCAAAGAGACGTCGAAGGAGCGATTGCTGAAGTTTTGGCAGGATGTCGAGCGCAAGACGGGTGTTGAGATTTGCTACGGCGAGCGTCTTCTATCGATCGAGAAGGACGGGCCTTACTTTGCTATTGAAACAACTACGGGCATGGTTAGATCACGCTCGATCTTGCTCGCAGTGGGTCGCCGCGGCACGCCACGCAAGCTTGGGGTTGTGGGTGAAGAATTACCTAAAGTAATGTATCGGCTAATCGATCCAGCACAGTATGCGAATCAGCGCGTACTCGTCGTCGGCGGTGGTGACAGCGCATTAGAGGCGGCCGTTTGCTTGTCCGAGGAATCCGGCACCGACGTTACGTTGTCGTATCGCTCGGAAGCGTTTACGCGCGCTAAGCGCAAAAACAGGGCTTTGCTCGAAGCGGCGAGCGCGGCTGGACGCGTGCGTATATTGATGAGTTCGAACGTCAAGGCGATTAGGCCGGACTCCGTCGTCATCGATCAAGACGGTAAAGAAATCTGCTTGCTCAATGATACGGTAATTATCAATGCAGGCGGCATATTGCCTACGCAGTTTCTTAAGGATATTGGTATTGCCGTCGAAACGAAGTATGGCACTGCGTAGCGGCGCACAAATCCTATTGGTTGCGATGCATGTGAGTATCGCTGGCGCACAGACGCTCGATGATGCGGACCGTGCAATACGTGTCCGTGACTTCGAGACCGCGGTCGAGATTCTCACGACGTTGAGCCAGAACGGGGACGCCGAGGCCCAAATTCGGCTTGCTGGGCTCTATCGTGCCGGCACGGGCGTCCCTCGCGATCGCCAAGCGGCCGATCGGCTGCTGCGCGATGCGGCCGCGCAGGGTCACGACAAAGCGCTCGTGCTGGTCGCTGAGGCATGGTCGCCGCCACCGATCGGTGATGAGCGGCAGGAAGAGCAACTGCGTCGTGCCGCGCAACGCGGCGACGTCACTGCGATCGAGGCGTTGCTCGCGCGAGGCCTGGAACCCGACTCCCTCGACGTCAACGGCCGCACGGCTTTGATGGATGCAGCGGAGAACGGTCAGCTCGATGCCGTGCGCGTATTGCTGGATGCCGGTGCAAATGCGAATGCGCGTGACGAGCGTGGCGAAACGGCGCTGCTGCGCGCGATACGTGCACGGCGTGATTCGACAGCCCGCGCGCTGGTGGCGTCGGGTGCGGACGTCGATCTTGCCGACGTTGTGGGTAATACGCCGCTGATTGTTGCAGCCGCGGAGGGCAACACAGGTGTTGTTCGAGCACTGCTCGACGCAGGTGCCAACGTCAATGCCGAGAATGAACGTGAGTGGAGCGCACTAACTGCTGCGCGGCTACGCGAGCACACGGACGTTGCGCGTCTGTTACAGCAGCATGGCGCGCGCGACCCATGGGAAGCACGCGTCGCGGCACCGTCACGCAAAGCGGACTGGGCAGGCTTTCGTGGGGAAGCGTTGTCGGGCTGGTCAAACCTCATGACGGCGACGTGGCGTGGCGACCTGGCTGGTGTTCGCGCGCTGCTGCCGTCGAGTCGCATCGATCAGACCGATGCGGAAGGCTTGACGGCGTTGGCGCTCGCCGCACGTCGTGGTCACGTGGCTGTGACAAAAGCGCTGCTCGACGCCGGCGCGGATCCGAAAGCTGTTACGAATGACGGCGATTCGCCGTTGACCTTGGCTGCACGACTCGGTGAGGCCGCGGTCGTGCAGGTGCTACTCGAGCGAGGGGCAGACTCTCGTTTCGTCGGTCCGGAAGGCCAAACGGTTCTGATGCATGCCGTTGTGGGTGGACATACAGCGGTCATGCGGGATGTGCTCGCTGCAGGCGCTCGAATTGATGCGCAGCGCGACGATGGCTCGACGGCGTTGCACCTCGCGGCGCGCCGTGGCGGCCGCGACGTGCTCGAAGTGCTGCTGACGGCAGGTGCGCGGGTCGATATGACCGATGGGCAGGGCAGGACCGCGCTCTGGTACGCCGCAGACGCTGGTGCGACAGTAGCGGCTGCGCGCCTGCTCGAGATTGGCGCGCCGCTCGATCGCACCGACATAGCCGGATTCGCACCGCTGCACGCAGCTGCAAGTTCCGGTTCGGCCGATCTCGTCGGCTTGCTGATTGACTCAGGCGTCCATGTCGATCAGATGACGGACTCGGGTAACACCGCGTTGAGTGTCGCGATCGCAACAAACCGGCTCGACGTCGCGCGGTTGTTGATCGAGGCGGGATGCGATGTCGACATCCGCAACGGGCTTGGCAATAGCGCTCTGCATACGGCTGCGGAGTATGGTCGAATCGAGGCCGTACGCTTGTTGTTAACGTCGGGCGCCAATCGACGGCTCATTAACGGCCAGCGCTTGCGCGCGGCTGAGCTCGCCGCGCGCAACCATCACGAAGCGATTGTCGCGTTGCTGACTCAATAGCCGCGCTGTGCCGAGCCGGCACTTGCTTAGTTAGCGGCCGAAGTAAAAACGCCCGCCGAAAAACACCGTTGCTTCATCCTCGTCGATGCGAACGCGCCCACCGATCGAGAATTGCGGGTTGATGTGATACTCACCGCCAAACCGCAGCACCGAGTCTACGTTCCGATCGAGGGAGTCGTCGAGCAAAAAATCAGCATAGGTCTCGACCAAGTCGCTGAGCCAGTGACGCAGGCCAACGCCGAGAATTAGACCATCGTCATCGACTTTGCCCGGGCCCGGAAAATCGAGCTCGCTGTCGGCATACGCAATCGTAGCGACGAGATCCAAGTTCGGCGACAGGTCCCAGTGGTAGCCGGCGCCTAGTTGAAGAATTGAACGATCGATGTTCTGGTTTTG
Source organism: Rhodospirillaceae bacterium (assembly GCA_024640685.1). Classification (GTDB taxonomy): domain Bacteria; phylum Pseudomonadota; class Gammaproteobacteria; order Steroidobacterales; family Rariloculaceae; genus JAHEEM01. The sequence continues at coordinate 4,356 of JAHEEN010000082.1, forward strand.
CTCCCAGTCTTGATAGCTCGCGAATGCATGAACGTTCGGGGAAAGGGAAAACGACCCGCCGATCTCGAGCCCGCCCGCGTCGAGCTCTGTCAATGCGAGCCCGCCGGACAGGTAGTCGTACGATAGTGGCCGATCGGTTGTCGCTTGGGCGAACGCCATGCTTGCCGTAAACAGAAAGGCGAGACCGCAAGTGAGATACGAAACCGGTGTTTGCATTGATTGCTCCAGCGGAGTGGGTAGTCGCTTGGAGCGCACAATACCCAGAAAAGTTCACGTCGTCATTAGTTTATGTGTCGCCAACTGGCGACAGTTCTATCGCGTTGCAGTCAACGCAATGCTGGCATCTTGGCGTCTAAACGGGTTTCTCCGCGACGAGATGCACGTTACTGATTGCGCGCTCGGCAAATCCGCCCTCGCAGTACGTCAGGTAAAATTCCCACATGCGTATGAATTCCTCGGAATAACCCATGTTCCTGATGCGATCGAGCCGACCGAAGAAGTTGCTGCGCCAATGGCGCAACGTCGTTGCATAGTGCCGGCCGATATCGTCAACGCTCGTAATTGCGAGATTGGTCATGCGCGCAATGTTATCGGCCATGACCGGCAAGCTCGGAAGGCAGCCGCCCGGAAATATGTATCTCTGAATGAAATCAACCTCTCGCAACGCAACGTCGTACTGCGTCTCGTCGATCGTAATCGCCTGGATTAGCATGCGGCCGCCGGGCCGCAACAATTCGTTGCACTTGGCAAAGTATCGCTCGTACTGACGGTTGCCGATCGCTTCTATCATCTCAATCGATACGAGCTTGTCGAAGCTTCCGGTCAGATCTCGATAGTCATTGGACAGGACGTTGACTCGATCCGCTAGACCTGCGTCGGCGACGCGCTGTCGGGCCATCGCGTACTGCTCCCGCGAGATCGTCGTCGTCGTCACGCGGCAGCCGCGTTCTTTTGCAGCGAACAGCGCGAGCCCGCCCCAACCTGTGCCGATCTCGACGAGATGGTCGCGATCATTGAGCTCGAGCTTGTCGCAGATCACAGCCAGCCGATGCTGCTGCGCTTCGGCAAGCGTCATCGAGTCGTCGGCAAATATCGCCGAGGAGTACATCATCGATTCGTCGAGCCATTCGCCAAAGAACTCGTTGCCGAGATCGTAGTGGGCGGCGATGTTCCGCCGTGCGCCGGAGCGAGAGTTCTTGTTGAGCCAGTGAAAGAGCTGCAGCAACGGGCGCGTCAGCCGCGCCGTGCCTTCGTCCATGCCGTTCAAGACGTCGCGGTTTCGCAGTAGCAGGCGAACCAGGCTGACCAGATCGTTCGATCGCCACGTGCCCTGCATGTACGCCTCGCCGGCACCGACTGTGCCGCCGAACGCAACGTCGCGAAATGCCGAGGCGTCGAGTATCTCAACGTGCGCGTGCAGCCCGGCAGATTCCGCGGGCTGACCGAACTCGAGCGTCTGGCCTGCGTGCACGAGCGTCAGTCGATCTTTTGTCAGTCTGCGAAGCTGCCGAATGACGAGATCGCGTGCGGCGACGTCGAGCAACGCCGGACGACGCGTGCCCGCCAAGTTTCTCGGGTGGGCGATGCTTACGGCCTTCATGTCCTGTGATAGCTCGTGCTCGAGGTACTGCTAGGGTGGTCGTAGACCGGTGTGCCCTTGATCCATAGGCGCAATGCCTGCCAGTAGATACCGGTAATGATTTTGACGCCCAATAGCGGATGCCTCAGTGCTGTCTCCGCGAGCGCTAGTCCGCTCAACGGCTTGCGATCCAACGCGAGCGTCGCGTCAAACGTCTTTCCTGCGCTGGTCGCGCAATTCATATGCACTGAGAGATTGTCACCGGGCACCGAAAAACGCCAGTCGTAGTCTAAATCCATCGGCAGAAACGGCGATACGTGAAAGTCCTTACGCAGCAAGAAGCGCCGGACATTGCCGCGTGCATCGCAACGTTGGCGGTCGAGTACGTAAATATGCCGCTCGCCCCATGGCGTATTGTTGACCTCAGTCACAATAGCCTCGACGTCTTGGCCTTTTGCGTCGAAGCAATAGTAGAAGCTGACTGGATTGAAGCAGTATCCGAACGAACGCAGCTGTGTCAGCAGCCGAATCGGACCGCTTGGTCTGCTTCCGATAGAAGCCTCTACGGCATTGCGAACGACCTCATCCAGACTTTTCGACGGGTCACCGAAATGATCGTCGCGGCGAAATCGAAACGGCGCCGCGCGTCGTGTCGACCAGAGCCAGCGGCCGCGGAATACGTCGTCGAGCTCCGCTAGATCGAGATAGAGCATGCACAGCGAGTACGAGAACTCGTGAGCTACCGGTGACGTGCGTCGGTGTCTAACCCGCCCTTCGTAGATGGCGCTCTGCATCTTGCTCTCGATTCTCAAACTCGGCAAGCGCCGCTTGTGCGCTGACGACACCGTCTTCATGGAAGCCATATCGCCAGTATGCGCCACAGAAATACGTCCGATTGATTCCGTTGACGTCATTGTAGCGCCGCTGCGCGGCAACGGCGTCCGGCGTGAAAACCGGGTGATCGTATTCGATATGCGCGATCACTTTGCTGGGCTCGATGGCGTCGGGATTGTTCAACGTCACGCAGAATTGCGCCGGCGCGTCGAGCCCTTGAAGAATGTTCATATTGTACGTCACGGCGACACGATCCTCGTCGCGCTCGAGAATGTGATAGTTCCACGCAGCCCATGCGAGCCGCCGCTTGGGCATCAGTGTGTCGTCCGTGTGCAGAACGACGTCGTTGCGCTGATACTCGATTGTCCCCAGGATCTGGCGTTCGTCGATCGAGGCGTCTGCAAGCATCTTCAGCGCCTGATCGCTGTGACATGCGAGGAAAACGCTGTCGAAGCGCTCCGCGGCGCGGCCGCGCGCTGTGACCTCGACACAATCGGGTAGCCGACGAATTCGCTCGACTGGCGTGCTGAGTGCGATCCGATCGCGGTGGCCAGCGACGAGCTTGTCGAGGTAACGGTGCGACCCGCCCGCGACGACCTTCCAGGTCGGACGGCGATTGACGGTCAAGAGGCCGTGGTTCTCGAAGAACTTGACGAAAAACTTCGTCGGGGTCTCACCCATGAGTTTCGGCTGCGCCGACCAGATCGCTGCGCCCATCGGGATGATGTAGTGGTTTATAAACTCATCCGAGTAGCCGTGAAGTCTCAGATATTGCTCGAGCGGCAAGTCGAGTGTCGCCGGATCGAGCACGTCGGTGGCCGTGCGATTGAACCGCAAGATGTCGCGAATCATCCGGTGGAACGATGGCCGGAATAGATTGCGGCGCTGTGCGAACAGGCTGTTAATCGTCGTGCCGTTGTACTCGAGGCCGACACGCTCGTCTCTGACGCTAAAGCTCATATCGCTGTCTTGCGACGCGACTCCAAGCTCGTCGAGCAGTGCTATGAAATTCGGATAGGTGCGGTCGTTGAATACGATGAAGCCGGTGTCGACGCTATACCTGCGACCGCCGAGCGCGACATCGATCGTGTTCGTGTGCCCGCCGATGCGGTCATCGGCTTCGAAGACCGTGATGTCATGGTCGGTCGAAAGCCGATGTGCGACGAGGCTTCCGGAGATTCCAGTACCGATGATTGCGATCTTCATTGGTCCTATCTCGAAAGCTCGGCGACAGTTTGGGCTGCGGCACGTTGTTGAGGGATTCGGACGATATCGGTTGTGTCGTAGCCGACAGTGCCGACCCAGTCGATCAGTGCGTCTAGCTCGTGATCCGGCAAGAGCGGTTGCCTTGCCATGATCCAGACGTAATCACGCTTCTGCCGACCGATAATCGTCGCCGAGTAGTCGTCGTCTAAATAGATCACGCGGTAGTCGGCCTTGAACGGCCACAGAAACTGCATACCCCAGATTGCGTTCGAGTCGGACTGAACGTACCCGCGAGGTCGGTAGGTTTTGAGTGGGCCGTCGAAGCCGCCGCGACGGAATGTGAACGTCGTTGCGATCGTGCCATCGTCATCGAGCCGGTACGATTCGATGGCGTTGTGCGCATCGCGCTCGAGTAGCGTCGGGATGGCTGCGACGACATACCACTGACCCATGAATCTCGGCACGTCGACATGCTCGACGGTCGCTAGAGGCGGCAGCGTGCTGCAGCCGGAAACCAACAGAGTGAGCAGTGCGAATGGCGCCGCTGGAGATGCAGTTCGCGCATTCATGACGGTAGAGCTACAGCAGCTCGTAGCGCAGCGTGCGCCCGCCGACCGCGTCGACCTCGAGCCCGAGCCATTCGTTATCTTCGGAATACCAAAGCGATATGCCGAGGCCATCGCCTTCGAGGCGGTAGTGTCGTGCGCTGACGGGCGCTCCCTTGACGAGCAGCCGATCGGGCTTCGGCTGGCTGACAGCGACGTCGAGTAGCTGTCCCGTCTGTGGATCGAGTAGGCGTTCCTGGTCGAGAAAGCTCGGATTCCAATAGGCGAAACTCATGACGCAAGAGGGAAGTTCTGCGTCTGAATCGGCTGCAATCGGAAGAAAAGCGTTACTCGTGCGCTTCGCGGTGAACTCCGATGACTCGCCGTTCGACACGGTCGTGGCCTCGATCGCTTGCAAGCAATCGCCAGACCAAATCTCGGTGTTGCGGTGCGAATATTCGAACAGCGTCAGGAATAGCAGCTTGTACTCGAAATCGGCCGCGATCTCGATGCGCCGCTCCGCGCCTTGGTCCTCGAGCGCGAATGAGTGAACACCAATTTCCTTGTTGTCGAGGAACACTTTGAAGCGCCATTCACGGTCCGCGCCGAAAGCGGCGATCGGCATAAAAGCGCAAACGATGAGTGCCAGATCCTTGGCTTTCACGAAGTCGTCTCCATTGGGTGCGTGGCCCTAGGCAAGCCTGGGAAGAACGCGTTTGTCGACTCCACGTAGGCTGCATAGTCGGGTCGGCGCTCCGAGATATCGCGCTCGAGCATTGCAACGCCCGAGACTTTGAGTAACAGGAATGTCATCAGTAACGGCGATGCAACGGTCCACCAGCCGCCGGCGCTTGCGGCGATCAGATAGAATCCCCACCACAGAACGAACTCGCCGAAATAGTTAGGGTGCCGTGTGTAGGCCCACAGGCCTCGAGTCAGCACGCGGCCGTGATTCGTCGGATCGTTCCTGAAACGAGCGAGCTGCCAGTCACCGATTGCCTCGAATGACAAGCCGACGAGGAACAGCGCAGCGCCCGCGTAATCGATGAGTGTCAGCGCGTTCGATCCCGTTGCCGCAACGACGAGGGGGAGGGCGATGAACCAGGCGAGGAGCGCTTGGAGCCCGAATACGATGTAGAGACTCTTGAACGCGAAGTTCGGCTCGTTGTTGCGCCGAATTGCCTGATAACGACGATCTTCGGGCTGGCCGTAATTGCGCCACGCGATGTGGCTGGCTAGCCGCAGAGCCCAGATCGAGACGAGTACGAGAACGATCGCTGCGCGCGGGCCGAGTGAGTCAGCGGTGATCGTGTAGGCGAGCGTCACGATCAAGAACATCAGCGACCACAGGACATCGACGATGCTGACGTCGTTCTTCGCGAGACTGATCAGCCATGCAACAATTGCGACGGTTGCGATCGCAGCGCCGGCCAGCAGATAAGCGCTGACATCAAGCATGACTTGTAAGCTCGCTGCCGGAGATCCGGTCCGCCTTTGTTGCGGGCGACCCGCTCGCGCGTGCGATATGCGTCAGAATGGGCAGCACGAAAGCCCAGGCGGTAGCAATTGCAAGCAGCGCCGGCAGCGGCTCGACGAGCTCGATCGCGCCGATTCGGGCACCGGCCCAATAGGCGAGAGGAGCGGACGAGGCGCCGCAAATGGCTGCAAGTAGCCGGCTGCGCTGCAGCCAGATCAGCGACGCGTTCAGCGTCGTCGCGAACATGGCCCAGAGCGCAACGATCCAATAGGGCGCAAGCGACGCGAATGGCTGCCCAGTCGAGTAGCGCAGCCAGCCCGGTATCAGCAACAGGCTGTCGATGGACGCGCCAATTAAGACAGCGGCTCCGATGACCTTGAGCTCATGGCTGGCCGTCGGGCTCGTCGAAACATGCAGCGCGACGACGCCGCTCGCGATTATGAGCGCTAGCAGAGGCAGCCCTTGCGCAGCGCTAAAGACGCAGCCCAACCAGCCGATCTGGAACGCGATGAAGTTCTGCAATGTTCGGCGCATCGCCATGCTCAGTCCCTCCGCGCCGTCCGCTCGAACAGGTAATGGCTTACGTACCATTCCTGTCCGCGCCGATGACCGAAGAGCTCGGCGCAGGCCATGAAAAAGATGCGCCATCGCATGAGCCATTTCTGCGCTTGGTCGTCGCCGTAGGCTTCAGCAAAGAGCGCGCGGACGTCGTCTCTACGTTCGTCGAGCTTCGCTAGCCAGGCGTTTGCCGTGCGCTCGTAGTGTCTGCCGTCCCAGCGCGTTTGCGCGACGAGGTTGAGATCCGACTGGAAGCGCAGCGGCAGGTCGGCGCTCGGCATCATTCCGCCGGAGAAGAAGTGCCGACTCATCCAATCGTTCGGGCCATTGTCTAGGAACTCGTATGCGCAGAGCCGATGGCAAAAGATATGCATGAAGAACAAGCCGTTCGGCTCCAGCCATCCACGGATACGTCGAAACAGCTGCTCGAAATTGCGCATATGCTCGAACATCTCGACCGAGACGACGCGATCGAAGCGCTCGTCGATATCGAAGTCGTTCATGTCGTGTGTGATGACGCTGACGTTTTTCAGGCCACGCATTGCTGCATTCGCAGTGATGTAGTCGCGCTGGCTGTGAGAGTTGGAAACCGCCGTGACCGTGCAACGTGGGTAATGCTCGGCGATCCAGAGCGTCAATGAGCCCCAGCCGCAGCCGAGCTCGAGGATCCGTTGGCCGTCCTCGATACGGGCGTTACGACACGTGGCGGCGAGCGCCTCTTCCTCGGCGGCATCGAGCGATGCGACACCCGCCGGCCAGAGACAGCAGCTATATTTGCGCCGGGCGCCAAGGACTTGGCCGAAAAACTGCGCCGGCACTTCGTAGTGCTGCTCGTTGGCTAGCTCCGGGACAAGGGCGATCGGTGCGGCGCGCATGGCTTCGACGAACGCAGTGAGTTTCGCGCTCGCTGATTCGACGTCTGTAGCACCGATCTCGTCGAGTCGCTGAGCATTGAGGCGGCGGATGCCCGCGCGAACGACGCGGTCCGGCAGATAGCCAAGCTCGGCAAGAGCAATGGGGGTCACCGCCGGCAAGGACGACGACGCGGCAGTCGAATCGAGCGCGGTCATAGTGAAATCCTCTAGTGGGTGCGGTTACGCGCAAGCGTATTCGCGATGCGCTTCAGACCGGTGTCGATATCGAGACCGAGTGGTTCGATATTCGCGCGCTTGAAGATGTCGAACGCGTCGACCGAGGCATGGCCGCCGACGAATATCGGACAGTCGACCTCTGCTGCAATCGCATCGAGCTTGGAATTCGAGTCGCCGTTGTCAGCCACGATAAGACCGGAAAGAACGACGCCGTCCGCATCGACCTTACGTGCTGCAGCGGGTAGCTCCGAGAGTGGCAAGTCAGCGCCGAGCAATACGATTCTAAAGCCGGAATCGTTGGCCGCGAGAGCGAAGAACAACAAGCCGGTCTCGTGCCGGTCGCCGGGGAGACAGGCCAGCAATAGCTTCGGTCCTTCAACGGGCTTTGCTCGATGATGGAAGCGAGCACCGAGCTTGTTGCGCAGGTAGCAGCCGAAGAAGTGCTCCTCGGCAACGCTGCCCTCGCCGCCTTCCCATCGTCGCCCAAGTTCCTGCAGTAGGGGGGTTAACAGTCGCTTGGTGACGACGTTGATAGGGTAGACGGCGAGAGCCTCGTTATAGGTGGATTCCAGAGCGTCCTCGTCAAATTGCACGATGGCGGCAACCATACGGTCCATCAGGCGCCGCCATCGTGAATCGGCGTCGCGACCATCCGTGGTCGCGGACGCCTCAACCGCTCCGAGATGTGCCTTGATCTCGCCGATGCGCATACCGCGTTCGAGGAGACCGACGACGCGCGTGATCAAGTCAATATGAGCCTGCGTGTACAGCCGATGGCCGCTCGTCTTGCGAATCGGCTCGAGCAGCCCGTAGCGACGTTCCCACGCCCGTAGCGTGATTGCGTTCACGCCCGTGAGTTCGGAGACGGTCCGAATCGGATATAGGCCGTCGCTAATTGTCTGGCTGTCGGTCACTGGGTCGTTCGCGTGTCGAATCAGATAATGGCGCGAACAATACCCGGGTTGGTTCGAGATGTAAAGGATTTGTATAATAAAAATATATTCAAAATGGAGAAATTTAGGCGCGATCTATACAAAGAAGTTCCTGATATTCTATTGAAA
>JAHEEN010000284.1 GCA_024640685.1 Rhodospirillaceae bacterium
TAGATCGTGACGTTCTTCGGCGCGATGCGTTGCAGTCTGACGACCGGAGTGTTGCCGATCGTCTCGAGAATACTGTCGTAAATCATGATGCGACCTTTGTCGTTCGAGTTATGGCGTTGGCTGGGTCGTTATAGACCACGACCCGCTCCGGTGCAAACCAGGCATTGCGCTCGGCAAGCGCGGCCGTCGCGCCTATCAAGAGCAGGGCGGGGCTTTCTATCGCGAGCGCCTCGGTGGCTGCGGCGAGCTCGGCTAGCGTTGTGACGACGACTCTCTGCTCGGGCAACGTGCCGCGCTCGACGACGGCGACCGGTAGCGTCGCTTCATTGCCGGCATTGAGCAGCGTGTCGGCAATCTCGGCGTAGCGCGCGACGCCCATGTATAGCGCGAGCGTTTGACCGCCAGGCAGCTTGCCGAGGCCGGTATTCGCGCTCGACTCGGTATGGCCGGTCGTCAACAGCACGGTCTGCGTGACGCCTCGTAGCGTCAGCGGGATTCCAGCGTATGCGGCGCACGCGAGCGCAGCCGAGACGCCGGGAACCACTTGAAACGGCAAGCCCGCCTCGACGAGAGCGTCGAGCTCCTCGCCGCCGCGGCCGAAGATCATCGGGTCACCGCCCTTGAGACGGCACACGCGCTTGCCGCTCTTGACGAGCTGCACGAGCAGTCGATTGATTTGCGGCTGCGTAATCGACGGGCGACCCGCCTGCTTGCCGACCGAGATCAGCTCGGCATCGCGACGCGCGAACTGGAGAATCTCATCGCCGACGAGACGGTCGTAGAGTACGACTTCGGCTTGCGCGAGGAGCTGGCGCCCGCGCAGAGTCAGAAGGTCAGCGCTGCCGGGCCCGGCGCCGACGATATAGGCTTCACCCGACGTCGCAGCCGGCGTCGTCTGCCAGTCGGCGAGCGCATTTTCGAGTGCCGCTTCGGCACGATCCGGTCGTCCGGCCAGGCTGTGCTCGGCGACGGGCCCTTCGAGCACATACTCCCAAAAGCGACGCCGCGTATCGATCGAGCCGAACGCGGCTTTGACGCGCTGGCGCCATTCTCCCGCCAACGTTGCGAGGGCGCCGAGACGTTGCGGCACGAGTGATTCGATGATTCCCTTGACCCACCGCGCGATGACCGGTGCGTGGCCGCCGCTCGATATTGCGATCGTCACCGGGTCGCGCCGCACGACGGCGGGCATGATGAACGAGCACAGGGACGGATCATCGACGACGTTGCAGAAGATTTGCCGTGCTTCGGCTGCATTGGCGACGCCCGCGTTCAATTCGCGATCGCTCGTTGCGGCAACGACGAGCCACGCGTCGTCGAGGTGCGTACTCGCGAACGCTTCTCGGCGCCATTGAATTGCGCCAGTAGCGGCGCGCTCGGCGAGAACACGATCGAGCTTAGGCGCGACGACCGTGACGTCGGCACCGGCCCCGACGAGCTCGCCGGCCTTGCGGGCGGCAACCGGGCCGCCACCAACGACGACGCATCGCCGTCCGTTAAGGCACGCAAAGATCGCTAGCTGCTCGTGGGTCTGTAACATCGTTGCGCCTGCTCCGGTCCGATCGGTGAGCCCGGAGATCTCTCCGGGGAGCGCGCCACGATACCTGGGCCGTGGACCGGCCCCAAGACCGAGTCATTCTTCACTTATTCCACGATGCTATGATCGTAATCGCGTTGAAATCCAAAGGAATATTCGGTTGACACCCCCATGTAACGAATGGTTATATGAGCCGCGCCGAGTACTGCCATGACCCTGAAACAGCTCAGATACCTGATTGCAATCGTCGACAGCGGCCTGAATATCACGGCTGCCGCCGAGCGCCTGTACACGAGTCAGCCCGGTATCTCCAAGCAGCTCAAGCAGCTCGAGGGCGAGCTCGGTATGCAGCTTTTCACGCGCAAGGGCAAGAGCCTATCCGCGATCACGCCGGCCGGAATCGAGGTTATCGACCGCGCCCGGCGCGTGCTGCGCGAGGTCGAGAACATCACGAGCCTGTCACGCGAGATCAAGGGCGAGCAGAGTGGCACTTTGTCGATCGCGACGACGCATACGCAGGCGCGTTACGTGTTGCCCGCAGTCATTCAGACGTTCTCGGAGCGCTACCCGAACGTCAATCTCGAGCTCCATCAAGGCACGTCCGAGCAGATCGCCGAGCTCGTCAACACGCACCAAGTCGATTTCGCGATCGCAAGCGGCTCGGTCAAGGCGTTTTCCAGCCTCAAGGTCTTACCGATCTACCATTGGCACCGCATCGCGCTCGTGCCGCAGGGCCATCCGCTCGCGCGTGAGAAGCGTCCGCTGACGCTGGAGGCGCTGGCCGCCTACCCGCTCGTGACCTACGTGTTTAGCTTGACTGGAGAGTCATCGTTCAAACAGGCGTTTCAGGCTGAGAACCTCAATCCACGCGTCGCGTTCACGGCGCGCGATGCCGATGTCATCAAAACGTACGTGCGCATGGGCATGGGTGTCGGCGTGATTGCGTCGATGGCGTTCGAATGCCAAGACCAAAAGGACTTGAAGGCGATCGACGCGAAGGGCTTGTTCCCGCAGATCACGACATGGCTCGGCTTCCCGAAGGACATGGTGTTGCGCAGCTACATGATCGACTTCATTCACCTCGTTGCGCCGCATTTGTCACTGCCGTTCCTGCGTGACGTCGCCAAAGCGGAGACGCCTGAGGAGTTCAATGCGTTGATCGAAGAGATCGAGCTGCCGGTTCGCGGCGGCTGCGAGGAGGATTCGGCGGCGGCTGCTTGATGGAGCGCGTCGCGCCCGCCGTCTGGTGGTGCCTCGTGCGCACCGATATCGGCTCAGAAATCGTCCCGTGAGTGGCACAAAAACGCGCCAAATCAGTAGAATGGCGCCATAAGAAGAAACTGTGCACGGGCGCTAATCGGGGGATGGATGCTCGCACTAATTTCTAGAGAAGCCCGATGGGCGGCTAGCGGGAGTGAACTCTTCTACCGCAGCAGTGAAGCTCTCGTCAGCGTGCCTGTCCGCACTGACGGAGATTTCGAGCGCGGAGACGCAGAATCACTTTTTGACGATCAGTACTATCTGGGTCGCGGTGCGCGAGCTTACGATGTTTCGGCTGACGGCCAACAGTTCTTGATGGTAAAGGAACTCGAAAATGCTCCTGCGTCTGAGCGAATCATCATTGTCGAGAACTGGTTTACAGAGTTGGAGCGTCTCGGTTCGGCTCAGTGATTCCGCACGACGACAGCATCTTCGCGACGTTGAGTCGACGACGCCAAAGAGACAAATCTGACTTTCGGGGTCTTCATCTAATTGGCATTCTAAAGTCGTGTGAATGCACCTAGGCGATTGGCTACAACGGCGTAGCTAGCGCGCAAGTATCTCCGCGACGACGATCTCAGCCGATTCCATCGCCCCTTCCATGCCGCGCGCCGACGGCGCGAGGTGCTCGCCACAAAAGCGGATGCGTTCGTGCGACTTGCCCATGTCGTGCGCGAGTGCCGTAATCTGGCCGGGTCGGAAGTAAGCCCAGCCGCCGAGCGCGTATGGATCGCTGCCCCACGAATGCAGGCCGACGAATTCGAGCTGGCCTTTGGCTGCCGGT
>JAHEEN010000005.1:0-21759 GCA_024640685.1 Rhodospirillaceae bacterium
ATCGGGATCCTGGTAGAAACTTCTGCCCAGGTAGATGGTCAACGAGGACTCGTCGGTGTCGTACGTACATGCTTTGACGTTGATGTGCAACGGCAATATCTCACACCAATTGCCCAATGAGCGCAGGACACCTGCGATCTCGCCGATATCCTGAGGAAAATGAAGAGCGGCCTCGCCAGATTCTGTGTGATGTCGATTCTCCGCTTTCATGTAAAAGGGGTCGTGCGGCGTGGGCTCCTCTAATAGCGGTCTAACTCGCTCATAGAACGTGCGAACAGACTCTTCCCCAATCGGAGCTGAATTCACGGGTCCACATAGTATTAGCAATGGTAAGCAGCCACAGGTTGCGATAGCGGGTTTCATCTCCGAGATCCTTATGAAGAGTTTTGACCAGAATGGGCGCGTAACGCTACGCACAGCCCAGCAGTGCTCATAGAGAAACAATCGTGCCGTGTCCTCAAAAACGCGAGACGGACTCTAGCTAGGTCGAGCGCGCAGAGAACCGAATTTGAGTCAATTCTGCCCGTTCCTCGGTCGATTGAAGCCATGATGTTCGTTTTCTCCCTCCAATAGCAGCCGTAGAGAACATCTGTTCAAACTGAGTCCAGACGGCGGCTTTCGGCCATTTTTACTCGTTCAGCGGAAGATTAAGAATATATCACCCGAACGTCCGCTCTCCGCCTGTTTCTCGCCGTAATTTTTTGTCAATGATCTTCGTAATGATTTCAGCAAACTCTAGAACGGCGAACAGCGCGGCCACATAAACGACCGTCGCGCGCACGACCTTGCGCTGTCTCAGCTCGTCGAGAAAATTCCCTGACCCCATGTACTCTCTACGGCTCGTGTTGTCACGTCGACTTGAGGTCTACGCGAATGCGAGAAATTGCCACCGATCGTTGTAATCGCAAGATCACCGCGCCGAGCATGCATACATCCACACGCACGCGGCGTATCGAGTCGCTGCTCGCCGCGCCGTCAAGAGTTAGGCACGAGCGCGAGCGTATGCTCGGCTTGTCCCGGTAGGAACGGCAGGCGCTCTCCGCGCACCCATGCGTCATGGCCTGCGCTGAAGAATCGCGATAGCGGATGACCGCTCTGTCCGCCCGGCATGTGGAAGTAACCGTTGGCCTCGTCGCCGGGAGACACGGCGAACCGCTCCGACGCGCCTTGCTGGCCGTTCTGAACGCGAGGCGTGTACTGCCCGCCCGGTAGTGGGCCGTCCTGCACCGTCAGCCAACGCGATGCCAACGGCACTGCGCGCGCGAGCGGATGGCGAATCTCGATGCGGTTAACATCGCCCCAGACGCACGCGTCTAGATTGCCAATCTCGCATGTAGCAACCGCGCGATCAGCCATCTCGAGCAAAAATGCATCCCAGCTCGCGAACTCGTCGGGTAGCAGATGCGCCGGCCGCTCAGTCACGAGCCGCCAGACCGCGCCCTCGGTCTGATAGAGCCGGCGCAGCTCGAATGGCGCGGTGGCCGTGCCGCAGCCGAAAACAATGTCGCTCAGCAGGGTCTCGCGCGTCTGCCGTCGAAACTCACGCGCGAGCCGGTAGCCAACGGACTGCGTTGCGGCACGGCCGTCCCAGCGCTCGAGCACGTCGAGTAACTGCGCGCGTCGCCCATCGTTGTCGGCACGGCGCAATACATCGACGAGCAAGTCGCGCCAGGCTTGCTGCACGAGCGCACGGTCATCGAGCTGAATTGCGAGCATGTCGTCGATCGAGCCTCGCTCGAGTGTCGCGAGGCGATCGCGGATTTGCTGCGCGCGCGCGCCGAGCGCGTAGCCGCCGCGGCCGACCGCGTCGAGCACGTTGCCGTTACCGGTGCGGGCATTCGCCGTCCACAGGGCGCCGTTGTCGGGCCTCATGATGACGGGATAGGCATCCGACGCGAGCCAACCAAACCAGCCGACACCCGCATCGGCCCACGACGCCGGTAGCCTTGGATCGTAGCCGACGCGGTTCGGGATCCGTCCCATGATCGTCCATGCGATGTCGCCGAAGCGATCGGCAATCATGATGTTCTGCGGCGGCGAGCCGACCGTATGCGCGATTCGAACGGCCGCGTCGACGTCCGCGGCGCGCTCGAGATCGATCAAACGCAGGTTCGCAGCTTCGTCTTCGTCTGCCAGCCAATGAATCGCGCGCTTGCGGCCTTGCGCATCCGTGTCGATGATCGGGCCCCAGACACTCGATTCGATCTGCATCGTCACGGGCTCTTCGCCGCGGACCCGAATCGTCTCGGCATGTGTCTCGAGCTCGCGCCAGCCGCCCGGCGTTCGGTAACGCTGCGCGTCGGTCGGGTCCTGCTCGAGCACGACGAGATCCGACCAGTCGCCGTAGCTGTTCGTGAATCCCCATGCAACCGAGCCGTTGCTGCCGGCCACGACCAGCGGCGCGCCGGGTAACGTGACGCCGGTGATGTCGAGCGGCTCCTCGTCGCTGGCCGCCGGCGCGACGACGAGGCGCATCCGGTACCAAGTGTTCGGCACGCCGAGCGGCAGATGCATGTCGTTGGCGACGATCGCTTGATCGCCGGCGCTGCGCTCGGCTGCGATCGCCCAGCCATTGCTGCCGGCCATCGGTTCGTCGACGACGAACCGATCGAGGCCAGCCGTCAATGTGTCCGCAGGCGCGGCCGTGACCGGTTGCCTCAAATCGCAGAGGCCGGGCTCCGGCACCGGTGGCACGGCTAGTGCGGCACCAATCAGCGGCGCATCCCACGGTGTGCCTTCGGGCAGCAAGAAATCGACGAGTTCGGGCGCGAGTGCCTCGTGCATTCGAGCGTAACTCGCATCGCGGCTCGCATCGTCGTCGTTGAGGTTGAAGTACATCCCGTAATTTACGAGCAACGTGTCTTCGGGCGCCCAGGCCTGCGGTCGCGTGCCGAGCAGCAGGTACTCGAACGGCCTGACGCCGAGCGCAGCAAGGCCGGCATTGACACCTTGCGCGTAGGCGTCGAGCAACACGCGGTCGCCGGCAGGCATTGCGGGCAGCAGCCGCTCGGACGCCTCGCGGAAGCGATGCAGGCGGTGGTTGCGGTCGACGCCGAGCGCAGCCGCGCCGACGAGCTCAGCGAGCTCACCGGCCGCAACGCGGCGCAGCAAGTCCATTTGGAAGAAGCGGTCCTGCGCATGGACGAAGCCGGTTGCGAGCGCGAGATCGCGGCGCGACGATGCAGTGATCGTCGGCACGCCGAAACTGTCGCGCGTGACCTCGACGGCAGCGTCGAGGCCGGAAAGAGCGACCGTGCCGCTCAGCATCGGGCTGCTGAGCCGGACCGTTACCCCTGCGACGGTCAAAAGACCGATGCAAATAATCAGCAGAATGGCGGCTACGCGTTTCATGGCGTTACGGACAGCCCCGGGCAACGCATTGCGGCGCCCGTGCTTTCGGGGGATTTTAGCTCTACGATAGGCGCTTTCGCGAACGCTGGATCTCGCCCCGAGCGTTGTCGACCGACTGTATGCCGATTCCGTTCAAAGTTCCGCCTCAATCCCTGTGTGTGATTCGGTTATCGGCGATTGGCGATACCTGTCATACCGTGCCCGCCGTGCGCGCGATACAGGATGCGTGGCCCGAGACGGCTATCACATGGATTATCGGTGGTGTCGAGCACAGTTTGCTCGCCGGGCTCGAGGGCATCGAGTTCATCGTGCTCGACAAGCGCGCAGGCTTAGCCGGATATCGTGATGTCCGCCGACAGTTGCGCAGGCGACGCTTCCCGTTGTTGTTGCACATGCACGCCTCGCTACGCGCCAACGTCGTCAGCATGCTCGTCTCGGCGGAAACGCGGCTCGGCTTTGATCGGGCGCGGGCGCGTGATCATCAGTCGCTGTTTTGTAACGCGCATTTGCCGGCAACGCCGCATCAACACGTCATGGACGGCCTGTTCGAGTTTTTGACGGCTATCGGGGTCGCCCCGGCGGGGCCGCCGCGTTGGGACATTCCGGTGTCCGCTGCCGACGAAGCGGTTGCTGCGCGATACATCGACGGCTCGCAGCCGACGCTGATCATCAGTCCATGCACGGGGCAGCGTATCCGTAACTACAGGAACTGGCTGCCGGAGCGCTATGCGGCCATCGTCGACTATGTGACCGATCGGTACGGGGCGCGCGTCATTTTGACGGGTGGACGCACCGAGCTCGAGCGGCGCTACGCAAATGAAATCGCGACGCTTGCGCGATCGCCGGTCGTCGATCTGATTGGGCAGACTTCGTTGAAGGGGCTTTTGGCGCTGATCGGGCGCGCGACCGCGGTGTTGTGCCCGGACTCCGGCCCGGCGCACATGGCAACCGCCGTCGGCACGCCAGTCATCGGCTTGTACGCGACGTCCAACCGGCATCGAACGGGCCCGTACATGAGCCAGGATCTCGTCGTGGATAGATACCCGGAAGCCGTTGCGAGCGAATTTAACAAGCCCGTCAGCGAGCTACGCTGGGGTGAGCGCGTGCGCAACCCGGATGCGATGAACCTGATCCTTGTCGCCGACGTCGAGGCTAAGCTCGACCTCGTATTTACCGGCACGCGACCGCTGCCGGAGCTTCGGAAGACCGAACCATGACGCGTCGCCGCTCGAGGAGTATGTTTCGATTGATGGCAAGGTCGGTATTGGCAGCGGAGTAGCGAATCATGGTCGATCGATATCCTTTGCGCGCGCTCGATGATGCCGCGCCCGATGCGGTTCGGGAGACGCTCGAGGCGAGCGGCGTCGTCTATTTCGAGAAGTCGCCCGTGCCGTTGCCGAGCGACGAGGATCTCGTGTTTCTGCGCGAGACATTGCCATCGCAGCACCGCGTCAAGAACATCAGCTACCACCCGGAATCCGATTCGATTCCGCGGTTCGAAGCTGCCTCGGATGTGCAGGAGCGCGTCAAAGCTATTTTGAAAGCGCATCGCGAGGGCGTCGCGGCATTTTTTAGCAACGCGGTGCCAACTTGGGTGCCTAACTGGACCGTCGGCACGACGAGTTTTCGATCTGCCGAGGAGCGTGGCCGCGATTTGAAACCGCGTTCGAGCAACGAGATCGTGCATATCGACGCGGGCGCGTACGGTGCGACCAACGGTAACCGGCTGCTGCGATTTTTTGTCAACGTGAACCCGACCGAGGACCGTGTCTGGGGCACAAAGGGTAGCTTTGGCGATCTGATTGCACGGTATCCCGAGCTCAGCATGGCGGCGCGCGGTGGCCGTGACCGGGTCAAGCTCGAAAAAGGCGTCGGCGATAAGCTCTACAGTGGCGTCGTCAACGGCCTGAGCAAGGCGTATCCGCTCCTCAAGGTCATCGACTCGAGCCCGTATGACCGCGCAATGCGGCGTGTTCACAACTACATGAAAGATACCGAGAGCTTCCAACAAGATCTGACCGGCTACCAGGAAATCCGCTTTCCGCCGTACTCTGCATGGTCAGTGTTCACCGATGGCATCAGCCACTCGGCGGTGTCCGGCCGATTCGCATTCATCACGACGATACTCGTGCCGCTCGCAAACTTGAGCCACCCGGAGCTCGCGCCTTACGAGGTTTTGGCGTCGATCGCTTGATTTGGCCGGGCGCTTAGTTAGCGTCGATCGTCGCGCAGCTTCGCCAATGCCATTAACGCGGCGCCCGTGCGCGACAGTGTCTCGTTTTGTGCCAGCTCGTGACCGATCAAGCGTTCGGCCATTGCGCGATCGCCGTGGCACGCGCTGACGAGATCGGCCTCGACGTCGATGAGGCCGCTGGGCGCTGTGCTGCTGGTCGCGCGTGGGCGTCGGCTGCGCAGCTTCCTGACGATCACGATGCCCGCAACGACGGCGAGCGCGACCCAGATGACAGGCAGATCGATCATGCGCGTGGCGCTCAGTGCGTCATCGCGTAGATGATGTAGTTGATGCCGAAACGATACGCCAGCGCGGTCATCGGCTCCGGGTAGACCGGATCGTCGGCGTGCTCCCACGCATCGCCCATGTCCATATTGAAATTGATCGCGACCATCAGGCGGCCCTGCTCATCGTAGATGCCGCGCCAGCGCTGCGGCCCCTCGAGCTGCGCCTCGATGTGGCCGCCGGCGCCGCGATACAGATGGCGTCGGCCGGGGATCTGCGTGCGCTGATCTAGATCGTAAAGAATGTGCAGCAGCGGGTCCGTATCGGGAATATCGACGATGATGCGCCCCGGCAATGCGCGAAAGATCGAATCCGTAAACACCTGCCACTCGTAACCGCCGTGAAAGTCGTCGACGACGAGAAACCCGCCGCGCATCAGGTACTCACGTAACTGCGCCGCCTCGGTATCCGATAAGTACCAATGGCCGACCTGTTGGGCGAATAGCCAAGGAAAATCGAATAGGCGCTCATCGATCGCGCGGACGTGAAAGCTGTCGTCGGCGACATCGAGCCGTGTCAACCGCTTGAGGCCGCGCGTCAGATGGCACTCGGCTTCCGGGTAGTCGATCGCCCACCACGGCCGCCAGCCGCCGCGAATCCGGCCGCTGGCGTCGGTGTACATCAGCCGCGCCATGTGAAACTCCGCAGCTGGTTGCGGCGGGTCGTTGTCGACGGTCGGCGAGTGGCACTCGGGGCTGTACCACTGTGCGCTCGCGGCGTCGGCTACGAGTAGCAGTGCTGCGAACGCGAAGCCCGCCGCGAATTGCGAAAATCGGCGGCGGCGCTGAGGTCCATAGGCGGGCATGCGGCCATTATAGAAAATGGGTCGAAAAATAGGCGCCCCGAAGGGCGCCTAGACGGATGACCGCTCGGGGGAAGCGGTCGAGGACAGCGTGCCGGTGGCTCGCCACCGGCACGCCCGAGTGACTAGAACTCGATTTCGAACTCGACCTCGTCGGCATCGATCGCCGTCACGCCGACTTCCTGACCGACGGCCTTGATCAACGCATTCGACTCGCTCACCAGGCGGTTGAAGAAGGTCTGCCGCGTCATCGGCGCATCGTTTTCGTCGCGGAATACCGCGCCGGACGTATCGATCTGCACGCCGAGGATCGTGATGAGCGGGTCGGCGGCCGTATCGACGAAGCCTTGTAGCTCCGTATCGCTGCGGTCGTCGCGCTCGAGCAGCGTCGCCAACACGTCGGCTGTCGATCCACTCGATTCGCTGCCGCGCATGCGCACGACGTCGCCCGGATTCAGGTCGCCGAGCGTGAATGGCTCGACGTCGAAGTCCTTGTCTTCCATGCGCGTCAGCGCATCGACCTCGACGGTGATACCGAGCGTCACGAACGTGTTGCCGCTCGGGTCGACGGAGTCGACTGCGGCTTCGACCCTGATGAGCTTCGCGCGGCGCACATCGACCTTCGTTGCAACGAGCACGTCGTTGTCATTGAGCGAGCCTTCGACCTCGACCTTGACGTTGAGGCCGAGATTGCCGACGTCGCCTTCGAACGTCGCGTTGCTTGCATCGACGGTGACGCCGGAGACGTCGAAGTTGCTCTGTGACGCAAAGCGAGTAATCAAGCCTTCGATCTCGACGCGCGCACCGGCGTTGCCTTGGATCTGGCCGCCTTTGAACTCGACATCGGTCGCCGTCAGCGTCGTACTGCCAGCATCGAACGCTGTGCCCTTGACCTCGACGAGATCGCCGTCATTGATGACGCCGCCTGGGAAGTCTCGGATCGAGGCTGCAGAGCTGTAGTCGACGACGAGCGCGTTGATCATGAACGTCATCGCGCCGCTATTGTGCGCTGAGACGAGACCTGTGACCTCGAACTCCGTGCTCAGAGGCTTGGGCTCGATACGCGTCGCGACGATGGCGCCGTCGGCATTGACGAAGCCCGAGATCTCGACGATCTGGCCAGCGCTCAGTCCTGCAAACGACGGGTTAGCGAAGCTGTCGTCGTACGAAGTGTCGGCATTCGTAATGATCGTTTGACCCAGCACGACAAACGTACCGGCTGTTGCATCCAGCGATCCGGCCGCGATTGGTCCTTCGACGTTGTCATCGAACGTTACGGATGTCGCGTTCCACGTCGTGCTGCCGGAAGACCGCGTGGCTTCCACGAGCACGACGTCGCCGACGCTCAGGTCATCCTGCGATCCCGGGGAGTCGTCGATTTCGAACGTGCTCGAGTCCGTCTCGTAATGCACGCCGTTAACGATGATGCTGCCGAAGCCCGTAACGGTGCCGAAGGCAAAGCCGAATGCCGGACCGCCGGTTCTGTCGATGCCGGCGAAGTCGGCGCTGCCGCCGCCACCGCCACCGCCGCTGCAGGCAATGGTCAGCAGCGTGGCGCAGAGTAAGCTCAGGGCGCGGAGGGGAGTCTGCGTATTCATAGTGATCTACCTTTTATCTTCATCGTGTATCAAATACACGCCCGCCCCCAGTCGGACGCCTATGTTTTCTTCGGAGGCCGTATCTTCGTGTTGGTGCTTGGCGAGCCAAGCGTCGACCTCCTCGAGTAATGCCTGTCCGCGTTTCTCGAGGAACTGATAAAAATCTTCGATGCGGTGCGGCGCCACACGCGGGTTCGTCGCCATGCCTTCGAATCGCGCCGGTGCTTGCCGCTGCGAATCGACGTTGTGCGCGAGCGTCGCGCCGTGATCGTGCAGCGCAACGCCGGCTTGGCGCAGCATGTCGGGATCGAGCGGGCTGCGAACGTATTCTTTGGCGTGGACCTCGTAAACGCCGGGGCGACACTCGGAGATCAGCTCCAGGTTCAGTAGCTCTTTGGTCAACGCGCCATGGGGTGTGTCGCCGGCGTATTTCTTGAGCAGTGATTGCAAGCTGCGCTCGCCTTCGGTTGGCAGCTCGGCGGGCCGACCCTGGGCATCGAGAAACTGCGGATCGAGGTGCCAGCCGGACAGGATCTGCGCGATGCTGCTGCCCGGCGACGTTTTCGCGGGTTCGGCGCCGCCCAGAATCTTGCGCACGCGCGTAACTTCGCGCCTGCTGAGCCCTGTTATCATCGCGACGCGGGATGCGTTCGTCGGGCGCCCTTGCAGGCCGTAGTCGCGGCCGGCAACGTCGACGAACACCTCCTTGCTGAGGTCGGCGAACTCGGCCCAGGTCACGCCGCTGCGTTGCAGCATGCGAATGACCGGCACGAGCAGGTGTCGACAGGCGTTGGTTAGAGATGCTTTGGTCATGGGCCACGAACTTCTATATGTGTGCGAAAATAGCACATATATAGAAGCCGTCAATAGGCCCGTGTGGGCTCCCGTGCGCCGCATGCGGCATTGAGGGCTTTTCGAAGGGGGATTCAGCGTGACTCGTATCGACCCGCTATGGCGCTCCGTCGCAGTCGCTGTGGCCCTGGCGACGCTAGGTGCCTGTGCACCGGGCGACCAGCAGGGCGCGCCCTCGCAGGTGGCGTCCGACAGCACACCCGAAGTTGACATAATCGTGGTCGGTGCGGGGCTCGCGGGGCTGTCAGCCGCGATCGATGCGGCCAGGGCTGGCGCCCGTGTCGCAGTTGTCGATATGAACTCGGTGTTCGGCGGGCACGGGATTCAGTCGGGTGGCGTCGCGTTTGTCGATTCGGCCATGCAGCGCGAGATGGGCTATCGGGACACGCCCGATCAGGCCTATCGCGACTGGATGGAATGGGCCGTCGACGGCGATGCCGACTGGACGCGCTTCTACGCTGAGAACTCGCGCGAGATGCTGTACGACTGGCTGACCGGGCTCGGCGTGACGTTCGACCGCATCCGCCCGTCGCACGGCAACAGCTTGCCGCGGTTTCACATGACGCACCGCCGCGGCTTGAATTTGACGCGGCCGATTTTCCTCGAGGCGCTGCGGTACTCGAATATCGAGTTTCACTGGAATCGTGTTGCCGAGCAGTTGCTCAAGGACGGCGAACGCGTCGTCGGTGTCGAGGGCCGCGACTATCGCGCAGGCAATCGATTCGAGCTGCGCGCTCGCAGCGTGATCCTCGCGACTGGAGGGTTCCAGAGCAACATTCAAATGGTCAAGGACAACTGGCGCGCGGATCTGCCGGCGCCGGGGCCTGTCTACAGCATGTCCGGGCACAACTCTCGCGGGCTCGGTCATCGAATGGCCGAGCAGGCCGGTGCCGCGCTCGCCAATCTCGACCGCCAGTACAACGGTTATGCGATCGTCCCCGACATGCTCGGCCTCGACGAGGCGCGTGGCTATTACGGCGGCAACGCGCGCTCGATCTGGGTCAACAAGGACGGCGTGCGCTTCGTCACCGAGCTCGGCATCGATCGCTACGTGTTCGACAAGGTCATGCAGCAGCAGCCGGAAGGGCACTGGTCGATCTACGACGCCGACGACAAAGACGGCTTCCGGCTCAACGGCCCGTACTTCGTCTCGGAGGACGCCGTCGACGTCGACAAGATCCAGCGTCTCGCCGTCGAGAATCCTGCAATCACGCAGAAGGCCGATACGCTCGCGGAGCTTGCAGAGCTCATTGGCGTGCCGGCATCCGCGCTCGAGGCTACAGTTGCGAGCTACAACGCGCTCGTCGAGAACGGCGAGAGCACGGATGTCGACGGCCTGCCGCCGGAAGATACGCCGCCGGTGTTCACGATCGACGAGCCGCCGTACTACGCAACGAAGCTTTACCCGATGGCCAACAAGAGCGCGGGTGGCGTGTCGATCGACATCGGGACCCGCGCGCTCGACTCGAGCGGCAATCCCGTCGCCGGCCTGTATGCAGCCGGCGAGCTGACGGGATCGGCCGGCATGAACGGGCTCAACGGTCTCGACGGCATGTTTACCGGGCCGTCGATACTGACCGGCCGTGTCGCCGGCCGCACGGCCGCGGCCGAGCTCGCCGACTTTCCCGATTGGCAGTCTGTCGAATTCACGCGCCGCGACGGCGACTGGGCTGATGCTGCGATATCGAATGCAACGTTCGCGCCGACGTTGGGACCCGACGACGTCCGTGCGGTGCTCGCGCAGACCCGTGACGGCTATTGGCATTTCGAGCGCGTTCATAACCTCGTGCTCGAGCGCGGCTACGACTGCTCGCAATGCCATTCGCAAAATGCTGCGCCGTTTTACGCGGCGGCCTCGCGCAGCGATCGCGCCGTGCAGACACAGCTCTGTAACGTGTGCCATCTCGCGCCGGCCGGCACGCTGCCGGGCGCCGATGCGCAGCGCGCACCCGTGCAGCAGCGCGACTGACGAGTCCCGCTGTAGACTCAGACGATAAGTAGAGGAAAACGATATGAATTCCCGCTCGATTCTAGCGACGATGTCGATGTCAGCCGCATTGGCCACGGCTTCGACAGTCCAGCTGGCCGTTGCGCACCACTCGCCGGCCGAGTTCGATCAAACGACGCTCGTCGAGCTCGAAGGCATCGCGCGCGACGTGAGCTGGCGCAATCCGCACATCTTGATCGAGCTTGCGACGCGCGATAGCGCTGGGCGGGAAGCGGTTTGGGCACTCGAGGGCGCGGCTGTCAGTAATCAACGCCGTCGTGGTGTGACGGCCGGGATGCTCAATGCCGGTGATGTCGTGCGCGTTGCCGGTTACGCATCGACGCGCCGACCGTCGTACATGTCCGTCGAGCACGTGCTGCTGCCGAACGGCAGCGAGTTGCTCGTCGGCTCCGCGCGCGAGGCGTTGTGGTCGGATACGCCCGTCGGTGGCCAGGCGCGCATCCTGACTGCCGCTGACGCAGAGGCCGGTCTTGGTAGTGGCATCTTCCGTGTCTGGACGCGAGACGTCGGCTACTGGCCGTGGTTCTTTCGCGATCCGGCGGAGTTCGAGCTAACCGACTGGGCTGCTGCCCACGTCGCGAGCTTCGATCAGTTCGAGGACAACCCGCTGCTCGACTGCACGCAACCGGGGATGCCCGCACTGATGGGCAATCCGTATCCGATGGAGTTCATCGATCGCGGCGATACGATCGAAGTGCGATTCGAGGAGTTCGACGTCGTGCGCACGATTCACGTCGCCAATGCGCGCAATCCTGCCGACGTTGCGCCGTCGCCGCTCGGTTACTCCGTTGGGTCGTGGGAGGGCGATACGCTCGTCGTGACGACAAAGCGCATCAACTGGCCGCACTTCGGCCGTGTCGGCATGCCGCAGAGCGAAGCCGTCGAGGTCGTCGAGCGATTCGCGGTGCGCGATGCCGACAATCGAATCGACTATTCGATCACGATGACGGACCCAGAAGTTTTCGCCGGGTCGCTGACGTGGGAAGCGCCGTACGTGTGGCGTCGCGGCGAGACCGTCGGCGTATACGCTTGCACGGTTGAAGGCTAGCTCGGATCAGTTGAGCAAGCGCTCGCGGAGGCGATCCTGTAACTCGTCGAGGACACGGTTGCGCAATATCGCGCCGTAGTCGGGCGCGATCTCGGGCTCGGTTATCGTCCCGGTCACGCGGACCGGCACTGAGTCGCCGATCAGCCGGTCCATGCTTTCGCAGCGCTCGATCGCAATGCTGTCGGTCAGTGTCGCGACGAGATCGTAGTTGAGCTCGCGGCTGACGAGATCGGATTGCCCACGACCGGACACTTGTAGAAAGCTCGTCGTCGCTTCGAGATCGTCGGTTTGTGCAATTCCTTCGACGACGTTTGCGCTGCCGCGCATCAGCGTGTAGCGCGTGACGGGTTCGGCCGATGCAGGCGGGCGCTGCAAGCGTTGTATCTCATTGAACGCCGAGCACATTGCGCGGCCGAGGTCGAACCCGCGCAGCAGGCCCTCGCTGACCGAGAACGACACGCGCCCTTGAGCCGTGTCGAGCACGCTGCTGAGCGCGTTGCCGGTGCCGGCAAGCGTCAAGTCGAAGTTGCCGGTCCCGGTCATATTGGCTTCACCGCGCAAAGCCGCGAGCAACGGTTCGAGCTCCAGCGTCGTCATCGTGCCGTCGATGATCAAACGTGCGTCGTCGCCGCTTGCGTCGAGCTCGACGCGGCCTTGAAACTCGCCGCCGTAAAGCGTTGCGCGGACGTTCTCCACGATGCCGTGGCCGCTGTCGGCTGTCAGCGTTGCGCCGACGTTCTCGAGCGCCATGCCGGCGATGCGCAGGTCACCGACGCTGAAACGGCCATCGAGCTGCAGTCGCCGCAATGGCTCGGTCGGCAACGCGATGTCCGCGGCGGTAGGGCCGACGCCTTCGGGTTGCGTCTCATCGGCCGGCGGCAGATAGCGATCGGCATCGAGCTGATCGATCGTCAAATCGAATGCGTACGCCGTGAGGTCGGCGAGCGTAATCGTCACGTCGCCGGAGATCGTGCTGTCGTCGAGCACGACGCGGAGATTCTGGGCGCTGATTCGCGACGCGTCACCTTCGATGTGCGCGCTGCCGCGGGCACGGCTCAGCGTCGTCGCGTCTCGCCGCGCAGATAGCGGCCGCTCGAGGCGGCTCAACAGCGCCTCCGGATCGAACGTCGGCACCTCGATATCGCCGACCCACGCCGGCGACCCGCCGATATCGCTGACGCGTATCGCGCCGGACAGATCCACATCGGCGACACGTGCGTCGAGATCGTCGAACGCCAACGTGCGCGCCTCGGGCGCATAGTCGAAATTCGTGTTGACCGCGATATTCCCGAGTGCGGCCGGCGACACCGCGTCGGGGAACGCATCGCCGAGAACGGCGGCAAGCCTGTTCGCATTGAGCGCCGCGACGGCGATGTTGCCGGTGAGCCGTTGCCCCGCGTCTTGGCGCGTAACCGTGCCGGTCAGCTGTGTCTCGAACGCGTCGAGCTCGATATCCGACAGCGTCAGCGTCTCAGTCTCGGCTGCGAACGCGACGTCCGTCGAGACTGCAACCTGGCCGATCGCTGCGACATCGACCTGCTCGCGCATCGTCTCGGGTAGCAGTGCAAGGACGCGTGCCGGATCGAACGGTGCGGTCTCGAGCCGCGCGGTGATCGAGCGGTCGGCGGCAATGTCGGCCGTCCCAGTCGCCGCGACGCCCAACGCGTTGACCGTTGCGTCACGGACGGCAATCTCCTGAGCGTCTACGAGCACACTGAATCGCGCATCGGCACTGATGTTGCCTAGCGACGCACGCGCATCGTCAGCGAGCTCGAGTGCCGCTGCATCGACGAATGCAACGAGCGGTTGGTCGAGGACGCGAATCGTGCCCGTGAGCTCGGGCGCCGTCAGCATCGACGTCCCCGCAAGCTCGAGTTGTGCGGCGAGACCGGCAGCGGCGGCAGCCAGCCCGTCGATCGTCAGGCTCTCTGCATCGCGATCGAAGACCGCGGCCGTCCAATCGAGCTGAACCGAAGTCTCGGCCGGGCCGAACGGTGGCTCGACGAGCGCGGCCGTCAGATCGCCGCCGCCTAGCGTGATCTCGCCGGTCGTCGCAGCGACTCTGACCTGTGTCAGTGCTAGCGCTCCCGTGGCGCGCTCGTTGCCGCGACCGTCGGCGAGGTTGAACGTGACGCGCACGTCATCGGCCGCAACGGCTGCGTCGCCAGTTGCGATTGCAAGCGTGCCAGAGACGTCAATGTCGGCGCTCAGCTGCGGATCGACGCTGACGAGCCTAAACCCGAGCTCGCCTTCGACCGCACGGCCCGGTGAGATTGCGCCGGTATCGGCGCTGAGCTCGGAGATCACGAAGCGCACGTCGGCCGTATTCTCGCGCCAGAATACGACGCCGTCGTTGACGTCGATGCCCGCGATGTTCAGCGACTGCAAAAACGGCTCAGTGGGCTCAACGGAAGGGTCGCCGCTTGCGACCGATTCATCGGACGACAAAAGATCCGACCAATTGTTGGCGCCGTCTTCGGTCGTTGCGAGATTGAGCTCGAGGCCGTCGAGCCGCACGGTGCCGATCTCGACCTGGCGCCGCAGCAGCGGCATCAGTTGAACGCTGACGGTCAGCTCGTCGATTGCCGCGAAAGGCTCATCGCCGAATTCCGCGAGATTGCCGAGCCTGACGTTGCCGGTCGTGACACCCAGCCACGGGAAAAACGTCAGCTCCAAATCGTCGTCGATCGCGAACGTGCGACCGGTTCGCTCGGTGACCCAGTCGGCTAGATAGCCCTTGTAGTCGTTCGGATCGAAAGTCAGATAGAGAACGATCACGGCAGCGATCAGCAGGGTCACGATAGCGCCGACGCCGGCTCCGACGATCTTTAGCAATTTCATGCTCGATTTGCACTTGCCACGCAACGGCGCGGTCTCGGTTTGACCCGCGTCCAGTGCGTCGGTTCGAAAATTCTACGCCGCTCGGGGCGAACTGTATATCAGGAGCGCACTCGAGCATCACGCTACAATCATGCGAGCTCAAGTCCGCGAGAGGTTTCGACGATCCGATGAATGACGATCGATGGCAGTTTGCGACCGTTGCCGAGGTCGCTGCAGGGCTGCGTAGCGGTGAGGTCACGTCGGTCGGACTGACCGAAATGACGCTTGCGCGAATCGCAAGCCTCAACGGCGTGTTGAACGCATATGTCACGGTGACTGCCGATACTGCACTCGAGCAGGCACGCCGCGCTGACGCCGAGCTTGCAAGCGGGCAGGATCGAGGGCCGCTGCACGGCGTGCCGATGTCGGTCAAGGATTTGATTGCGACAGCCGGAACGTTGACGACCGGCGGTAGCCGCATCTACGAGGACTGGATACCGACCGAGGATGCGACGGTCGTCAGTCGGCTAGCCGAGGCCGGCGCCGTGCTGCTCGGCAAGACCGGGCTGCACGAGCTTGCGTTCGGCTCGACGTCGGTCAATCCGTTCTTCGGCGCAATTGCGAACCCATGGAAGCTCGACCACCACCCGGGCGGCTCGAGCGGCGGCTCGGCCGTATCCGTCGCAGCGGGTCTCGCATTTGCATCGATCGGCACCGATACCGGTTGCTCGGTGCGCCAGCCGGCACAATGCTGCGGGATCGTTGGTCACAAGCCGACGTTCGGTCTCGTCAGCAAGAGTGGCGTCATACCGCTGGTGCCGAGCATGGACCACGTCGGCCCGTTGACGCGCTCGGTCGCCGATGCGGCGTCCGTGCTGCAGGCGATCGCCGGCGCGGATTCTTCGGATCCGCATTGTGTCGCTCGGCCGGTCCCCGATTTTGCCGCAAAGCTCGACGAGTCTATCGAAGGTCTCGCGATCGGTGTGCCGCGCCACTTCTTCTTTGAGGACGGTGACGATGAGGTCTGCGAGATCGTCCGCTCGTCGCTAGACGTGTTCGGGTACCTCGGTGCCGATCTCGTCGACACCGACGTACCCGATATCGAAGAGGCGTACCGTGCCGGCGATGTGACCTTTGTCGAGATCGTCGAGTCGCACGGCGAGGCCATGCGCAGGACACCCGAGCTATTCAGCGAGCCGTTCAAGGAGCGCTACGAGCAGGTCGCGCGCAGCACGGCCGACGACTACGCCGACGCGCAGCGCTTTCGGCAGCGGTTCCGCGCCGCCATTGCCGAGATCATGACGCGCTGCGACATCTTGGCCGTGCCGACGTCGACGGTCGCAGCTGCGCCGATCGCCGAGCAGCCGCCGTCGCATGCCGTCGAGCGGCGCAAGAATGCCAGTATCTTCAATTTCACCGGGCAGCCAGCGATCTCGGTGCCGTGCGGGTTTACGCGTGCCGGGCTGCCGGTCGGCTTGATGTTGGTCGGCCGCCCATTCGAGGACGCAACGGTGTTGCAGTTCGCGGCCGCGTTCGAGCGCGCGACCGTCTGGCACGAGCGTCACCCGCGTTTATAGGCTTTTCCGTATACTGCGAATCTGCGCCGCGCGGCGAGGAACGCCACCCCAATGATCCCGATACGCTATTTCGATACGAGTCTAGAACCGACGTTGGCGCGTACGTCGCGCGCAGTCGCGCTCTTGATCTGTGTGCTTGGGCTCACCGCCTGCAGCCAGCCGCCGCTCGGGCCGCTCGAAGTCGTCGAGCTCGACACGCCGGCCGGCGAGTTCTCCGGTCAGGCGCATCTGGCTACTGCGTCTGACGGCACGGCAGTCGTCAGCTGGCTCGAGCCGACGACCGGCGAGGCGATGGGGCTCATGTACTCGAGCCTAGCCGCCGGATCGACCACATGGAGCGATCCTGCGATGTTGTCCGAGGGCGACGACTGGTTCATCAACTGGGCCGATTTTCCGTCGGTCGTGCCAATGACCGGCTCGCTGTGGGCTGCGCATTGGCTCGTGTTCCGCGAGGACTTCGACGGCTACGACATCGTTGTCGCGCTGTCATCCGATCGCGGCGGGTCGTGGACCGATCCGTTCGTTCTCAATACCGACGGTCTGCCGGCCGAGCATGGCTTCGTGACGCTTTATCCATACGGCGATAACATTGCGGCCGTCTGGCTCGACGGGCGCACGATGTTCGTCGACGGTGAATTCGCATTCGAGACGGCTACCGGCGAGAAACTCGGCACGAGCTTGCGCTACGCGTTGTTCGACACGGCCGGTCAGCGATTGGTCGACGAATCCATCGACGACATGGTGTGCGACTGCTGCCAGCCGGACATCGCGTTTCCCGGCGACGAGCCGATACTGATTTATCGTGACCGCACGCCCGACGAGGTTCGAGATATCGTCGTGCGGCGGATGGTCGACGGCGAGTGGCAGTCGCTGCAGTCGCTGCCGGCCGACAACTGGACGATCGAGGCGTGCCCGATCAATGGGCCGGCGATCGCCGCCGACGGCAACGATGTCGTCGCTGCGTGGTTCAGCGCGCCCGATGACGAGCCGATCGTGCGTTTCGCGCGCTCGAGCGACGGTGGTGCGACATTCGGCGATGCGGCCGATGTCGATACCGAAGGCAGTTTCGGTTACGTCGACGTCGAGCTGTTAGCCAATGGCGACGGGGTCGTCAGCTGGTTGCGGTCTAGCGGTGACGATCTCGCGCTCGTCACGCGTCGCATCTCTGAATCGGGCGAGCTGCATCCGGTCGAAGAGGTCACGATCGTCGACTTGTCGAGGCCGCTCGATTTTCCGCAGATGATGTCCGCTGGCGACCGTCTCGTGTTCTTGTGGACGGACTACACGAGTGGCAGCGACGTCAAGACCGGTATCGGCCGCTACGGCCAATAGTCCTTGCCCGCGTAACGCGATCTCCTATAGCACCAACCGATGACGCTCCAGGTCCTCGCCGCGGTCCTGTTCGCGGCGTTCGTCCACGCTGCATGGAATACGTGGCTCAAGATTGCCGGCGACCGGCTCGTCGTCATCGCACTGATGGGCGCGGGCTGGGCGCTGTTCGCCGCCTGCGTCCTGCCGTTCGTCGTATCTCCGGGTTTGGAGATCTGGCCGTATCTCGCAATCTCGGTCGCGTTTCACCTCGGCTACTCGTTGATGCTCGTCAGCGCCTACGGTCACGTCGATCTGAGCGTCGCCTATCCGATGATCCGCGGCTCCGGTCCCGTGCTCGTAACCATTGTATCGGCGCTCGTTCTCGGTGAGTCGGTCGGCATCGTCGGTGTCGCCGCCGTTGCGCTCGTCACGGTCGGAGTCGCAGCACTGGGGCTCGGCGGTCGCACGCGCAACGCTCGCGCGCTCGCGTTCGGCGTTCTCGGCGGCGTGCTCGTTGCAACGTATACGTTGCTCGACGGCGTCGCTGCACGCATCAGCGGCGCGCCGACGGGTTATGCGATGTGGCTCTTTCTGCTGACCGGGATTCCGCTCCTGATCGTCGCAGTTGTCGCGCGCGGTCGGCGCTTTGTCGCGCTCGCGCGACCAGTGGCCGTCCGCGGCGTTGCCGCCGGCGCTCTCGCCGGCATGGCGTTTTGGATCGTGATCTGGGCACTGACGCAGGCGCCGATGGGTCTCGTCGCGGCCGGGCGTGAGACCAGCGTCGTGCTAGTGGCGCTGGCAAGCGGCTGGATGCTCAAGGAGCGGGTCAACTGGTTGGCGATTGGCGCGGTCTTCATCGGAGTTGCGCTGTTGCGCGTCGCAGGTGTCTGAACGCAGCAGGCGCTTGCCGATGCCCCTACAATCGAGCAACTGTCAACGAGCCGCCGGTCGAGTTCCGGCGAATGGAAACCGCCAATGACTTACGAGAACATTCGGCTGACTGAGGAGGGCGATTTCGCGGTCGTCACGATGTGTCGGCCTGAGCGGCGCAATGCACTGTCAGAGGCGCATCTGAGCGAGCTGCTGGACGCGTTCGAGACCGTCGGCCGCAGCGATGCGCGCGGCGTCGTGCTCGCCGGCGAGGGGCCGGCGTTCTGTGCCGGTCATGACTTCGGTGACATGGTGGACCGCGATCTGGATTCGATGCGTCAGTTGCTCGAGATCTGCGCCGACTTCATGCAGCTGCTGCAGCGGTTGCCGCAACCGGTCATCGCGCAAGTAGACGGGATCGCGACGGCGGCGGGCTGTCAGCTGGTAGCGTCGTGCGATCTCGCCGTTGCCGCAGAGTCGGCAAGGTTTCAGACACCGGGTGGGCGCGGCGGCTGGTTTTGCCACACGCCCGGCGTTGCGCTCGCGCGCGCTGTCGGTCGCAAGCAGGCGCTGGAGATGTTACTCACTGGAGACCCGATCGATGCGCAGACGGCATTGGCTTGGGGGCTCGTGAATCGCGTCGTGCCCGAAGTGGAAGTCGCATCGGCGACTCGTGACCTGTTGCGGCGTGCCGCGGGTTTGAGCCGTCGCGCGAAGGCCAAAGGCAAAGCGACGTTCTACGCTCACGTCGATCTCGGCGTCGCCGAGGCCTACGCATTGGCAACCGAGGTCATGGCCGAGACGTCGCAGTCGGCGCACGCGCGCGAGCGCATGCGCTCGTTCGTCGAGAAACGTCAGCCGGATTTTTCGATTCCCGAGGACGACTAGCGTTTAGCGTTCGAGGCCGGCGGGTTTCTCAATGGGTGAAATAGGCCGTACTGCCAACCGCGGACGGCCAGCACTGCCGTGATGCCGTGCCGCTCAGCGAGCGGCAGCGTCGAGTCTTCGCGGTTTGCGACGTTCAACTCCCACGCGAGGCGGCGCAGCTTTTTCTCGAGCTCGGCGACATTGTGCTGTGAGAGCATGCCGTTGAAGACGATCAACGACTCGTCCTCGCCCTTGAACTTGCCGTGCAGAAACTCGTTGCCGAGGCGTTCCTGAAACAGTTTTTGTATCGGCCCGTTTTCCTGCCAGCGAAAGTTCGGCGCGACGAGCACCTTGATCCTGTTGTGCGGCAGCAGATCGATGAGCTTGAGCTTGTCGAGCCTTGCGAGCTTCTGAAAGCACTGGCCTTCGGTGATGTCGTAGAACGCGACGATCTCGTCCATCGTCCACTTGTTGAGCGCGCATATCGCTACTGCGAGCAATGTCTTGTCGTTGACGAGCTCCTGTTCCTGCTCGGTCGTCAATTGTTCGAGTTGCCGGTGCTCCGCGTTCATCAGCTCGACGAGGTCGGTGATCTCGATGCCGATTAACTGGCAGATGCGGTCGAGCCGCTCGAGCGAGAAATCCTCGCGGGAGAACAGCCGTTTGACGCTGGCCTCCGACAGCGCTAGCGCCTGACCTACGTCGACGTAGGTTTTGCCGTGCGCCTTGAGCGTGCGCTTCAGCGTGTTGATCAGCGCGGTTGTCTGCGCCATGGCGTCTCCAATCGGATCAAAGTGTCTAGATATGATACTTGCAGGGTAATAGGCGGCAATCGTCTATGACCAGGTATCGCGTCACTAGACGCACGCGCGGTTAGGGCACGCGACGTAGCAGAGACCAAGATATGCCATTCACTGGTTTGACATAACGCTTTTGCATCGCGCGGCTCGGATACGCTCGTGCCCCTAGTCGCGCCGAAAGTCTCACCGCTCGATACCGAACAGCGAGGCTGCCGCGACTAATTACACCACGCTATTCGTGGCGCCAGACGGCCCGCAGTCTGTACCGAAACGTACTGACCGGAGCCCGACAATGAACTTGCCTACCGCGACTCTCAGAGGAAACCCGACTTGCCGCAGCCGGCTTCGACCGATTCTCTTGGCGGCGATGGCGCTAGGTGTTGCGGCGTGCGGCGGTGGTGGCGGCGAGTCCGCGCCGGCCGCTACCAGGGCCACGGTCGATAGCGGTGCCGGCGCGTCGAGCGGTGCGGCGGGTCCAGTCTCCGGGACCAGCTCGAGCGATTCGGGCAGCTGCTTCGAGTTTACGGCGTTCGGCCCGATCGCCGGACCCGACTGCCGGACATCCGATTTCTTCGGCTATCTATCCGGGGACGATGCTCTCGCGATGGTCACGTTTAACTATGATCTCGATATCGAGCCCAACGATGAGTTGCAGACAGCGACTGTGTTGCCGATCCACTTGGCGTTCTACGACGTCATCAAAAACAGCGTCGCGACGTTCGGGGCATTGTCGTCCGGACTCGATGTCATCGACAACTACACGTTTACGAGTCCTGAAGCGACACGACTCGGCATCGAGCTCTGTCCCAGCAATCTGACACCGTGCGGCCAACAGACCGCCGACTCGAACCTGCCTACCAGCATTGCCCATATCGAGGTCTTCGATCAGCTTGGCCAGCTGCTTGCGACGACCGCGGTCGATCTTGGCGCTGGCAATTTCGTGTCGGTAGCCGTCGACAGCGGCGTGTCGTACTACGTGTCCGTCGTCGGCGGAAATCTGCCGGAGAGCCAGGACTATTATCTGCGCCTGACGCGCATGCCCGTCACCGAATCAACGTCCACGACGAAGCCTGTTGCGCCGAGTGCGCCGGCTCTGAGCTACTACAATGAAAGCGCGTTCGGCGTCGACCCAGGCCTCAACCGGACGTTCTTTTGGACCGCGCCGAGCACGAACAACGACGGCACGGCGCTACTCGACTTGGACGGCTACGTTTTCTACTACGGCCTCGTGCCCGAGGGTACCGATAGCTACCAGGGATGGGAGTATGGCTACAGCGAGCCGCTCGACGTCGGGCTTTCGGGGTACACGGTGACCTTGCCGGAGCACGGAACGTGGC
>JAHEEN010000005.1:21769-43797 GCA_024640685.1 Rhodospirillaceae bacterium
GCCCATATCGAGGTCTTCGATCAGCTTGGCCAGCTGCTTGCGACGACCGGGGTCAATGCCGATGGCGTCGAAAGCGGCCACAGCATGTCGATCCTGCTGACGATTGTCCCACCCGAAGCTCCGTGATCCGGGCGTACGGCGCGCAGCCGCGAGCGAGTCATCTGGCGCCAACTGACTTCTTAGCGATCGAGAAAGACTTCGGCGAGCATGCAACGGACGCTGCCGCCGCCGCAGCGCTCGATCGTCGGAATCGCAACTGGCACGAGGGCACCGAACGACTCGAGTGTGCGGTGCTGTGTTGTGTCGAACGCATCCAGCGCCCGCGTCGATAGCGCGATCACCGGGCCATCGCGACTGCCGAGCTCGAGCAAGTTTGCTGCGAAGTTGCCGAGCTGGTCGAGATTGATTTCAACGATTTCCCGCCCAGATTGCCTGAGGCAACCGGCGACTCGCTCGCGATCGGCAGTCGGCAGCGCATCGAGGCAGACGACCGCGAATCGGGTCCCGAGCGACATCACGACGTTCGTGTGGTAGATCGCGGCGCCGGCGCGATCTGCTGCATCGAAGACGACGGTCTCGTAGCCGAGCTGCGATGCAAAGTCGGCAAGGACTCGCTCGTCGCTGCGCGGCGACCGGCACAGATAGGCTACCCGGGACGGACGATCTAGCACGAGGCTGCCGGTGCCCTCGAGAAAACGCCCGTGCGTCTCGTGGGCCGTCAGGTCGACCGTGCGGGAGAGCCGGTAGCCGTGTTCGCTGGTCAGCGCATGGAGAACGTCGCGGCGCCGCTCGCGGCGGCGGTTCGGCGCGAGCAGCGGATAGAGCACAGCCGTGCCGTCTGCGTGCAAGCTGATCCAGTTGTTCGGAAAGATCTCGTCGGGACAATCGCGCTCGGGCTGGCCCTCGAAGACGTGCACCCGAACGCCGGCGTCGGTCAACGCCGCGGCGACGGCGTCGCACTCGGCTCGTGCTCGCGACGTCAACTCCGCAGAGTTGCTTTCGCATTGAAACGCGTTCGATGCGAGCGTCTGCGGATTGCTTGCGAAAGCCGTGGGCCTGATGATTAACACGGCGGATGCGGCTTGCGGCTCCGATCCGGTCGCGCGGTTCGGCATTACGCTTCTTTGACTCGCGACGCTCTGCGTCGCTCGCTCTCTGTCAGCAGCTTCTTGCGTAGTCGGATGCTTTTCGGCGTCACTTCGACGAGCTCATCGTCGTCGATGAACTCCAGCGCTTGCTCGAGCGAGAACACGATCGGCGGCGTCAGCAGAATATTTTCGTCGGACCCTGCCGCGCGAATGTTCGTCAGCTGCTTGGCTTTTGTCGGATTGACCGGCAAGTCGTTGCCGCGGCTGTGCACGCCGACGATCATGCCTTCATAGACGTCGGCGCCATGCGTGATGAACAGCTCGCCGCGCTCCTGCAGATTGAATAATGCGTACGCGAGCGCCTTGCCGGTGACCATCGACACGAGCGCGCCGTTGACGCGCTGGCCGATCTCACCGGGCGATCGCCCCGCGTAGGCCTCGAAGACGTGGTATAGCAGCCCGGTGCCGGCTGTTGCCGTCAGGTACTCGGTGCGAAATCCGATCAAGCCGCGTGCCGGTATCCGATAGTCGAGCCGAACCCGGCCGCGGCCGTCAGGCAGCATCGCAATGAGCTCACCGCGGCGCTGCGCGAGGCGGCTCATGACTGCGCCTTGATGCTCGCCCTCGAAGTCGACGGTCAGAAGCTCCCATGGCTCGCAGCGCGTGCCCTCGATGTCGCGCTCGATGACCTCGGGGCGCGAGACGGCGAGCTCGTAGCCCTCGCGGCGCATTGTCTCGATCAGAATCGACAGGTGCAGCTCGCCGCGGCCTGAGACGACAAATTTGTCGGGGTCGCTCGTTGACTCTACGCGCAGCGCAACGTTGTGCTTGATCTCACGCTCGAGTCGCTCCTTGATTTGTCGGCTCGTCAGATACTTGCCTTCCTGGCCTGCGAACGGTGACTTGTTGACTTGGAACGTCATGCTGATCGTCGGCTCGTCGACGTCGAGCGGGGGCAACGCTTCGGGCCGGTCCCGCGGGCACAGCGTATCGGAGATCTGCAGATCCTCGATGCCGCTGAAAACGACGATATCGCCAGCAGCCGCCTCGTCCATGCGGATTTTCTCGAGGCCCGCAAAGCCGAATATCTCGAGCACCCGGCCTTTCGCAATGCTACCGTCACGCCGCACGATCGCGACCGGCATGTTACTTGCGACTGTGCCGCGCGTAATGCGGCCAATGCCGAGCATGCCGATGTAGGCATCGTAGTCGAGGCTCGAGACCTGCAGCTGCAACGGCCCGTCTACGTCTACGTCCGGCGGCGGCACGTGCGCGATGATCGCCTCGAGCAGCGCCGACGTATCGCCGCTGCGCACGTCGGGCTCCATGCCGGCATAGCCCTTCAGTGCCGATGCGTAGATCACCGGAAAGTCGAGTTGCTCATCGGTCGCGCCCAGCCGGTCGAATAAATCGAAGGTCTGGTCGAGTACCCAGTCTGCGCGGGCGCCGTCGCGGTCGATCTTGTTGATGACGACGATCGGCTTCAATCCCTTTGCAAAGGCCTTTTGCGTCACGAAGCGCGTTTGCGGCATTGGCCCTTCGACGGCGTCGACGAGCAATAGTACGCCGTCGACCATAGACAGCACGCGCTCGACCTCGCCACCGAAGTCCGCGTGGCCCGGTGTGTCGACGATATTGATTCGATACTCGCCGAATCGGATCGCCGTATTCTTCGACAGGATCGTAATGCCGCGCTCGCGCTCGAGGTCGTTCGAGTCCATCGCACGCTCCGGCAGCTCGACGCGAGCGTCGATCGTGCCCGACTGCTTCAGCAGCTTGTCGACGAGCGTCGTCTTGCCATGGTCCACATGGGCAATGATGGCGATATTGCGAATTCGATCTTGCTGAGACATTGGCGACCGGTTAAGAGCTCGTGCGGCTCGCGGGCAGCGCGCGAGCATAGCACGGCCGTGCGAGGTTCTTCAGGCCGTGTCGATTGCGTGCTCGAGCGCGAGATCGTGCGGCGCCAGATCCTCGACGATCAAGTACAGGCTCGGCACGAGAAACAGCGTAATGAAGGTTGCGAAAACGACGCCCCAGCCGAGCGAGATCGCCATCGGCACGAATATTGTTGTCGCAGGCGTATCCAGGACCATCAGCGGCATCAAGCCAACAAACGTCGTCGACGACGTCAAAAGAATCGGCCGGAAGCGCACGATTCCGGCGCGCCGGACGGCTTCCTGGACGGCGACGCCGGCACGGCGTTGGCGATTGATGTAATCGACGAGCACGAGGCTCGAGTTTACGACGACGCCTGCCAGCGCAATGATGCCGAGAATCGAGCTGATGATAATTGGCCAGCCCATGATCAGGTGACCGAGCGCGGCACCTACGGCGCCGAACGGTATGACACTCATGATCACGAGCGGCTGCACGTACGACCGCAGTGGGATCGCGAGCAGCGCATAGATCACGAGCAGTGCGAGGGGGAAAAGCGCAATGATGCCGCGAAACGACATCGCACGCTCTTCCTGCTCGCCGCTGAGCGCGTACGTGACGCCGCCGTAGCGCGCTAGTATCTGTGGCAGGGATTCGGCCTGCAACGCGCCGATGACCGCCTCGGGTGCAACGATGTCGCGGTTAACGTCGGCACGGACCGTGACGACGCGTTGGCGATCGATGCGCTGAATCGTCGAGTAACCGCGGCCGAGCGTGAACTCGGCAGCCGCCGCGAACGGCACCTCGGTGCCGTCGCCGGTGCGAATCCGCATGTCCTCGAGATCGCCGAGCGATTGTCGTTCCGCTTCGGGATAGCGCACCATAATGCGGATGTCCTCCGTGCCGCGCTGAACGCGCTGCACTTCCTCACCGTAGAACGCCTGGCGCGCCTGCCGCGCGAGATCGCTGAGCGTCAGACCGAGTGCATGAGCCTCAGGGCGCAGCTCGAGCTTGACCTCCTGCTTACCGGAGCGAAAAGTGTCGGAGACATCTGCGACGCCGTCGAAGCGTGCGAGCTCGCCGCGAATCTCGGCGGCAGCAGCGGCGAGATCGTCGACGTTGCGGCCGCGCAGCTGAATCGAGATCGCATCGCCGGCCGACACCTGGCTCGCGGAGAACGTCAGCTCGACGACGTCGGGTATCGTTCCCGTCAGCTCGCGCCACTCCGCGATAACATCGCCCGACGCAATGTTGCCGCGCTCGCTCGTCGGTAGCAGCTCGACGACGACCTGCGCGAGATTGCTGCGCGGTGCGCCGAACTGCCCGCCGGCAGCTTGTCCAACCGACGTGAAGACGTCGTCGATGACGTCGGGTCTGTCCGGGTAGCGCTCGCTTAGGCGCGCTTTGAGCTCGAGCGCCGCGCGCTCGATGCGCTCGGCTGCCTGCGCCGTTTGTTCTACGTGCACGCCCTCGGGCAGCGTCAGGCTCGCGACGAGCCTGTCGCCTTCGACATTCGGGAAGAACTGAATCGGCAAGCGGCCGCTCAACACGTAGGCGGTAACAATCATCAATACGCCAACGCCGCAGGCCAATGCCAGATACCGTGCGCCAATGACCCGGCCGAGCGCTGCGCCGTATCGTTGCTCGGCGAACTCCTCGATTCGAGACGACAGGCGTTGCTGGAATCGTGTCCATGCTTTGACGAACGCGTTGGGCTCGCCGCGACTGTGCGTGCGGCGGTGTGCGAGATGGGCGGGCAGAATCAGCTGCGACTCGACAATGCTGAATACCAAGCACAACACGACGACGTAGCCCATAACCGAGAACAATTGGCCGATTCGGCCGGGCGTGAAGATAATCGGGATGAATGCGGCAATCGTCGTCAGCACGCCGAAGATAACCGGCACGGCGACCTCGCTCGTGCCGTCGATCGCCGCACGCAGCTGGCTCTTTTGCATGCGCTCGTGCGCGAACACGCGCTCACCGACGACGATCGCGTCGTCGACGACGATGCCGAGCACGAGAATGAACGCGAACACTGACAGCGTGCTGATCGTGATGCCGAACGGTACGAAGGTCGCGAGTGTGCCGAGCATCGCGATAGGAATACCGGCCGCGACCCACATTGCGAGGCGAAACTGCAGCGGCAGTGTCAGCAAGATCAGCACGAGCACCAGACCGCCGGCTGCCGTGCCCAAAAGAATGTTGAGCCGTGCTTCGAGCTCCTCGGACTCGTCGCGCAGAATCGAGAGGCTCAGGCCCTCCGGTATTGATGTCTGCATACCGGCGACATAGTCGCGGACCTGGTCGCGAATCGTCATCAGGTCCTCGTTCTCGACCTGACGGACACGAACGACGGCTGCTGGGTTACCGTTGAGCCGCGCCTGCGTGTCACCCTCCTGAAATCCGTCGATGATCGTCGCGACTTCGGCGAGGCGGATGCTCGTGCCGTCGATCCGCGATACGACGACGATGTCCTCGAAATCCCGGCCGCGATAAGCCTGACCCTGCGTGCGCACGAGAATCTCCCCGCCAGCGGTGCGAATCGAGCCTCCCGGCAGATCGAGCGACGAGCGCCGCACGGCATTGGCAACTTGTCCGAGCGTTAGCCCCATGCGGCGTAACGTCTGCTCGGAGATCTCGATCGATATCTCGTCAGGCCGAACGTACGCGACTTCTACGTCGGAGATACCGTTGAGCTCGGCGATATCCTCGCGCACTCGCAGTGCCAATTCCTTCAGCGTTCGCTCATCGGCGGGGCCTGAGATCGATACCTCGAGCGCGTCTCGCCTAACGGTTGCAAGCGTGACGATCGGTCGCTCGGTCTCGGCCGGAAACGTCGATATCGCATCGACCTTGCTTTTGATGTCGTTGAGCGCTTGCATCTCGTTTGCGCCCGGTTCGAGCTCGACCCTTACGCTGCAGGTGCCTTCGAGTGAGTTCGACGTCATCTTGTAAACGCCGAGCGTGCCCTCCAGCGCTTCCTCGATGCGGATGCAGACACCGCGCTCGACCTCTTCCGGTGCCGCGCCGAGATAGGGCACCGTGACGACGACGAGTCCGAGGTCGATCGGCGGAAACTCTTCCTGTCGCAACTGGCTGAGCGAGACGAAACCGCTGATGATAAGAATCATCATCAGCAGGTTTGCCGCGACTGGATTGCGTACGAACCACTCGATAATGCGATGCAAGGGGGCTCCGGCTTATCCTTCCACGGCGATCGGCTCGACGCGCATGCCGTCGACGACGGCTTGTAGCGGCGAGATGCAGACCCGCTCACCGGGCTTCAAACCCGCGTTGACGAACGCGTCATCGCCGTAAACGCGCGCGAGGCCAACGGTGCGAAATCGGAGTCGATTATCGGCATCGACGATCAATACCTGGTCGTTATTTCTGATGGCGTTACGCGGCAATATCATGATGTCTTCGGCCGAGCGCCCTTCGATCTCGGCCTGCACGAACAGGCCGACCGGTGGCGGCTCGCCGTCCTCTGTCGCGCTGATTCGGGCGACGGCCTGAACCATGCGGTCGCGCGCGTTGATTTCCGCCTCGGTGCGCACGAGCCGGCCCAGCCACTCGCGGCGCTCGCCGGCGAAGTCGGCCGACAGGCGCACCATCGGTGCCGATTCGGGGTCGAACTCGCCGCGCGGCGTCACCGGCAGATCGAGGTACGCGAGCTGTTGGTCGGCGATCGGTAGTCGAACCTCGACGTAGTCGACTGCGTAAATCGTCGCAATCGGCGTGCCACGGTTGACGAACTGGCCGACGTCGATCTGCTCGCTGCGCACGAAGCCTCGGAAAGGCGCGACGATCTCGGTGCGTGCAAGATCGCGCTCGGCCTGCTCGAGCGCGACGCGGGCATCGCGCAACGCAGCTTCGTTGACACGCGCCTCTCGCATTGCAGCCTCGACGGCCGAGCGGCTGATCAGGTCGTCGGTCTCTAGCGTCTCGAGTCGCCCGAGCTCGAATTCCGCGAACTCGAACTCGGCTTCGGCGCGGCTCAGACTCGCGCTCGCTCGCTCGACGGCGTTGGCGTAATCGCGATCGTCGACTCGCAGTAAGGGCTCGCCGGCGTCGAAGTAGCCGCCGACGACGAGATTGGGCGACATCCAAACGACGTTGCCGGAAACTTCGGGAACCAGCTGGGATTCGGTCCTAGGCAACACCGTGCCCTGCGCGTGCACGACCATCTGCACGGGCGCGAGGACTACTTCGAGCACGCGCACGGCCGGCGCGATCGGCTCGGGCTGGCTCGGCGTCAGCCGCTCGCTCGTGGCAAACAGCGTCGCCGCAGCCAGTGCCGCACCGACGATGACGAGGACTGGTAGTAATTTGCCGCGTGGGTTCATGGCTGATTCGCGTCGGGATTTGCCACTCAAGTCTGACACCCCGCCGCCGTCAGCGTTGCATCGAATCGCAGCATCGCGCACCCAAATGCTCATTCGGGCAGTGGTAGCGAACCCGAATGAGGCCGGTCCGCTCGGCCGCGAGATCATAACATGGCCCGCCGGGAGCCATTCGAGGCGATGAGCCGCTGCCGGTCGAGGCGGGTTGCGGAACTGAGGTAGACTTCGCGCCGAGATCGGAGCGCCGGGGGCGCCATGCCGAAGATTTATTACTCACCGCTATCGACTGCCGCCAGCCGCGTGCGGATGTGCGCCGAGGCGATCGGGCTCGACTACGAGCCGATCGCGGTCGATCTGCGCCGCGGCGAGCAACGCAGCGCCGATTGCCTCGAGATCAACCCGTTCGGCAAAGTGCCGGTGATCGATGACGATGGGTTCTGCCTGTTCGAAAGCAACGCGATCATGAAGTGCTTGTGCTGTAAAAGCGGCTCGGATCTGTATCCTGATACCTGCAAAGGCCGAGCGATCGCCGATCTCGCTCTGCTCGCGACTATCGATCCTTCGGAAGCCGTCGACATTGAACTTTCTACGTACGCTGCGCTCTCTACATGGCGTGAGAAGTTGCGGGCGAAGCCGTTCTACCGTGCCGTGCACAGTTTCTACGGCGAGGGCGGGCTCGAGCCTGCGGCAACGTAGGCCGTTGCCGTCGATGCGCGCGAGAATAGACTAGCGACCCTTTCATGAATCGACGTTATTTCCGAGTTCTCAGCTTCATGCTGCTGCTTGCGGCGCCAATGCCGTTTGCCGCCAGCTTCGCGCAAGACTTCGATGCGGCGCAGCCCACGGTATTGATTACCGGATCGAATCGCGGCCTCGGTTTTGCATTCGCCGAGCATTACGCGAAGCGAGGCTGGAACGTCATCGCGACGACGCGCTCACCGGAGAGTTCCAAGGAGCTCGCGGCGCTCGCCGACGAGTACGAGCGCGTGCGGGTCGAGCAGCTCGACGTTACGGACTACGCAGGCATAACGGCGCTCGCTGACGCGTATGCCGGCACAGCGATCGATGTGTTGATCAACAATGCCGGTATTTACGGCGATCGCGACCGCCAAGCTTGGGGCTCGCTCGATCCGGAGATGTTTCATACCATCAACGCCATTAACGTGCTCGGTCCGCTGAAGATCGCCGAGGCATTCGCGGCGCATGTCGCCGCGAGCCGGCATAAGAAGATCGTATCGATCACGAGCGGCGCGGGTTCCGTGTCGCCCGACCGAGTCGCAGGCGGCGGCGTGTTCTACGGGATCAGCAAGGCTGCGCTGAACATGGCGATGCGCAAGGCCGGCGCCGAGCTCGCCGAGCACGGCATTATCGTGGCGACGATCGCGCCGGGCCTCGTGTTGACGGACATGTTGAAGACCAATCGGCCGAGCCTCGCACCGCGTGCGAGATCGGCGACCGAGGCTGTCGATGCGATGGCAGCTGTCATCGACAGTCTCGACCAGACCTACGACGGTCAGCCCAGAAATTTCGACGGCTCGGTATTGCCGTGGTAGCGACGACTCACGCCGAGGCCAAGATGGGGAACCAAGGAGTGGATCCATGCCGACCGTGACCTTTATTCAACCCGATGGCACACGCGAGGACGTCGCGGCAGAGCTTGGCTATTCGGTCATGGAGGCTGCGACGCTCAATGGCATCCGCGGTATCGAGGCCGAGTGCGGCGGCGCGTGCTCCTGTGCGACGTGTCACGTGCACGTCGACGCCGAGTGGTTTGGCAGGCTTCCTGAGATGGAGCCGATGGAAGATGCGATGCTCGACGCCGCGAACGACCGTCAAGCCAGCAGTCGACTGAGCTGCCAGCTGGAGATGACCGAGGAGCTGGATGGGCTAACCGTCACCGTCGTCCCGCCGTACTAGCAGCCTGCTGGGTAAATCGGGGTCAGACCCCGGTAGCAGGAGTCTGACCCCGATTTGCCTCTCCGTGCGCGTCGAGTGCGTGCGGCACCGGTCAGCGTTATAGTTCATCGACGAACGCGAGCTGATGATCTCGGAGGCGCCACAGATGAGATCCGATAACAAGAAGTCCGCAATCGACCGTCGATCCGCGCGTTGCTCAACACTCATCGTCGCGTGCGCGTGTCTGGTTCCGGTGTCGCTGGCCTACGCGCAACGCGACGCACCGGTGCCTGCGGATACGCCGAGGCGAAGCCTCGCGGGTACCTGGGCGCCGGCCGGCGGCACAAACCTCGGTATTCAGGCCAGCGGCGTGCAGGCGATGCCGAACGACGGAGCGCCGGAGCACGAGCTGCCGTATACACCGTACGGCCTCGAGGTCTACAGCAGCCACAAGCCGCTCGAAGGTGTCGATGCGGTCCTGCCCGCGTTTCACAACGATCCGCGCAACAAGTGCGAGCCGCTCGGGTTCCCGCGAATGAACCACTACAACGTTCGGATAACGCAGATTCTCGAGGACCCGTACAAGATCGCGATGCTCTACCAGTACGACAATCGCTGGCGCGTGATCTGGACCGACGGGCGACCACTTCCGGAGCTCGTCGACGGCGGCGTCGTCGCCGGCGGCACGTACAAAGCGTCGAAGTGGTATGGCTACTCGGTCGGCGAGTGGGTCGACGACTACACGCTG
Source organism: Rhodospirillaceae bacterium (assembly GCA_024640685.1). Taxonomy (GTDB): domain Bacteria; phylum Pseudomonadota; class Gammaproteobacteria; order Steroidobacterales; family Rariloculaceae; genus JAHEEM01. Next base: position 31,726 of record JAHEEN010000005.1, read on the forward strand.
GTCGTGCGCACCGTCGGCATGATGTCCGAGGACCGGGTGTGGCTCGATTCGACCGGTCGGCCGGTCAGCGACGAAGTGGTCGTCGAGGAAGTCTTCCGGCGCGTCGACGCCGAGCATATGGAGTGGACCGAGACGATCAACGATCCGAAGCTCTACACTGAGCCGTGGACGACGATGAAGCTGTTATTCAGCCTGCAAGATCCGCATACCGACGTTATCGAGATGTACTGCTCGCCGGTCGAGATGGAATACTATTACGAGTCGTTCGGCAATTCGGCGAGCGGCATCGACGAAGAGCAACCGTGACGCGCATAGCGCAGTGCCGCAAGCCTTGGAGTCAACGTATGAGCACTAAACCCGTGGTCTTCGTCGCGCTGATGCTTGCCACCTCCCTGTTTGCGCTGCCAGCCGTTGCGCATCACAGTGCGTTCGCGTTCGATACCGAGCGCACGGTTGTCGTCGACGGCATCGTCACCGAGTGGTTCTGGGCCAACCCGCATTGTCTGCTGAAGTTCGACGTAACGAGCGAAGACGGCAACATCGTGCAATGGGTCACCGAGACACAAGCGCCCGCGAACATGATCGATGCCGGTTGGAGAAAAAACGACTTGAAGCCCGGCGATGTCGTCAGCGTGACGCTGCAGCCAGCCCGGAACGGCAACCCCGTTGGACGCATCGTGCGCGTCGAGTTCAGCGATGGGCGGGCGCTGGACGTTTCTCAAGATCGCAGTGGGGCAATCGGCAACGAGTATCACCTGTCGGGCGCGCCGACCGACTGAGGACTGAAGCTACTCGCGCTGCGTGGCGACCCAGAGCTGCTCGCCGGTATCCGCCTTCGTGACAACGGATGCGTTGGCGGCGCTGCTGCCGTCGCGCGTGCCGAAACCCGTGACATGAATGATGTCGCCTGGGGTCAATATTTGTGGCGTCCAACCCTGCTTGAGTAACGTATTGATCCCGAGGAGCTCGACCCGCCAAGTTTCGACGCTGCCGTCGGCGCCCTCGACGTCGAGATGTATCCATGCGTGTGGGTTGGTCCATTCGAGTCGTGTCACTGTGCCGGTGATGTCGATCGGCCGGGCGATGTCGAACACGGCAGCGAACGAGTGATGAGCGAGGCCGGGCACGGCCGCGAGCAGCCATGCAGCGCCGAGAACAACCGAGCAGACGGTTCGCATAGTGCCTCCCGCAAAGAGCGCCGAGCGATCGACCTATAGTACAGTTAGCGAGGATTCGGTAGCCAGCGCGACGACTGGCGGCGAGTCGGCCGATCCCTACATGGGGTCTGAGGGGGCAATATGAAAAGACTATTGGCGTCGTTGATCTTATTGGCGTCGAGCACGCCGCTCTCCGCGCAATGGTTGACGCTGCCGACGGCTGGCGTTCCGCGCGCAGCCGACGGGACACCGAATTTGGCTGCCCCGGTACCGCGAGCTGCGGACGGCCGACCGGATCTGACCGGCTTATGGCGCCCGACGCAAGTGATGAGCGGCCTGCGAGACCCCGACAACCTGCAGCCTTGGGTACGCACGGTCATCGATGAGCACCAGAGGACATTCTTCACGCAGAACCCGCGGTTCCGCTGTCTGCCGGCGGGCCCGGAAAATATGACCAGCATCAGCAATTCCTGGGGCCTGCGGCGGTTCCTGCAGCATCCTGCGATGATCGCGATGCACTACAACGACGGTAGCTATCGCGAGATTTTCATGGACGGCCGCGAGCTCGAGCCGGACCCGCTGCGGACGTGGATGGGATATTCGGTCGGCCGTTGGGACGGCGATACGCTCGTCGTCGAGAGCAACGGCTACAACGCGAAAACCTGGCTCGGTCCCGGCATCACGCACACCGATCAGCTGCATATCGTCGAGCGCTACGAGCGTACGGATCTAGGTCATATGCGGATCGACGTTCTCTACGAAGATCCCGGCGCGCTCGAGGGGCCAGTGCGAGCGGTCATCGACATGGTGCTCGCCGTCGACGAGGCGATGCTGGAGACGGTCTGCACGGAGGCTTACGGGGGTGAGCAGGCCGGCTGGACCAGCAGGGTCGAGGCGAGGGACGAAACCGGCATCGAGCTTGCGCCCGAGATTCTGGCGAGATACGTCGGCACTTACGAGGGCAGGTATCTGCGCAACGCGATCACGCTCGAGGTCACGCTACAGGACGGCGCGCTGTTCTTTCAGAAGAACAACGGTGCACGGCAGAGGCTGATCCCGAAATCGGAGACCTCTTTTCTGGGCGGCATTCTAGGCTATGTGTTCACTGTCGATGACGACGGTGTCGCGACGACGATCTCGGAGGTACACGTGTCGGGCGCCTGGCCGTTCAACCGCGTGGAGTAACGAGACGTCCTAAATTAGGCCGAGCATCTGCGGGATTACGAGCGAAACCCAAGGCACGTACGTGATGATCGCAAGCACGGCGAGCAGCACGGCTAGCCACGGCACCGACGCGCGTATCACGTTCTCCATCGACATCTTCGCGACTCCGGCCGTGACGAACAGGTTCAATCCAACCGGTGGCGTCACGAGGCCCATCTGCATGTTCAGCACCATGATGACGCCGAGATGAATCGGATCGATGCCCATCTGCGTCGCGATCGGAAACACGATCGGCGTCAGAATCAGCACGACCGACGTCGGCTCCATGAAGTTGCCGGCGACGAGCAGCAAAATATTCAGGACGATCAAAAAGCCCCACGGCGGTAGGCCCATCTCGACGATCGTTTGCGACGCGAGCTGCGGAATCTGCTCGGTCGTCAACACGAACGCAAACAGATAGGCGTTGGCGATGATGAACATCAACATCGCGGTAACCTTCGCACTTTCAGTCAACACTTCCGGCACGGCGTCGAGCTTGATGTCGCCGTAGACGAACACCGCGACGACAAATGCGTAGACGGCCGAGACTGCGGCTGCCTCGGTCGGCGTAAATACGCCGGCGTAGATGCCGCCGAGGATGATCACGAGCAGCAACAGCCCCCAAAATGCATCGCGGCCGGCTCGCAGCGTCTCCTTGAACGTCGCCTTCGGCTGCCGCGGCAGATCCTGGCGCTTCGCAATGACCGCAACCGTGCCCATCATGACGATTGTCAGCAGGATGCCGGGCAGTAGTCCCGCGATGAACAGGTTGCCTATCGAGGATTCGGTTACTGCGCCGTAGATGACCATGACGATCGACGGCGGAATCAGAATACCTAGCGTGCCGGCATTGCAAATGACCCCGGCGGCGAATCGCGGCGTGTAGCCCGAGCTAACCATGCCGCCAATCATGACGCTGCCGACTGCGACGACCGTTGCAGGCGCGGAGCCGGAGACTGCCGAGAAGAACGCGCAAGCAAGCAACGCCGCCATGGCCAGTCCGCCACGGAAGTGACCGACGAGCGCGTTCGCAAACGCAATCATTCTCTTGGCGACGCCGCCGGTCGTCATGAACGTCGCGGCCGTGATGAAGAAGGGCACGGCTAGCAGCGGGTAGATCTGCATCGTGTGGAAGAAACGTTGCGCGAGCGACAGCAGCGATTGGTCGGCAAACGCCAGAATCGTCACGATGCTGCCGAGGCCTAGCGACACGCCGACCGGTATGCCCATCGCGAGGCAGATGAACAGAACGATCAGTAGGACGATCGCGCTCATTCTTCGCGCACGTGCGGTGCCGATTCGCGCTCGCCGAAGCCGGTCGCGGCCGCGGCCGGATCGAGCAGCCGCCAGCCGACCTGCAGGAATCGAATTGCGAGTAGGCCGAAGCCTAGCGGCAGAATGCTCGTCAGCATCCAGCGCGGCAGTGGGATGTCACGCGCGTTATTGCCGAGCGTCATCAGCCGATCGACGAAAATCGATCCACCATAGATCATAAACCCGCAGTAGGCGACGCAGAGCCCGATTGCGGCCAGCATGACGATTCGCCTGAGACCGTCGGGCAATCGGCTCGTGACGAGATCGACCGCGATGTGGGCGCGCTCACGCACGCAATACGACATCCCGATCAGCACGAGCCATGCGAACGTGTAGGTCGTCGCCTCCAGCGACCAGACCCAGCCGGAGTCGAACACGTAGCGCAGCACGACTTGGATGAACGTCAGCACGATCATGAACCCGAGCGCAGTCGCCATGAAGACCTCCTCGAGCTTGTCGAGAAAGCCGGGAATGCGTGCGGTCAGCGCACTCATGCCGTCGTAATCAAGCTGTCGTCGAGGCCCGTCTTACGGGCGCGCTGCAATCGCCGCGTCGATGAGATCCTGGCCGATGACGCCAGAGAACTCGTCCCAGACGGGGCGCATCGCATCCTGCCAGGCGGCGAGCTCCTCGGGACTGAGCTCGATGATCTCGCTGCGCCCGGAAGCGACGATGTCGGCACGGCCCTTCTGGTTGATCGCCTCCGACTGTGCGTTACCCCACTCGGTGACGTCGGCGACGACTTCCTCGAGACCCGTACGGATGTCGTCGGGCAGCGACTGCCAGAATTGAGGGTTCACGGCGACGAGGTAGCCGATGTAGCCGTGATTCGACTCGGTGATGTACGGCTGCACCTCGTAGAACTTCGACGAGTAGATGTTCGACCACGTGTTCTCTTGCGCATCGATCGCGCCGGTCTGCAGCGCCTGGTAGACCTCGCCCAGCGCCATCTTCTGCGGATTGCCGCCGATCGCAAGGACTTGGGCCTGCAGCACGTCGGACTCCATGATGCGGAACTTGAGGCCTGCGGCATCTTCGGGGCGGTGAAGCGGGCGCGGCGAGCCGAGCTCCTTCATGCCGTTGTGCCAGAACGCGAGCCCGAGGAAGCCGCGATCCGTGAGCTCAGTCAGCGTCTCGCGACCGGCGGGGCTCGCTTGGAATGCCTCGACGGCCTCGAGGTTTGGAAACAGAAACGGCAGGTCGAAGACCTGGTACGAATGCGTCAACCGGTCGAACTTGGACAGCGACACGGCGATCATCTGTATCTCGCCGAACGCAAGCGCCTCGAGCGAGTCATCGTCGTTCATCAACTGGCTCGACGGATAGATCTCGACGGCGACGCGCCCCGGGAACCGTTCCTCGGCGAGTTCCTTGAATCGCTGCGCGGCCTGGCCCTTCGGCGTGCTCGGTGCCGTGACGTGCGGGAACTTGATCAAATAGGTTTGGTCGGCTGCGGCCTGCTCGCCACCGCCCCCGGCGCCACCGCAAGCGACGAGCATCGCAGCGGCAGCTGCGACCGCTGTGACGCGCCAAGTACGACCAAGGCCCAAATTCCTTATCGATCCGACCGGGTTGACGCTCATGTCCTTACCTCTCGTGCTTGTCGCAGCCGCGCCGGGCGATGTGATCGACCGATCGTCCGGGCCGTGTAGAGCCGCTTAGTATACCGCCGAATGTCAGCCGTGAAGCGCGACTCGCCCGATTCCGGACGCCGCGCGCTCGCGTTGCTGCAAACGATTGCATAAACTACTCGACTGCCGCGCTAGTGACAACCGCGGGCGCGGCCGCCTGGTGAGAACCAGCCTGACCTCCGACCTAGGCTAAGGATCGACCGTGCCGTTTTCCTGGCAAGAGCTACTCGTCATCTGCGGCGCCGTCGCAGCCGGCAGCATCACGAAAGGCATGACCGGCCTCGGTTTGCCGATGATCGCTATTCCGCTGATCGCGACGGTGCTCGGCGTCGAGCGCGCGGTGCTCGTCATGCTGTTGCCGACCGTCGTATTGAATTTTTGGCAGTCGTGGTCGAACCGCGACTGCCGTGCGGATTTTCCGGAGGTGCTGCGGCTGCTGCTTCCGGGCTTACCCGGAGCTGCGATCGGTGCGAGTATCTTGTACCTGACGCCCGACCGGATCTTGTCGACCGGGCTTGCGATTTGGATAGGCATTTACTTGGTCGTGCGGATGATGCGCCCCGATCTCGTCCTGACGATGGCCACCCGCCATCGGATTGCGCCGCTGATCGGGCTCGCATCGGGCGCGATGCAGGCGGCGTCGGGTATCTGCGCACCGATCCTGGCGTCCTACATGGATGCGCTGGGCCTGAAGCCGAAATCGTACGTGTATGCGATCTCAACGGCGTTTGCAGCGCTTGCCGGCGCGCATCTGCTGGTGCTGCTTGCAGCACGGGTCTACTCGACGCCGCAGCTGCTCGAGAGTGCGATCGCGCTGATTCCTGGGCTGATTTTTTTGCGTCCTGGCACGTGGCTACGCAACTACGTCGAGCCGTGGGTTTTCACGCGCGTCATTCGTGTGTTGCTCGTCATCATGGCGCTGCGGCTGATCTATGGAGCGTGGTTCAGTGGTTGATCGGGCCCGGCAGTTCGCCGGCGCTGGCCGGCGCGGATTTACGCTAGAATACGGCGGCCGCGCGTGCCGTCATCGCCCGGTGCGCAAGCCGGCGCAGCGGCGAGAAGATTACTAGAGCCATCCCGCAGGAGTATCACCGGATGCCCACGTACGTCTATGAGTCGATCCCGTCTGACGGCGGCGAGCCGGAGCGCTTCGAGATCGTCCAATCGATGCGCGACGCGCCGCTGACGGCGCATCCGGCGACGGGCGAGCCCGTGCGCCGGATCATTACCGGCGGGCTCGGCATCAAGGCCAAGCCGATCCGCCGCAGCACGGTCGTCAACAAGTCGCTCGCCGCGGCGACGCCGTGCGGCTGCGCGAAAGGTGCGTTGGCGGCGATGGCGACCGCCAAACACACGCCGGTGCGTCGGCCGACGGCGAGCTGCGGCCACGGCCATCACCACAAGCACTAGCGCCAGCAATCGCGGAGACTTACGCTCATGGCAACGAACACCCCATCGACGACAACCGACGACCTCGCGCCCAACTGGAACTGGGACCGCCCGATAGCGTCGCCCGGCCGCATGGCCGTGGATTTCGAGGAGCGCGTCAACTTCGATCGTCTGCGCCGTTACCGTCTCGCGCGGACGCGCCAGGCACTGAAGAACTCAGGATTAGGCGCGGTGCTGTGCTTCGACAACAACAACGTCCGCTATATCACCGGCAGCGTGATCGGCGAGTGGTCGCGCGACAAGATTTGCCGTTACGCGATGCTGACGGGCAACTCCGAGCCGTACATTTGGGATTTCGGCTCGGCCGCAACGCATCACCGGCTGTTCGCGCCGTGGCTAGAGCCGGATCGGTGCAAGGCCGGCATGCTCGGCTTGCGCGGCGCCGTCGCGCCCGATGCCGGGCTCTTCAAGCGCGCTGCCGAGGAAATTGCGGACCTGCTCAAGGCCGACGGTGTAGCCGATATGCCGATCGGCGTCGACGTCAGCGAGCCGCCGATGTTAGAAGCGCTGAAAGCCGCCGGTCTCGACATTCGCGACGGGCAGCAGGTCATGCTCGACGCGCGCGAGATCAAGAGCATGGACGAGATCGTGCTGCTGAACACGGCCGCGTCGATGGTCGACGGCACGTATCAAGCGATCGCCGAGGCGCTGAAGCCCGGTGCGCGCGAGAACGAGCTCGTCGCGCTCGCGAACTATCAGCTCTACGAGGCCGGCTCCGACGACGTCGAGGCGATCAACGCCGTGTCAGGCGAGCGTTGCAGCCCGCACCCGCACAACTTCACCGATCGCATGTATCGGCCGGGCGACCAAGCGTTCTTCGACGTCATTCAGGCCTACATGGGTTATCGGACCTGCTACTACCGGACACTCAACGTCGGCTCGGCAACGCCGGCACAGCGCGATGCGTACCGTCGCGCGCGCGAATGGATCGACATCGCGATCGAGCTCGTACGGCCCGGCATGACGACCGACAAGATCGCCGAGCGTTGGCCGGAGGCCAAGGAGTTCGGCTTCGCGAACGAGATGGAGGCCTTCGGTCTTCAGTTCGGCCACGGTTTGGGACTGGCGCTGCACGAACGGCCGATCATCAGCCGGCTCGTGTCGCTGGACAACCCTTTCGAGATCAAAGAGGGCATGGTGTTCGCGCTCGAGACGTACTGCCCTGCTGCGGATGGCAACGGCGCGGCTCGCATCGAGGAAGAAGTTGTCGTGACCGCCGACGGCTGCCGCGTCATCACGCTGTTCCCAGCGCAAGAGCTTTTCATCGCCAACGAATACTAATAGCGGAGATCGGAGAAAAACTATGGAGGAGGGATTCCTCGCGAGGACATTTCCGAGTACGAGCGGTAACGCGCCGACGCCGATCGACGACGATCTTAGGCTCAAGCTCTACCGTATGATGCTGCGCGCGCGGCACATGGAGCAGCGCGCCTACGATCTGTTCATGCAGAACCTCGTCAAGGGTACGAGTCATCTTGCGCTCGGACAGGAGGCCGTTTCGACGGGTTTCGCGGCGGCGATGCGCTCGGACGACTACACGTTTTGCACGTACCGCGGACACAACCATACCCTGCTGCGCGGCGCATCGATGGCCGGCATTCTCGGTGAGCTCATGGGCCGCGAATGCGGTCTGATGCGCGGCAAGGGCGGCTCGATGCATCTGACGAGCGTCAAGCACGGTGCGATGGGCTCTTACGCGATCGTCGGCGCGCACCTGCCGATCGCAACGGGCGCTGCGTGGTCGGCGCAGTATCGCGGCACTCAGCAGGCAGCCGTGTGCTTTTTTGGCGATGGCACCACGAACATTGGCGCGTTTCACGAGGCGCTGAACTTCGCGGTGATCTGGAAGCTGCCGGTCGTGTTCGTTTGCGAGAACAATATGTACATGGAGTACACGCCGATTAGCGACGTGACGGCCGTCGAGAATCCGGCGGCCGATCGCGCGGCGGCGTACGGTCTCGAGCCGGTGCTGATCGACGGCAACGACGTCGAGCTCGTGTTCGAGACGGCATCGCAAGTGCTGACGCGCGCGCGCGAAGGCGGCGGGCCGAGCCTGATCGAGGCCAAGACGTATCGCCACGGCGGTCATTCCCGCGCCGATCCCGGCAAGTACCGGCCGGACGACGAGGTCGCGGCATGGCTCGAGCGTGATCCGCTGCCGCGGTATCGCCAGCGGCTCGGCAAGCTCGGTATCGACGAGGCGGCGTTGTCGAAGATCGAGGCTGAGGTCGAGGCCGAGGTCGACGAGGCGACCGAGACCGCGCGCAACTCGCCGGCTGCGGATACGTCGATCGTCGAGATCGACGTTTGGGCCGACGGTGGCTCCGCTTGGCGTAACTGAGATTTCGGCGCAATGGCCGACGCCTGGGGCGCCTAGTTGCGGCCCCTGAGCGTTCGTTGAGCGGCTATGGACTTGATGCAAACACACAGTACGGACATCTGAAAATGCAGACACAACTATTCATCGGCGGTCAATGGCGCCCGGCGTCTGACGGCGGCACATTCCCGGTCACGGACCCTGCAACCGAGGAGACGATTGCCGAGGTTGCAAGCGCAACGGTCGACGACGTCCTCGAGGCCGTCGAGGTGGCCGAGGCTGCGGGCAAAGAGTGGGCCGCCCGCGCCCCGCGTGACCGTGCTGAGATCCTGCGGCGCGCGTGGCAGTTGCTGACCGAGCGCCAGGAAGAGATCACCGAGTACATCATTCGAGAGAACGGCAAGGCGATGCCCGATGCGCGCGGCGAGACGGCTTACGCAATTGAGTTCTTTCGCTGGTACGCCGAGGAAACCGTGCGCAACTACGGCGAGATTCTGCAGGCGCCTAGCGGCGACAAGCGCATCGTCGTCATGCAACAGCCGATCGGTGTCAGTGTTCTGGTGACGCCATGGAACTTCCCGGCTGCGATGGCCACGCGCAAGATTGCGCCGGCGCTTGGCGCAGGCTGTCCGGTGATCCTGAAGCCTGCCTCGGATACGCCGCTGACGGCGCTGCTGATTGCCGACATCGTCGCGCAAGCGGGCGTGCCGGACGGCGTCGTCAATGTCGTGCCGTCACGTAGCTCCGGCGCCGTTGTCAGCGCGATGCTGCATCATCCGGCCGTCCGCAAGCTTTCGTTCACGGGCTCGACCGAGGTCGGCCGTGTGCTCTTGAAAGAGGCGGCCGACTGCGTGCTGAACACGTCGATGGAGCTGGGCGGCAATGCACCGTTTCTGATTTTCGACGATGCCGATGTCGATGCGGCCGTCGCCGGTGCAATGATCGCAAAGATGCGCAATGGCGGCGAAGCCTGCACGGCGGCGAATCGCTTCTACGTGCACGACAAGGTTGCCAACGAGTTCACGGACAAATTCTCGGCTGCGATGAAGCGCCTGAAGATGGGTCCGGGGCTCGATCCGGAAGTCGAGCTCGGGCCAATGGTCAATCGAGCGGCGATCGAGGATATCGACGGACTCGTGCAGGATGCGACCGGCAAGGGCTCGGAGGTCGTGACGGGCGGCGCGCCGTCAGGCGGTACCGGCTTCTTCTATCCGCCGACGGTGTTGAGCTGCGTGCCCAATGACTCGTCGATCCTCAAGGAAGAGATCTTCGGCCCCGTCGCGCCGATCGTGACGTTCTCGGACGACGACGAGGTTATCGCGCACGCGAACGACACCGAGTACGGCCTGATCGCGTATCTATTTTCCGGAAGCTTGTCGCGTGGCATGGCGATCGCGGAGCGTCTCGAGGCCGGTATGATTGGCTTGAACCGCGGTCTCGTCTCCGATCCGGCGGCGCCCTTCGGTGGCGTCAAGCAAAGCGGTCTCGGCCGCGAGGGCTCCCACGATGGCATGATGGAGTACATGGAGAAGAAATACATCGGCGTCGAGTGGTAGCCGACCCCTAACTAGAACGCTGCGCGTAGCCCGAACGAGAAATTACGCCCCGGTAGCGGTGCGATGTCTTTGATCAACGACGTATGCCGCCGCGCATCCTCGTCGAGCAGATTCGCGCTCTTGAAGAACCAGATCAGCTCCTGCCCTGAGCTGAGCAGCTGCGTCCAACTGAAGTCTGCGTTGACCATCGTGTAGCCGTCCGTCGCGGTCTCGAACGCCGCGGTGTCGCTCTGCTTCGCATGCCGAATCGACTCGAACCCTAGGACGAGCCCATCGTCGTGGTATTGGACGCGCGCGCCGATCCGCATCGGTGTCATCCGCGGCAGCTTGCCATCGATGTCGAGCTCTCCCTCGACGAGATCGCCGAAGACGCGCAAGTCGATCTCGCCGGTGCCGAGCTGCGCAATCGGCGCGAATAGCTCGGCCTCGAGACCGTAGATGTCGGCGTCCTGCTGCTCGTATACAAAAATCGACAACTCCGATTCCGCGTCGAGCGTGCCGGTATCCTGCAAGTAAATGAAATCGGCAAAGCTCGTGTAGAACGCGGTCACGGTCCACGTGATCGTTCCGCTGGTCTTGCGCAGGCCGAGATCGACGTGTCGCGACGTTTCTTGGGACAGCGTCGGGTCGCCGATTTCGAACGTGCTCGAAGCCAAGTGCGGGCCGTTGGAGTAGAGCTCCTCGGCGACCGGCAAGCGCTCGGTCAGTGCCGCGTGTATCGCGAGCGCGTAATCGTCATTGAGCGCGCGGATGCCGGCAAACGAGATGCTCGCAGCCGTGTCGCTGAAGTCTGGTGACAGCGGTGACGACGGCTCGTGCTTCAACGTCTCGAGGCGACCGCCGAGCGACAGGTTCCAGTCGTCGACGTCGCGTTGCTCGAGGATGAATACGCCGAGTGTCGTCGTGTCGACCGGCGGTATGAACGCTTCCTCGCCGATTGCCGAGAACTCCCGCTCGCCGAACTGGACGCCGAACGTCCCGTCCCAGGCGCCCCACGGCGTATGGCTCAGCTCGATGCGGCCCTCATAGGCGCGGTTCTCGAACAGCGTGCCAATTTCCGTACCCTCGAGCTCTTGGTGTTCGTAGTCGTTGAAGCCGAAACGGACTGCGACTTGCTCGATCGGTCCGTTCAGTCCCATCCAGCCGCCCTTGACGTCGAAGCGCGTCTGTTCGAGGTCGATGCGCACCGGCGGTTCCTCGGCGATCTCGCCGGTATCCTCTTCGTGCGCGTGACCCGGAACACCGTAGTTCGAGTCGTATTGGCTAATCGCGATGCCGAAGAACGCGTCGTCGCCGAGCCACGATGCGCCGACCGAGCCGGTCGTCGTCTCGAAGCTGCTGTTCTCGAGAATGCCCGGCTCGAGCTCGCCTGGCTCGGGGTCGACCTCGGCGAAGCCCGGGATCTCGTAGTCGTTGGTGTCGCGCCGCAGCATATCGACGTGCCA
>JAHEEN010000006.1:0-40717 GCA_024640685.1 Rhodospirillaceae bacterium
GGCCTCGTTCTCGGTGTCCCTGACGACCACATGACCGTTGGCCGCGAGATACGCGACCGAGCGTCCGTCATCGCTGAGACTGAGGCTCTGAGGATCGCTCGTGACCCCGAGGAAACGGCCTCGCGCAACTCCGGCGATGGCCTCGGTAAGCGACCACGATACGATATCGCCAAACTCATCGACCGTCACAAGCGTGTCATCGGTCGCGCCGACGATCGCCACGGGATCGGCATCGATCGGCAGCTCGGCGAGCAGCTCGCCCCGGCGCGGGTCGATCAGACGTACTGAACCGTCGCCTCCGAGCAGCGTCAGATAGCGCCCCTGAGGCCCGAGCACCCAATCATCGACGTCACCTTCGCCTTCGACGCTTGCGACGAGCTCTCCGTCCGTAGCCCGAAACAAGCTATATAGGCGCGTCGACGCATCGATCTGCTCGGAAATCGCCAGGTACTGCCCATCGACACTGAAGATCGGCGATAACGCGAAACCCGTTTGCGTCGCAATCCGACCGACCGCTGCAAGCGTCTCGACGTCCCAAACCGTCAGCGCATTTGCGACGACAGCGATGACGCGTGTCGCATCGGCGTTGAGGACGACGTTGTCGGGCACGCCTTCGATCGGCACGTCGGCCAACATTTCTCCGGTGCCGAAATTCCAGAGCGTCAATGCTCCAGCATCGTCAGCACGTGCAGGATATGCGACACCAAAGCGGCCGTCGGCGCTCAGATGTACGACGACTTGATCGGTGCGCTGCGGGTCCGGAATCGCCAGTCCCTGATCCGGTACGTCGACCCAGTCGCGAAGCTCCTCGGCAAACTGTAGCGCCCAGCGATCGAGCCGACCCTCGATGCCTTGCTGACGATCGATCAGCGTTAGACGCCAAACGCCTTGGCGATCCTCGTCGGCCAACAACGCGATCGGTGAGCGGCCCACTGCGCGCAGCTCGAACCGAGTACCGCCGGAAGGCGGCAGCGAAAACCGGGCCACAGCGCCGCTCGGCGATTCGAGCAGCAGCACGAGCTGCTCGGTTGCCGCGTGCTCGAGGTCGATCTGCAGCTGAAAATCGTCGGCGGAGCCTGGAACGTCGACTGCGAGCTCACGGCTTACGGACAAATACCGCAGCGCGGTGATCGGCTGTTGGTAGTTCAAGCCGGCGACTCCATCGATCAGAAATCGTCTCGCCTGCCGTGAGGCATCGACTGTCGTGACGCCGCGCGCCTGCCACTCGACGGCCCAATGCGTCAGTGCCGCATCGAATCGATACGTGTTGCGCAATGCCGCATAGTCGGTATCGATGAGCCGCGCGGTCAGCGCCTCGGCCATCGGGTCCTTGCCGATACGCGCAAGATCGGCGTAGACGAGCGCCTCGTCACGTTGCGCTGCCTGCACTGCCGCGTTCGCCCGACGCAGCCAATAGGCGCCAAGCAATCCATCGGCCGCAGCATCGTAGCCGTCGAGATTGCGCAGCGCACCGTCGGCCGCTTGGATTTCCGTGTAATCGTCGCTGCCGTCGCTGCGGCGAATCATGATGTCGGCGAGGAGCTGATCGGCGGTCGCACCGAAGCCAGGGAAACGCCGCAGCTTGTCGTGCGTGTCTAGCGCGAGCGCATAGTCGTCGACGATACCGGTCAGCGTATCGATATAAGGGCGCGGGAAGTATTGCGTGTACCAAATCGGTATCAAGACGAGCGCTGCGATTGTAGCTGCCGCGACCGCTGCGCCACGCCAGTTGAACGGCAGCGAAGAGCGGACCCAACGGCTCGTGTACAGCGCCTTGACGAGTCGGTTGCGGTACGTGACGAACTCCGCGTCGCTGACGGTCGCGATGCCGGCAAGCGCCAATAGCACCTGGCCGGCGGAGTCACGATTGGCGACGACCGGCATGCCTTTGGCCAGCTGGCCCAGCACGACGAGCGCGCGTCGATGTACTGGGCCGCGGCGCTTGAGCGCTGCTGTCGTCTGCGCGAGCAGCGGCTCCTCGGCGCGTGCATGAGCGGATAAAAACTGCGCATTGACAACGTCGTCGACATCTTTGGCCGTGCCGTTACGACGCGCGACGGCACGCGCAATCTTCTGTGTCAGATACGGCTGACCTTTGACCCAGTAATAGATGCGATTGAGCGCCGCGTGCGCCTGCTGCTCGTCGACACCGAAGCCTCGGCTCAACTGATACGACTGCTCGATCGAGAAGTCTCCTACGTCGATCGCAAGCCCGTCTTCAAATATCGGCAATCTGATCCCATGTCCGAGCTCGCGCGGAGTCGCAACGCCGAGCACGACAAAATTCAGCCGCTGGTATTCAGGCTCTGTCGCACGCGCGTCGTAGCAGGCGCTCATCGCAACGAAGAGCTCACGGGAGAACGGCAGCTCCAAGCCGCGCTCGATGTCGTCGAAGAAAATCGTGACTGGTACCGACGTATGCGCGAGCACGATTTCCCAGAAGAAGTCCGCGAGCCGCTGCTCGCCGACCAGCACGCTTTTCTCCTGCCACCATGTCTGCAGATCGACCTTGAGCCTGAGCTCGCGGACGATGCGATATGCGATGCTGTAGTACCAGCGACCGGCTTCAGTGCTCTCGCCGCGTGCGCCAATCTGACTCAAGTCGACGACGGCCGCCAGTTTATTCTCGGCCCGCAGTTCCAGAATCGTGCGGGCCATCAGGCTCGTTTTGCCGCTGCCCCGGGGACTCAGCGCATAACAGAATCGTCGCGCACGAAGGCCGTCCGAGAGCTGCTCATCGGCCGAACGCGAGATATAGCATTCTCGATCGGCTTGCACGGGACTGCCGACGACGAAGAAATCTGCGCCTTGATCGACTCTTGGCATCAACCTTTCTCGCAATCTTCGCGGCTCGCCGCACCGAATCTCGCGCTGCTCGGATCGAACGCCGAAACAACCGCCAATCGCCGTAGTGTAGCAGTGCCGCGGCGGCGTTCTGCCGGCATTGGCTCCCATTCCGAGGACAAATCGCTGCGCAATCGGCGCTATAATCCGCGCCGTCACGCAACCTCAGTAGGGGACCGACGCTCAGTGAAACGCTGTCACCCGCACAACTTCCACCGCGACGACGCGGCTCTGAAGCCCTTCGGGATTCGCGTCACGTTACCGCAAGGAGACACGTTTAGCGCATTGATCGGGCCGCGCTGGGAGCAGGTCCACTGGTTTGCAACCGAGCACGACCGAGACGTTGCGCTGACCGACATGGCAAGCGAGCACCTGTACTCGCGGCGCGGCGACCGCCCGACATTGAATTTCGAATCTATCGAGCGCCAGCCCGACTAACTCGCCTAGCGCCGTCGCCACCCGGCGAGATCGCCGCCTACGGGCGTGCCTGTCCGGTGCCTCGAACGACGTACTTGTAGCTCGTCAGCTGCTCGGCGCCGACCGGCCCGCGGGCATGAATTCGGCCCGTCGCGATGCCGATCTCCGCGCCGAGACCGAACTCGCCGCCATCGGCGAACTGCGTTGAGGCGTTGTGCATCAAGATCGCGCTGTCGAGCTCGGCCAGGAAGCGATTGGCGGCAGCGTCGTCGTCGGTCACGATCGCCTCGGTGTGGCCCGAGCCGAAGCGGCGAATGTGCTCCAAGGCGTCGTCGAGGTCGGCCACGACGCGAACCGCGATCACCGCGTCGAGGAACTCGTGCCCCCAGTCGGCATCCGTCGCAGGGCGCACGCGCTTGTCGCTGGCCTGCGTCGCCGCGTCGCCGCGAACCTCGCAGCCGGCATCGATTAGATCTTGGACGATGAACGGCAGATGGGACTCCGCCACCGCGCTATCGACGAGCAGCGTCTCGGTCGCTCCGCAAATGCCGGTGCGACGCATCTTGGCGTTGACGACGATGCGCCGTGCCATCGCGAGATCCGCGGCAGCGTGCACATACGTATGACAGATGCCTTCGAGATGCCCCATAACCGGCACGCGCGCATCCTGCTGAACGCGCTCGATCAAGCGCCTGCCGCCTCTAGGCACGATGACGTCGACGAACTCGGCCATATCGCGCAGCAAGATACCGACCGCCTCACGGTCTTGGGTCGGCACGCGCTGAATGGCCGCATCCGGTAAGCCCGCGGCCGCAAGCCCTTCGAGTAGGGACCCGTGAATGGCCTCGTTCGAGCCGACGGCTTCCGAGCCGCCGCGCAGGATCACGGCGTTGCCGCTTTTCAGGCACAGGCCGCCGGCATCCGCCGTCACGTTGGGGCGGCTCTCGTAGATGATCCCGATTACGCCTAGCGGCACGCGAACGCGCTGAATAAAAAGTCCGTTCGGTCGCGGCCACTCGGCAATGACTGCGCCGACGGGATCTTCGAGCGCTGCGATCTCCTCGAGGCCGCGCGCGGTCGCTTCGAGCCGATCAGGGTCGAGCGCAAGCCGATCCAACATCGCCGCCGACAAGCCCGATGACTTCGCAGCCGCGACGTCACGAGCGTTCGCGCTCAATATTTCGTGCTCGCGCCTGCGTAGCGACTCGGCCGCGGCCGTCAAAGCGGTGTTCTTCGCATCCGTGCTAGCACGCGTGAGCACGCTGGCCGCAGCGCGTGCAGCCTCGCCGAGATCGCGCATCTGCAATCCCAGATCGAGCGTCATTGCGTCGCGGGCTGTCGTCATAGAGCTACTTTAGTCTGCGGGCCGAGGATCACGAGATCGTCGCGGTGAACGAGCTCGTCGCGGCCACGATAACCGAGTATCTCAGGAATCGCAGCCGACTGCCGGCCGATGATCGCACGCGCCTCATCGGCTCCATAGGCAACGAGGCCGCGGCCAACCTCGCGCCCCTCGGCATCGACGAGACTGACCGTATCGCCGCGGTCGAAATGCCCGTCGACATCTGTGACGCCAGCAGGCAGAAGGCTTCGCCCCTCGGCGAGCGCGGCACTGGCACCTGCGTCGAGATGCAGAAACCCTTTCGGTTGCAACGTACCGGCGATCCACTGCTTGCGGGCCGCCCGCGGCGTCGAGCCAGGCACAAACCAAGTCGCGCGAGCGCCCGCGCCAAGCTCGCGAATCGGGTGCTCGACATGCCCCGACGTAATAGCCATCTGGCAGCCCGCGCTCATCGCAATTCGCGCAGCTTCGAGCTTCGTGCGCATGCCCCCTGAACCATGCGCCGACCGAGTCCCGCCCGCCATGTCCCAGTGTGCCTGCGTCAACTCTTCGACGAGCGGCACGTGCGTCGCGCTCGGCTCGGTCAACGGATCCGCCGTGTAGAGGCCATCGACATCCGACAATACAATCAAACAATCGGCGCTGACCATTTGAGCAACGCGTGCCGCGAGACGATCGTTGTCCCCATAGCGCAATTCCTGAGTCGCGATCGTATCGTTCTCGTTGACGACTGGAACGGCACCGTACTTCAGCAACGTAAAAAATGTGTTGACCGCGTTTAGGAACCGCGGACGATTCTCGCTGTCATCGAGCGTCAACAGTAGCTGCGCTGCGGTCACACCGTGACTGCCGAGAGCTTCCTCGTACGCATGCGCGAGCCGAATCTGACCGACCGCCGCCGCCGCTTGATGATCCTGTAGTCGCGCCCGCCGCGAATCGATTCGGAGCTGCTGCGCGCCTAGGGCCACGGCGCCCGACGAAACGACAATGACCTCCTTGCCCTGAGCGAGCAGCGCGGCGACATCGGTACATAGCGCGGCCAGCCACGCACGATGCAACGCGCCTGTCGCTTGCTCGACGAGCAGCGCCGAGCCGATCTTGATGACGACGCGACGCGATCGTTGCAGGCGTTCGCAGCCAGAAAAATCGTTGGGCACTGCCATGACTGCTGGTCGCTAGGTTGGCGTCAGCACGGGCATGCCGCGCGCGACCGCCATCGCCCCACTGCGCACGACCGTCAGTATCTCCGCATGCCTCACGAGTTTCGACATGAATCGCTCGATGTCCTGGGCGCCGCCGATCAGCTCGACGGTAAAGTGACCTTCGTGATCGTCGAGAATGCGAGCGCCGGACTCGGTGACGAATGCCTCGAGGGACTCGCGATTGCTCGCCTGCAAATGCAGCTTGAACAATGCGAGTTCGCGCTCGATATGATCGTCGTCGGTCATATCGACGATATTGACAACGTCGACCAATTTGCCGAGCTGCTTCGTGATTTGGTCGATGACCTCATCGGAGCCAACGGTTACGAGCGTGAGCCGCGAGACGGTCGGCTCATTCGTTGCTGCAACGTTCAGGCTCTCGATGTTGAAGCCCCGGCTCGAGAACATATTGGCGATGCGCGCGAGCGCGCCAGCCTCGTTCTGCAGCAATATCGAGATGATGTGTCGCATAGCAACGCCCGAAAACGGCAACGGCCGGGGTCCGAACAGCAAGCGATCGATGTTGGCGCAGAACAACAACTATTGCAATGCACAATATTTTCGTCAACACTGCTGGTGGCGCATTGGGCACAGAGGACGCCTAGGCCGCGGACGATTGATGCATCGAGGCACGCCGCGGCGATTCGCGGAGCGATGGCAATCATGGAGCACGGGTCTCAAGCAAATTTAGCGGGCGGTCATCCGCTGGCTGGCACGCGCATGAGTGGCGCCGACACGATCGTCCAAGTCCTTGCCGACGAGGGCGTCGAGACGATTTTCGGCTATAGCGGCGGCGCGATACTGCCGACCTACGATGCAGTGTTCCGCTACAACGAGCGCCATCGCAAAAACGGCCAAGACCCGATGCCGCTGATTGTGCCCGCCAATGAGCAGGGCGCCGGCTTCATGGCCTCGGGCTATGCACGCGCGACAGGCCGTGTCGGTGTCGTGATCGTAACCTCCGGGCCTGGTGCCACGAACTGCGTGACGGCAGTCCGCGACTGCATGGCCGACTCCATCCCGATCATCGTGATCTGCGGCCAAGTCTCCACCGGCGCAATCGGTACCGATGCGTTCCAGGAGGCTCCGGTCAGTGCGATCATGGGGCCGGTTGCAAAGCACGTCTTCCTCGTCACCGAAGCCGAGCGTCTCGAGGCGACAATGCGCTCGGCGTTCGAAATCGCGCGCACCGGCCGACCTGGCCCGGTCGTCATCGATGTCCCGAAGGACGTTCAAAACTGGGAAGGTGCGCTGCAAGGCGAGGGATTAGTGCCGATGCCGGGCTATCACCACCGGCTGGAGCTAATGCGAGTGAACCGGCTCGACGACGAGCGTTGCGCCGAGTTCTTTGAGCATCTCGCAGCATCGGAACGCCCACTGATCTACGCCGGCGGCGGCGTTGTCAACGCCGAGGCCAGCGACCTGTTGCGCGAGCTCGCATCGAGCTACCAGATTCCCGTGACCTCGACGCTGATGGGGCTCGGCAGCTTCGATACGACCGATCCGACGTCGTTGCATATGCTCGGCATGCATGGCACGGCTTACGCAAACTATGCCGTCGACGATTGCGATTTACTGATCGCGCTCGGCGCGCGATTCGACGATCGCGTAGCCGGAGATCCGCCGAATTTTGCACCGCGCGCGAAAAAGGTTCTGCATTTCGACATCGATCCGTCGGAAATCAATAAGGTTAAGCACGCCGATTGGTATCACGTCGGACGGCTCAATGAAGCGTTGGGCACTTTGCTCGCCTATGGGCGGCGCAAGAGCATCCGGCTCGAGCATCGTGCATGGCTCGACGAGATCGCGGCACTCAAGCAGTGCTATGCGATGAACTATGACCGCAGCAGCACGCTGATCCAGCCCAACTACGTCATCGAAACAATCAATGCGATCACCGCCGGCGAAGCCATCATAACGACCGGCGTTGGTCAACATCAGATGTGGGCCGCGCAGTACTTCGACTTCCGTGAGCCACGCCTGTGGATCACGTCCGGCAGCATGGGCACGATGGGCTTTGGTCTACCCGCAGCGATCGGCGCACAATTCGCACGACCGGATAAGCTCGTAATCGACATCGACGGCGACGCGAGCATACGAATGAACCTCGGCGAGCTCGAGACCGTGACGACCTATGACTTGCCGGTTAAGATCGTCGTGCTGAACAACTATGGCGACGGCATGGTCATGCAGTGGCAGCGGATGTTCTTCAAGGGCCGGCTCTCCGGTAGCGAAAAGTCGCTACGCAAGAAAGATTTCATCAAAGCTGCCCAAGCCGATGGCTTCGAGTATGCGAAGCGCCTCGACAACAATGCCGACGTCCCGGCCGTGATCGAAGAATTTCTCGCCTTCGACGGACCGGCGTTCCTCGAAGTGATCATCGACCCCGAGGCAAGCGTCTACCCGATGGTGCCACCCGGTTTGTCGTACCGCGATATGGTGACCGGAGACCATATTCCGAATCGTTACAACGGCGGCGCTACGTCCCCGGGCTCATCGGAGATGTTCTAAGCTCGTGCGCGGCGCGCTCAGCAGGGCGCACGACTCCAGCGCGATACGACTCGAATGACAGCACTGATGAGGCCGTCGAGATCGTCGTCGTCGATGACGAACGGTGGCATCAAGTAGACGACGTCATTGAGCGGGCGGACCCAGACGCCCTCCGCGACGAACGCCTGTCGAAGCGCTTCGAGATCGGGAACTCGATCGAGCTGCACGACGCCAATTGCACCGATGACGCGCACGTCGGCCACGTGCTGGAGATCCCGACACGCTTCGAGCCCACGCGCCATGCGTCGTTCAATGTGCGCGACTTGAGCGAGGCGCGGCTCGGTCTCGAACAACGTCAGCGACGCGTTTGCGGCCGCGCATGCGAGCGCATTTCCCATGAACGTAGGCCCATGCATCAACGCATGCAGCGGATCGTCCGACAGGAATGCGTCGTGTACGCGACGCGTCGCGATCGTCGCTGCCAGCGGTAAAGTGCCGCCAGTCAAGGCCTTCGACAGCATCACGATATCCGGCTGCACAGCGGCCTGCTCGCACGCAAACATCGTTCCGGTGCGACCGAATCCCGTCGCGATCTCGTCGAGCAGCAACAGCACATCGTGCCGCGCTGCTGTGTCGGCGACAGCGCGCAGCACGTCGGGTGAGTGGAATTTCATACCCCCGGCGGCTTGCACGAGCGGCTCGAGCACGATGCCAGCGAGCTCGTGTGCATGCTGCTCGACGACACGCTCGAAATTGGCTAGCGTCGCCGAATCGCGCGGCATTGGCACGATCAGCTGACCGGCAACGACATCGCCGAACAGGCTGTGCATACCTTCTTCCGGATCGCAGATCGACATTGCCGCAAACGTGTCGCCGTGATACGCATGCTGAAACGCGAGAAATCGGGATCGATCCTGAGCGCCACTGTTCAACCAATACTGACGCGCGATTTTGAGGCCAATCTCGACGGCGACCGAACCGGACTCGGAGAGGAAGACATGCTCGAGATCTCCAGGTAACGCATCCGCCAATCGATCGGCGAGAACCGAAGCCTGCTCGTGAACGAGCCCGCCTAGCATGACATGCGGCATCGCCTCGAGCTGCTCGGCCACGGCCGCGCGAATCACCGGATGGTTATAGCCGTGACATGCCGTCCACCACGACGAGATGCCATCGATCAGTGTCCGACCGTCGGCGAGCGCAATTCGCGACCCCGCCGTCGCCGATGCCGTCAGCGGCGCGGGCGTGGTTTGTTCCTGGCAATACGGGCGCCATAGCCGCGTGGTCATTGGAGCCCCCTCAGCGTTCGAACGATTCGCGCAGTGCCGTCACAAAGTAAGGGATTGTCGTGCATCGACCTGTGCGAGTACAGGTATACTGCGCTGCGAACCTACACGGCGTTAGACGATGACGAGTATCACGTGCTTCAAGGCCTATGACGTTCGCGGCAAAGTTCCCGACGAGCTCAATAACGACATTGCATACCGAATCGGTCGTGCATACGCGCAGTTCGTTCAACCCAAGCGCGTAGCCGTAGGGCGCGACATACGCCTTACGAGTCCGGCGCTCACCGAAGCGTTGTGTCGAGGCTTGAACGATGCTGGTGCCGACGTCGTCGATATCGGCGTCGGCGGCACCGAGCTCGTCTACTTCGCGACGGCCCATTTAGGGCTCGATGGCGGGATCATGGTGACTGCGAGCCACAATCCACCCGACTACAATGGGCTCAAGCTCGTGCGCGAGGAGTCTCGCCCAATCAGTGCCGACACGGGGCTTATCGAAATTCGCGCCTTCGCCGAGCGCGACGATTTTCCAGCTAGCCAGCGCAAAGGGCGCATCGAATCGCACGACATTCTGCCAGCCTATATCGAGCACTTGTTGTCCTATGTGTCGAGCGCGACGCTGAAGCCACTGAAGATCGTCGTCAACGCTGGCAATGGCGGCGCCGGACCGATCATCGATCTGCTCGAGCAGCACCTACCGTTCGATTTCGTCAAGATCCACCACGAACCCGACGGCACATTTCCGAACGGCGTGCCGAATCCGATGCTGATACCGAACCGCGAGCACACAGCAAAGCCGGTCGTCGATCACGACGCCGATCTGGGACTTGCCTGGGACGGCGACTTCGACCGTTGCTTTTTCTTCGACGAAACCGGCCGATTCATCGAAGGCTATTACATCGTCGGACTGTTAGCCCAAGCATTTCTGTCGCACTCGGAGAAGGAACGGATCGTCCATGACCCACGCCTCACATGGAATACGCTCGACATCGTCTCGGCATTCGGAGGCGAAGCCGTACAGAGCAAGTCGGGTCACGCTTTCATCAAGGAAACGATGCGGCAGCACGATGCAGCCTATGGCGGCGAGATGAGCGCGCATCATTATTTTCGTGAATTCTCGTACGCCGACAGCGGCATGATTCCATGGTTGCTCGTCGCCGAGATCATGAGCCGCAACGGCGCGCAGCTGTCGACACTCGTCAACGAGCGGATGGTGCTATTCCCAGCGAGCGGCGAGATCAATAGACGCGTCGCCGATGCGTCAGCAACTATTGCCGAACTCGAGGAACGCTACGCTAAGGGCGCGAAATCCGTCGACCACACGGACGGCCTCAGCATCGAGTTTCAGGATTGGCGGTTCAATCTGCGTGCATCGAATACCGAGCCATTGATTCGACTCAATGTCGAAACGCGCGGCGATCGCATCCTGATGGAGACGCGCACACAAGAGCTGCTCGAGATCATCGCCGGCGAACCCGAGTAGTCCCCAGCCGCAATCGAACGGGGTCAGCAGTGAGCCGTTTGTAGCGCATTACCTTCTCGGTATCTACCTATTGGTAGCCACCTGGGCAGCCCGCATCTTTGCGGTATGCGCCATTCCAACCAAACGAATGGCGGTAACCTAAGAACGAGGAAACCAACAGATGCAGATCGGCGAAATATGCAGACGTGAAGTCGCTACGATCGACAAATCCGCGTCGATATTCGATGCCGCGCGCCTGATGCGCTCCGAGCATGTCGGCGACTTGATCGTCGCCGACGGTGGCGGCAAGCGGTGTCGACCGCTCGGCATCGTTACCGATCGCGATCTCGTCGTGGAGCTCCTGGCCAAGGAAGTCGATCTGGACTCGGTGAACGTTGGCGACGTTGCAAGCCCACGAATGGTAACGGCGCCAAGCGATGCCGATCTGCTCGAGACGCTGCGACTCATGAGCGTCAAAGGCGTGCGGCGAATCCCGGTGCTCGACAGCGAAGGCTACCTGTTCGGCATCCTGAGCGCCGCCGAAGTTCTCGATGCCCTCAAGGATCAGCTAACGCTGCTGCAGGCGCTTTCTAGCCGCCGGGTCGAGCGCGAGCGCAGCGTCCGCGATTAGCTTCAACAGCAGATCGCTGCCTACGACGGCGGTCCGACGAGCAGCACGTCGCAGTGCGCGTTGGCAACGATATCCTCGACGGTGCTACCGAGCATCCGCTCCTCGATACCCCGCTTCAGCCTCCCCATGACGATCAAGTCGACATCTCGGTCTTCGATGATCTGCGCGAGGCCGTCGCCTGGATCGCCAGGCACCAATAGCACATCGTCACCGTGCAGGCCGTAATCGGCCACGAGCTCGAGGACGGCCTGACGATGCACGTGCTCGATATTCTCAGCGCCGTAGTAGACGCCAGGCAGCACCTCGACGGCCGATGCCAGGTCGTACAGCGCCGGGTCTGGAAAAACGTGCGCCGCGAGAAACTCCGACCCGGCGGCCCGCGACAGCAGCGCGCCGTACTCGAGAATCCGACGGTCGATGCCCTCCGGCTGTGAGTGGCGATGCAACGGGTCGATCGCAACCAAGATCGTCTCGTAGCCCTCGAACTGCGGATCGCGCGCGAGCAGAACAGCGCATGGGCAGTTCCGCATCAGCTGCCAATCGACTCGTGACAAGCGCGTATGCGGTCGCACACCGCCGTGACGCGTACCGACGACCAGCAGATCGGCGCCCCAGCGACGAACCTCGTCGATGACGACGTCTTCGACCGGCTGACCCCAGCGTACCTCGTGCGCAGCATCGACACCCCAGTCCTCGAGCGAGCGAGCCAGATCGGCGA
This sequence comes from Rhodospirillaceae bacterium, assembly GCA_024640685.1. Classification (GTDB taxonomy): domain Bacteria; phylum Pseudomonadota; class Gammaproteobacteria; order Steroidobacterales; family Rariloculaceae; genus JAHEEM01. The sequence continues at coordinate 12,390 of JAHEEN010000006.1, forward strand.
GCACTGCGTGCTCACACTGAATCAAGCCGACCTGGGCAGATAGCGCCTGTCGCTCTCCTTTGGCAATGCCCACAGCAACCTCGGTGTCGAACACGCAACTCAAGAGCCGAAGCTCGGCGCCGAGTCGCTCGGATAAAAACCGAGCATGGTACGTCGACAGCGGCAAACCAGCCTGCCAGGGCTTGAGTGCCGCGAGAACTCGTCGAATCTGGATGCTCATGGTCGAAGCCGGCCGCTACGCCCCCGTCAATGCGCGATGAATCGTCAACAACGACTGTAGGGCATCGATGCCGTCTGCGAGTATCCGAATTGATACTTACACGACCGTCGTGCTGGGTCATCGGCCTGCCTACACAGCCCAAGGGGCGTGACCCGAATCGTTTCGATCTTGTATATCATCCAGACCGATGACCGTTGACTCACTGAATCGATTCGCCGCGCAGAAGCTCGAGCAGTTGACGGCGACGAGCCTACACCGCAAGCTCGTGCCGACTCGCGCTCTGACGGCTGGGGTCGTTCACCGAGATGATCGCGAGCTCGTCTCGTTTGCAAGCAACGACTATTTGGGGCTCTGCCGACATCGAGAGACGACGGCGGCGAATCTGGCCGCGACGCGCGCAGCCGGCACGGGCTCCGGCGCGTCGCGACACGTCACCGGCGAGCATCCGTTGTACGGCAAGCTCGAGCGCGCGCTTGCTGCTTTCAAAGGCACAGAGGATGCCGTCGTATTCGGCAGCGGTTATCTCGCGAACATCGGCATTGTTCCGGCATTGATTGGCCGCGACGACCTGATCGTCATCGATGAGCTCTGCCACAGCTGCCTGTATGCAGGCGCAACGCTGGCCCGCGCGAAAGTCGTCACTTTCGAGCACAACGACGCGAGCTCGGCAGCCGCGCTGATCGATCGCCATCGAGCCAATCACCCGCGCTGCCTGATTCTGACCGAAGGCGTATTCAGCATGGATGGCGATCGCGCGCCACTTCGAGATCTGCTGGATATCGCTGCACGAACGGACGCCTGGCTGATGGTCGATGACGCCCATGGTGTCGGCGTCGTCGAAAACGGTCGCGGATCGGTGATCGACAACGGCAGACCGCTAGCAATTCCCCTGCAGATGGGAACGCTGTCCAAAGCCGTTGGCGCTTACGGCGGCTATCTGTGCACGTCACGCGACGTCGCGGACTTGATTCGGAACCGGGCCCGCAGCCTGATATACACGACGGCTCTGCCACCCGGCGTCCTCGCAGCCGCGCTAAAAGGCATCGAGATCATCGCATCTGACGCCGAGCTTGTCGCAAAGCCACTTGAAAATGCGCAACGCTTCGCGGCACTGTGCGCGCTCCCGCCGCCGCAGAGCGCGATCGTGCCGATCCTGCTCGAGACACCGGAGCGCGCGCTCGAGGCGAGTCGACAGCTCGAGCAACAAGGCTATCTAGCCGTAGCGATACGGCCGCCGACCGTGCCGGAAGGCACGGCGCGGCTGCGCTGTGCGTTCTCCGCAACGCATACGCTCGAGCAGGTCGAGGGCCTTGCCGCCGCGATGACGCAGGTGCTAGCCACGTTGTGAGCACGCTGTTCATCACAGGCTCGGGCACCGGCGTTGGCAAGACGCTCGTGACACAACTGATTGTGACGGCATTACGACACCGCCGGCGAAACGTGCACGCGCTGAAGCCGATCGTCTCCGGATTCGATGTTAGCGCGCCCGAGGAGAGTGACACGGCCCAACTACTCGATGCACTGGGAATGACACTCAATACGCCGAATCTCGACGCGGTCAGCCCCTGGCGATTTGCCGCGCCGTTGTCGCCCGATATGGCTTCCCGACGCGAGGGCCGCACGATCCCATTCGACGAGCTCGTCGGCTTCTGCTCGCGGCAAACAGCCGACACGACGGTCATCGAGGGCGTCGGCGGCGTCATGGTTCCGCTCGATGAAAGTCATACGGTCATCGACTGGATTGCTGCCGTTGCCTGTCCGACCATACTCGTGACTGGCAGCTACCTCGGCGCAATAAGTCACACGCTGACGGCGCTCGAGACGTTGTCGGCTCAACGCATCGAGGTTCGCGCGATCATCGTCAGCGAATCCGTCGAGCAGCCGGTGCCGCTGGTCGAGACCGCCGAGACAATCACGCGCCACGCTGGCGGCACGGCAGTTACGATGCTGCCGCGCTTATCGAAGCGCGCGCAAGCACCTGATCTCATAGCCGCACTCGATCTGTAGCAAAAAAAAGGGCGGTGCCGTCGGCACCGCCCCAACTGGACGCTTGTGCTCGGTGCCCTACTCCTGAGCGACGCGTCCGTCCGTACCAGCCGGAATGAGCGTCAGTTGGACGCGACGATCGAGCGCCATGCCATCGAGGTCCTGGATTGCAGCCACCGCATCGCTCTCGCCATAAGCATCGACGATGATCTGGCCTGCAGGCACACCAGCGCGAAGCAAGATATCGCGCACCGTCGCGGCGCGATGAGCCGACAGCTGCGCATTGAACTCCGGATTGCCGCGCGCATCGGCATGACCCTCGACATGCACGAGCAGATCGTCCATATCGGCGATGAGCTCTGCGAGGCGCGCTAGGCGCTCGCGAGTGATATCAGCTAGCTCGCTCGCACCGGTCTTGAACAGTATCTGCACGTCCAGGGCATCGCGAACTCGCTCGCGCATCGCCATCGATTCGCGGCGATGCGTCGAAGTCGCGCGGCTCAGCCGGCGCTCGCTGTCGATGACCGCTTCGTTCAAGCTCGCGGCTGTGGCCTCGGCTTCCTGCCAACGCGCCTCGAAGTCGTTTCGCTCGCGACGCTCGGTGTCGAACTCGTCACCGAGCCAACCGCCGAGCGCAGCCCCGATGACGAGTCCCATCGGCCCGCCGGCCAAGCCGCCGACGATCGCTCCGCCGGCCAGACCGACACGCTCCTTCGAATGATCCTCTGCACCCGACTCGGCCGTCCATCCGGTCGTGGCAAACGTCAGCGCCGTCAGCGCCGTTATGATGATTTTCCTCGTCATGGCTACGCTCCTTTGAGTCGCCCGTGCCCTATTGCACGGGACAGATTAGAGCGCGACGAGATGGCGACCCGATGTGGAAATCGGGCGCTGACTGGATCAAATATGATCAATTGTGGCAGGCGAGCGCGTGCAGCGACGCCCACCCGGATTCCTGCCCGGGCAGCCGGTCAGTTTTCGGATCTAGGGTCTAGCCGCGCAGCGACGGCAGCGCGACGAACGTGCCACCGTTACGCTGGCACAACTCGCGCATCAGTACCGCAAAACGCGCCGACGATAGCAGCTCGCCGTTGGCAACCTCGTAGTAGACCGGAAACGCGACGGCATGAATTCGCACTCGACGCGCGCCGTCGAGTCCGACCCGGTTACGGCGGTCGACCTCGCGCACAACGGCGTTGATCGAGCCTGATGAGAAATCGTCACTGTAGACGTAGAGGCTGATTTTCTTTTCCGGGTCGTAGAAAGCCCCGATCGCTTCGAGGATGCCCTCGCGGGGACTCGAGTTCGAAAACGCATTCCAGTTGCGCAGCGAGTCCATGATCGCCTCGCGTCGTCCCGGCGTATCCGGAATCCACTCGTTGCGATAGCTCTTGAACATGTACTCACCCATGTCATTCATGACCTGGATGCCCTTGACCTGAGGATAGACTTCGAGCGTCTCGCGAATCTGCTGCTGCACACGGTCCCATGCATAGCGCTGCATGCTGCCCGACGTATCGATGATGAACACGATGTACTCGCTATCGACCGGAATGCCGCCAACAACATAGTCATCCGGGTCCGGGCGATAGTTGGCGAGCAGGCGCTGCATTTCTTCGGTAAGCCGTTGCTTGGCCTGCGCGAGGCGACCAGCCAGCTCCGAGGAAATAGACGCGTCGTCCTCGCTGGCGAGAACGGCCGCGCGAATGCGCACCAGCTCCTCTTGCAGCTGCGCTATCTGAATTTCGTCGGTCTCGACGCTCTGTTCGGTCATCAGGCGCTCACGCTGAACGACATCGGTCTCGCCGACGATGTCATTGAGCTCTTCTTGGTAACGAACGATCAAGCCCTCGAGCTCGGTGTGAGTCTCCTCGAGCCTGACCGGCTCGAACATCTTCGTGATGACCAACAGCAGGATAACGGCACCGAAACCGCACACGATGACGTCGAGAAACGACAGGCTCGTCGCCTCGACGTCACGCCTCCGCCTTTTCGTCATGGCCAATCCTCCGATGGCGCCATCATCGATCCGCCCGTTTTGAGCGCCAGCCACCAATAAGCAGGGGCCGCCTGCGGATCGCCTTCCATAGCGTACAGGATAATGTTGACAGGGACATTGAACGGAAGATCGCGCACGGCCCGATTGAAGTGACCCATGCGCTCACGCCCGGTGACGCCGGCGCGCACAGGCAATGTCTCACCGACCGTCGGCAGGCCATCGGCGAGCAAATAGATATTGTCCGGCTTCGGATCGAGCGGCCGCAGCGCCGCAAATGCAGCCGCGAGGCTCGTCGGACCGTTCGGCGGCATCTCCCGCAGGGCCTGCACAGCTTCCTCGAGCTGACTGCCGTCGGTGACGCGCAACCACTGGCCGTCGCTGCCCTCGATCAACGGCCATGCCGTGTCGTTGTAAGCGAAAATCTGAAACTGCGTGCCGGGCTGAATCTGCGTCGTCAACCAATCGACGGTATTGATAACCTGCTGCCATTTGCGCGACGCGATCTGCTGCTCGACGGGCATGTTGCGTCGCCGAATGATGTTAACGATCGTGCGGTCCAGCATGCTCGAGGATGCGTCGACCAGGATGACCACGCGCTCACCGCCCATGCGCAGCCCCGTCAAATACTGTCGATTGCCGTCACCGGTGAAGCTACGAATGCGATTGCCCGCGCGATCCGGCGTAATGCTCGCGGCCGACAGCCGCTCGGTCTCTGCTTGCAGCTGCTCGAGCTCGGAACGCAGCCGCTCGATAGCTTCCTCTTGAGATTCGGTCGTCGCGGTCATGTTACTGAACTCGGATTCGGTCAGCTGAATCTCGGTAACCATCTCCTGCTTGAGCCCGCGCAACACAGCCCATTGCTCGATCAGGTCGGCTAGATCCTGTTTGAGCTGGACGAGGTTCTTTCGCCCCGTCAGCACCTTGAGCTCCATGCGGTTCACTTCAGCGGCGAGGTCGTCGAGTATGACTTCGCGGCGCTGATCGATATTGGCGTTGATGATCATGAAGAACAGAATCACGGCGCCGAAACCGCAGGTCATTGCGTCGAGAAACGCGAGCGAGAAAACGTTCGTCTGTCTACGCGCCATGATCTAGCTCCACGCGTATGACTTGCAATTGCTCGCCTGGCGAGCCGATTCGAATCACATCGGCGGGCTGCAGCGCAGTCTCGCCGGAGATCCGCTTCTCATTGACGAACGTGCCGAAGCGGCTCATGTCGATGAGCTTGAGTTCGCCGTCCCGTCGAACCAACTCGCAATGCGCGCGCGAAACGCCACTCTGCCCACCGTTCAGCACAATTGTGCGGCGCTCGGGGCTTTGCTCTCGACCGATCACGAGTCCCTGAGCGTCGACGCCATACGCAGTGCCGCGATAGACGATATGGCTCGGCAACTCGACCTCGCTCGTCGCGTCACGCTCACCGCCTTCCTGCGCGCTCGGCGCTTCCGCGCGACTCCGCACGGGCGTGGTGACGGCTGCGCGACGCCATGGCAGACGCTTCAGCAGCCGGATACCGCCGCCGCTTGCGCCAAGCGTATCGGCGTTACGCGCAACACTGACCGGACCGCTCGCGCGCTCGAGCGCAACGACCGTCGAATCGTCAAGACGTTCGAGCGCCGTGATGACGCCGGGGACGGCCGCTAATCGATCTGTCAGCTGCACGACCAACGGCGCGCCCGGCTCGCGGCACTGCGCGACGAACTGCACGAGCGCGCGATGAAAGCCAGCCAACGTGCCCATCAGCTGATCGCGGGAAACCTCGACTTCGAGCGTTTCGCCATCGTGCGGTAAGCTCAGATTGATTGCGCTGGCCTGGCCATCGAGCTCGGCAAGCCAATTGGAGAGCCGGTCGTAAACGAGCTGCTCACTGGACGCGCTGTGAAACGGATCGAAACGAGTCGCAAGCACGAACAGCTCGGCAACGCGCTTGGCCAGCTGATCGGTGACGGTCGCAATGCCGACGTTCTCGAGCGACTGCTCCTCTGTGGCGGCAACGTCGTCGCTCTGCTCGAGTTGCGTTGCGCTGATTCGGTGTAGGCCGGCATCGATGTGCAGCAGCTGCGCATCGGGATAGGGCGTCTCCGCCGCGGCCACCGAGGCCGTAATCATCGCGCGGACTTGGATTTCGGACTCCTGCGCAAGACCGAGCAGGACACCGAGTTGCTCGCGACCGTAGTGACCCGGGACGACAAACACGCAGTCTCGATCGGCACCGCCGTGCGTCGACCACAGCGCCGACAGCTGCGCGTAGGCAAGCTCCGCGGCACTGCCGATCCCATCGATGCCGGCAGTATCCGGTGCGACGCTCAGCACATCCCAGAACCGGTTGCTGCTCTGCCGTGGGTGGAGCCGCGCATTCGCGTACGCCTCGCGACCGGTCGCGATCGTGCTCGCATCGACAAACGCATAGCCCGGCTCGACGGCTAGCATACCGGACGCGTCGGCAACGACGAGCCCTGCATCGTTGATTTCAATGACGACTGTCGACATAGCCTGGATGCCTTTACCTGCACGGCCTAGCGATCACGCGCCTGCATGTGGCGGATCAAGTTGTGGTCGATGTACGTCTGCGTATCGAACACGAGGCGTTCCTGCAGCGACTGCAGCTGGTGCACGAGGAACATGACGACGATCGAGATCAACAGCGCAATGAACGTCGAATTGAACGCCGTGCCCAGACTCTCGGTTACGCCTGCAATATCACCGTCGACGGCTCTGTGCGCCTGACCGAGCGCATCGCCGATACCGCGAACGGTGCCGATAAATCCGACCGACGGAATCGCCCAAGCGATGTAGCGAATCATCGAGAGCTCCGACTCGAGGCGCTCGCCTTCCGACTCACAAAGCGTCTTCGCGATCGAGGACACGTCCTGCACGTTGCGTGTCGACCCGAATCGCTCGAGCGATGTCAACAGCACGCGCGGCAGCAACATGTCTCGCAGCCGATCAGGCATTGCCTGAATCGTCCGCGCATACTCGCGCGTATCCTCGGGCAATATCCGCACACCGTCGCGCACTGGAACGAGCTCGCGCAGCAACAGTGATCGCTCTGAGATCGCGCTCGAGGCTTTGTAGCCCATGATTGCAAATGCCCATAGCATCAATACAAAGCACGCCTCTTGCTCGAAGTCCCTGATCAAAACCCAGACTGAACGCTCCGGCGTGTAATTCTCTTCCTCTTGGACGCGCAATGACTGCTCGGCCAAGACATCGGTCGCACGCGGCCGCACGACGGTCACGTACGTCGCATGAATGATGATCACCGCAATGATTAATGCGAATACTTGATAGAGAAACTCTGTCGAGAAAGTACGCTTCATGGGCCGCTACAACTCCTACGCGACTCGCGCCGTCAAATGTCGATCGGGAACGTGACTTCTTCGTCTGCCCCGATTTCCTCGCTCGGAATGAAAATCTCCTCGAGCGTTCGAGTCTCTTCCTCGGCAGCCGGCGGCGGCGCGGGACGCTCTTCGTCTGCCGGGGGCGGCGCCTCGGCGGCATCTTGGGCCAAGCTGAACGGACCCGTACCCATCGCCAGAACCGCGCTCAATAACACGCTATAACGCTTCACAGCACCGCTCTCCATTCCACTACTTACAAATTAGACCGGCCAAAGACCGATTTATTCCAGATTTTTCGCAATCCGGAAGCCCAGTGTTTGCTCGGGCGCATCACCGTAGTCACGCGCCGCAACGCGCAGATCCGTAATCGTCGCACTGCGCCAGTTCGGCCCGCGAATTACGTGAAAACGCCCAGTTTCAGGCCCCAATGGGTCGATCGCAACGCCTTCGGCCGCGCTCGAGGAAATCTCATAGAAGTCCTGAACCCACTCCGAGACATTGCCACCAAGATCCATGATACCGACCGGGTTTGCGGCAAAGCTGCCGACCGGTGCCGATACCGGGAATCCGTCGTTATACGTCACGAGTGTATTCGGCAACAGCTCCGCAGCGGACAAGTCCGCAAAATTACCGAAGCGGTCAGGCGGCGGCAGCTCTTGCCCCCATGGAAAGACGAGTGCGGCATCCTGATTCGCAAACCGAGCCGCCCATGACCACTCGGCCTCGGTTGGCAGTCGATAGCCGTTTCGCAGCGGCCGAACCATCGTCCAGGATCCGTTCTCCTCGGTGTAGACGGGCTGATAGCCGTCGCGAATACTGAGCCAGTTCAGATACTCGGCGATGTCGCTCCAGCTGACTTCTACGACCGGCTGATCGTCGCCGTTGAGGCTTTGCCCCGATAACGATCCAGAGTCGTGCTCCTCGCGCCATGCCCGGAACTGAGCGTTCGTCACTTCGTGAACACCTAGATAGAACGCGCGGCTGAGCTGCACGCTGCGCAGCGTCTCGTTCGTACGACGCCCTTGCTCGCGCCGCGACGAGCCCATCGTAAACTCGCCGGGGAGCACGAGGCGCAACTCCTGACCCAACCCCGTCGTAATCGTGCGCGCATAGCCCGACCCGGTGAGCTCGTCGAGCTGCTCTAGCTCCGCAGCCCACGCCTGGGGAAAGCCTGGACGCGGCGTTACCTCTCGCTGCTGGCGCGCGTAACCGTCGAGACGCAGCTCCAGCTCGTGCGGTAGTGCGGTCAAGCTCAACTGTTGCGGCGCGGTCCCGACCCGCTCGCCGTCGATCCATATTTCCGCGCCGGCGGGCTCGCTGGCGACGTCGATGACGCCGATCTGAGCAACGAGCGCCAACTCTACGCGTCGGCCGCTGTCGGCCGCTACCGACATCGCCTCGGTCACCGGCTCGTAGCCGGGCTTGGTCACGTTGATCTGGTGCTCGCGATCGGGATCGAGGCGCAACGTCAGTGGCGTCTGACCGCGAAACTCACCGTTGACGCTGACGGCCGCACCGTCGGGATCGGTCACGAGATCGATTCGGCCGTCGGCTTGGCGCAGCGTCACCATCGGCAAAGTCTCGGGTCTATCGGCGATGACCGAGATCGACTCGCGCCATGCGTTGTAGCCGCGCAGTCGCAGCTCGAGCTCATGCTCGCCGGCCGCAAGCTCGAGCTCCGCCGGCGTCGATCCGACGACGGTCCCGTCGACGAGCACCTCGGCGCCCTGCGGCTGGCTCGATAGCGATACAGGTGCCCAATTAGGCGTCAACGCAACCTCGAGCGCTTGCCGCTCGCCACCGCCCGCAACGGTGAGCTCGATGACCTCGGCAAGGTATCGATCGGCAACGAACTCGAGTCGATGCTCGCCGGGACGGATCTCGGCATCGACCAACGGTGTCGTGCCCAGCGTTTCGCCGTCGAGCCCGACCTCCGCGTCGACCGCAGGCATCGTCGTTAGCGTGATCAACCCCGGCAGCCGCACGAACTCGAGCTCGAACGACTGATCGGGTGCGAAACCGACGTCGATCTCCTCATCGAGCGGGTAGTAGCCCGGCAGCTCCGCAGTGACTCTGTGCGTACCGGAGCGCAACAGGTAGCGGTCGGTCAACCGAAACTTCAAAAGCGTGCTCGGCAGCGTGAGCTCGGCTGGCTCCGGCGTCACGTTGATCTCGATCGATTTCGCGGTAAACGCGAACCAACCGAGCATCGCAAGCAACGCAAACGCGCTTCCGACGGCGACCGTCGCCGGACGCGGCCACTTGACCGCCTCTTGCGGCGTTTCGTTGGGCGATCGAAACGCGATCGGCTTGATCTCCAGCGCCTCGATCTCGTCGGCTTCGCGCGCGAGATCCTCGAGCTCGGGTGGTGCCGTATCGCTGCCGGTCAATTGGCCCTCGACGACGATTCGCAGTCGCGATTCGCCGAGATCGCACGACAGACGAGCGGTATCGAGGGCAACGGTCTCGCCGCCGCGCAGCGATCGCGACCCCTTGACGAGCTCGCCATCGACCCGAAGTCCGCGGGTATCCCGGCCGGGTTGCACGAAATACGTGCCATCGAGCAGACCGATCTGCACACTCCCTGTGACGCCCTGAAGCCGAATATCGGCCGACGACTCGCCGCCAACGACAATCGGCAGCGAGTCGGCTTCGAAATGACGCACTTCCTCGGCGAGACGCGCCTCGATGACCCAGTCGTTGTGCATCGCCATCAGATCGGCTCCACGCATTCGACGCGAATCGGCGCGGGCGTTTGCCCGGGCAGCACCCTGAACGTTTCGCGCACGTCGCGGTAGCCGTCACGGCTGCCGATCGCCGTGTAAGTGCCGGGCCGAACCTCGATCGTCGTCTGCGCAAACGCTCCGAGCGGTCCAACTCGATAGACGGTGACCTCGGTGATCCCATCCGACTGCAGCGGCACCTCGACAGGCGTCGATGCGAGTCGAACTAGACGCGCGAGCTCGGTCGTTTGCTCCGTCAGTCGTGGCCCAGCCGACTCGATCGCACCGGCTTCGTCGAGCATCGCGCCGGCATCGCGCAACACGTCATCGTCGAATAGCAGGTTCGGGTTCCCGAGCAGGTACGCAAGCTTCGAATCGAGATCATCGCGATAGCGCGCGCGCGTTAGACCTTCCTGCGCAAACACCAACGTCGCATCGGTCTCGATCGCTGACGTGTATTGCTCGATCGCTCGCGACCAGAGCTCGCGGCGCTCGAATGCCGCAGCGCGCGCTTCGATCAATGCAATCTGATCGAGACGCAGTCCCTGCTCGGCCTGCAGCTGTCCGCTCTTGGCTTCCTCGGAGCCAGGTCTGAGCTCTAGCGCCTCGCCGAAACGCTCGTAGGCGTCGTCGAAGTCCTCGGTGCTCAGCGCAGCAAATCCGGCAGACATCAAGGATTCGAAACGGCCCGCCCGGATACGCGCCTCGATCGCCGTTAGCGCCGAACGTGCGGGCACCCAGCCAGCATCGATCGCGAGTGCCTCGCGATAGGCGGCTGCGGCCTCGGCCAGCGCGCCCTCACGCTCGAAGGCCTCCGCTTGCTTGACGAAATCGAGCACGTCGGGCAAGCGCTGCGCGCGCTCCAATCCCCGTTGTGCAGTCTCGTTCCCGGGCTCGATGCCCAGGACGAGAGAGAACTGTTCGGTCGCGAGCGCCGCGTTACCGGCCTCGAGCGCCGTCGCGCCGGCCTGCATCGCGGCATTGATAATGTCGCTAGACTGAGTCAGCAACGTCTCACCGATCTCCAGAGTGTCGGAGTAGGCCGGCACCGCGTCTTGAAACGCGTTTGCAAGGTAGGCATCGTCGCCGACGCGCGCGCGCGCGACGTAGTCCGCCCAGCGCTCACCGCCCCAGGACTCGGCTGATAGTGTGTCGAGGCGGGCTTGTTGCGACAACAGCTCGGCCAGCAGAGCTTCGGCCTCTTCGCGCAGCTGCTCGAGCTCCTCGGGCGTCAGTGCAGGCTCGGTGGGCTCGGTATCGACCGCTTCGGTCGAGTCCTCGGCAACGGGCTCAGGCCTAGCCGCTTGCTCCTCGACCCACTGCGGCAACAAGAACACGACGCCGATAGCGACGATCAGCAATACGCCGAGCGCGGCGAAAATCAGTCCCCGGCCGCGGCTGTCGTCGCGCGGCAACGGCGCGGGCATCGCCGATCCATCGGCCTGCGGCCGCTCGGCGAACCCGCCCTTGATCGGCTCGATGACTTCGTCATGCCCGAGATCGTTTTGTCGAAGTTCGCTCACTCGGCGTCCCGTCGTCCAACGTCCTGTAATGATAGCGCCAAGCCCGGCGATATCCGCGTCAATGCCCTTTGAAAGACCGCAAGGCTCGGCCGCGGTTCCTTGGCTCCTTCTTCCAGCGCCGCGTTGACGAGCCCCACGAGATCGCAGATGCCCGATTCCTCGCCGAATACCAGTCGCTCGTCGCACAATGGAGCATACGCCGGGGCGATCGCCGTCGACCGGCGCGGCGCAAACGGAGGCTCACCGGCAAGCAGCTCGTAGAGAACCGCCGCATACGCGACTTCGTCCTCGACCGGCGCTGCGACTGCCCCGCGCACGCTACCGGGCGCTCGATACGCGGTAGTCGTGCCGCCTGCCGGCGGACGTTCGCCGCATCGCGCCGCCGAAGCGAAATCGACCAGCGTCGCGCGCTCGTTGGCATCGAACAACACGTTGCGCGGCTTGACGTCACGATGCACGATGCCGCGCTCGTGTAACCGCGCCAACGTGCCCGCTACCGACCGCATCGCTGCAACCCAATGGCGGGGATGGCTGCCGGCCAGGACCACGAGATCGCCGTTCGGCAAGTACTCAGTGACGAGGAGAGCGCCGCGCTCGGAGCGCTCGAATGCTTGGGCCTCGACGACACCCGGCGACGCGCCTGCCTGTAAGAACTCCCATTCGCGCTCGATGAGCCGCGCGACCCGGCGGTCGCAGCGATTCGCAGCGTTCGGGCATTTGACGACGTGCTGCCGACCGCCCGGCTCACGCACGAGCCAAACCTCGGTCAGTGAATTCGCTGCAAGCTGAGTCTCGCGCTGCCACGTTTCGGTCGGCTTCGCCGCCGCTGTGCCAGCAGCGGCGCCTGTACGGCGAGCGCGGCCCAAACTCGCGGGTATCCTATCCGGCGGCGCTCAGAGCCCGGCTGTCGCTCCGGCGAAGCTGTCGGCAGGCGCATCCTCGGCCTCGGTCTCGGTCTCGCCTTCGGACATCTCGTTGTCGGGTTCCGAGCTATCGCCGTCATTAGCTATCGACTCCGAAACCGGCGGCCCGACCAGATCGTCGATCGGGTCTACGACCTCTTCGGTACGGATGTCGTATTCGGAAACGAAACCGGTTTCTTCGAGATACAGCTGCCGCAACAGATCGCGCCATTCCTCGTATTGAATGTCGGCCGTACCGGTCAGGCGATGCTGCGTGCCCTCGATTTCGACGACCATCGGCTTGACCTCGTCTTCGAAGCTGGTCGAGAGCTCCTCTAGCGCTTCGGCATGCAAGCGTTTTTCTTCACGGCGCACGCGCGCCGTCTTGATCAGATCCATGCCCATGTACATCAGCGTGTCACGCACGATGCGATCGGAAAATTGACCGTCGCTATTCGCACCGTACAACACGGATGCAACGATCGTTGCGATACCCATGCCCGTTCGCCATCGTGACGAGCGCTGCAGCTCTTTGACCGCGATCGCTTCTTCGCGCGCATACTCACGCCAACCATCGTAGGAGTCACTCGCGCTCAAGTAGAAATCGGCGTAGTGCTCGTTGAGCGTCTCGATAAAGACGTGCTCTCTTTCGCGCACTCGCTGTGTGCGGGTGAACTGCGGGTCGTCGTCAGCCGGTAGACGCCGCAGCTCATACGTGCCGCTGCGGCCCTCGACGACATACTCGCCAAACGCCTCGGGGCTCAGCTCTGCGGCGAAGCGCAGCTGGGCGATCGATCGAAGCTCTTCGAGGTCGTCGCCGGTCAGATCCTCGCGTGCTGCGGCTAGGTCGTTGGCGATCGAATTGTAGAGATCCTGGTACGGATCGAGATCCGGATAGCGCTGGCGGTTATACGACCCGACCGCGGTCGACAAATCGTACTCCTCGTCGATCCACACCCGGCCGGCTGCATCGACGGCTTGAACGGCGACGCTGACTTCGTCGCCATCGGAATGCAGAATCTCGGCCGTCACGTTGACGTCCGCAGCATTCGAGCTCTCGGGCGTCACCCATACGGAGCCCCAATGACCGCTTTTCTGCAGCGTGTCGCGCAGCGCGACGGCCATGTAACGCGACTCCGCACGACGGATATGAATGAACGTGCCTTCACGCAGAAGCTCTTCGGCGACGTCTCTGTCGACCTCGCCTTCAGGAACGCCGGGATCGAATTGGACGATGCTGATATCGAGCAGCTGCGCCTCGGAGATCGTCTCGGTCGATGGCACGAGCGTGACCGAATGTGCAAGCCGGACCTCACTCTGTGTGCATCCGACCAAGCACCCCGCTGCAACCAAGCTAAGCCCCAGATGTCGCATCCTGCCGTTCTCCGTTACTGTCTGCTCAGGATCCTTTTGTACTCATTGTACTCGTCCCACAGCGCACCTCTTAGGAATGGATCCTCTTCCTCGGTCGCCGCCTCGCAGAGCTGCCGCGCAACCTTATCTTGATCAGTGCAGCCCTCGACCGTTGGGCGATCCTCTGTCGCGCCGCCGTCACCGCCTGGACCAGTCTGGGCCGAGCCACCCTGCGAGTCGGTGCCGCCACCCATCGTGCCACCGGACTGCTCGGACATACCTGGGATTTCGCTACCCGCAGCACCCATGCCACCGGGGTTTCCTGCACTGCCAAACGCCTCATCGGCGGCCGAGCCGATGCCGCGATTCGCCATCGCTTCGCGCTCGGCACCCATCAGGTCATCGAAGTCTTCAAGAGACTCCTCGAACGCGCCGTTCGCACCGCTTGCACCGCCGCTCGCCGCGCCACCCGCGGCGCCGACCATCTCGCCGCCGCCGGGCCACGCGTTGTCGCCACCGTCGCCAGCCGCGCCTTCGCCTTCCTCAGCGCCTGCGCCTGACTGTGTACCGGCTTGCTGTGTGCCGCCCATCGGGTCGACACCGGCCTGCCCGCCAGCCTGTTGCTGGCCGCCCTGACCCGGCATGCCGCTTTGCTGCCCGCCAGCCTGCTGCTGGCCGCCCTGACCCGGCATGCCGCTTTGCTGCCCGCCAGCCTGCTGCTGGCCGTCTTGACCCGGCATGCCGCTTTGCTGCCCGCCAGCCTGCTGCTGGCCGTCTTGACCCGGCATGCCGCTTTGCTGCCCGCCGGCCTGCTGCTGGCCTTGCTGCCCTTGCTGGCCCGGCGTACCGCTTTGCTGCCCACCAGCCTGCTGCTGCTGCCCCTGCTGACCTTGCTGCCCCTGCTGGCCTTGCTGGCCTTGCGTGCCGCTCTGCTGCGAAGGCTGACCGCCCTGTTGCTGCGAAGGCTGACCGCCCTGTTGCTGCGAGGGTTGGCCGCCCTGTTGCTGCGAGGGTTGGCCGCCCTGCTGTGACGGCGGACGCTGCTGCTGATTGGCGCACGCCGCCAGCGCCATGGCGAGCATCACGAGCAGCCCGGTGAAAATCGTCTTTCGGTATGCCATCGCTTATCTCCTGACAAGCTAGTCGATGGGCCGGGCGACATCGGCCACAAGGCCCTATAGTAGCGTTAGTTAGCTACGAGTGGGGGAAGTTCAGCAAGAATCCGTGCCGAATTTCTCAGCCCCCAGCGCTTTGCATAACGCTTTTCGGCCGCCTGCGTTGACCTCATGCTTCCGGACCCCATCCGGGACCAGGCTGCGCGCCGCTTACAGCGTCGAATCCAAGGCCCAGTGCTGCCCGTCGACTGCGCTGCTAAAATGCCCTTCGTCCACACCTTGCGGGAAAAACAATGCCAAAACAACTCCGACTGATTCCGTTAACTCTAGCGGCTGCCGCTGGCCTGCTCGCGGCCCAGGAGACCGCGCGGACACCGGCGCCGGCCGGCGCCGCGGCCTATTTTCAGTCCCCGGCGGACGGCGCCACCGTCACGTCACCGGTCAATGTGCGCTTTGGCCTTCGCGGCATCGGCGTCGCCCCCGCAGGTGTGAATACGGCGAACACCGGTCATCACCATCTGTTGATCGACGTCACGCAGATGCCGTCGTTCGATGCGCCGCTGCCTGCGAACGACAACGTCCGACACTTCGGCGGCGGGCAGACCGAAGTCGAGCTCGAGCTGGCACCAGGGCAGCACACGTTGCAGCTCGTGTTGGGCGATGCGCTGCATCGGCCACACGAGCCACCGGTGACGTCGGATCGGATCACGATCACGGTCACGAACTAGCCGCCAAGTCAGACGTTCGCGCGATCCAGATTCTGCAGTATCGCCTGTGCCGCGTTGTGGCCGGACGCACCACTGACACCGCGGCCTGGATGTGCGCCTGACGCGCACAGGTAGACGCAGCGTAGCCGATAGCCGGGCGTGCACAGTACGGCTGATCGAGCGTCATGTGGCCGTGAAAGATATCGCCGCAGACGAGCCCGTTGTGCCCGGCGCCGACGACGATCGCATCGTACCCGTTGCGCGACTGGCTCACGATCCAGCGTCAACGGCGAGCGCGCCCAACCGCAAGACGAGCATGCCGATCGAAAGCGCAGCACCGAGCACCGGCACCGGCAGCGGTACCGAGAACACCGGCCGTGGACCGGTGCGTCGCTTGAGCACGATCAGCGCCAGGTTGATGCCGGCAAACACCGCAAGCGCAATGAAGCTCGTCAGCTGAGCGAGTCCGCCGAGCGGCAGCAGCAAAGCAAACATGAGAATTGCGGCACCGCCGACGGCGATCGCAACGATCGGTGTACCGCGCTGCGGGTGAATCCGAGAAAAACTGCTCCAGATCAGGCGTTGCGATGCCATGCCGTAAAACACGCGACTCGCCATGACGAGCTGAATCAATGCGCCGTTGATGACGGCGAATAAGCCGACGAGCGCGATTAACGACGGTGAGAAACCATACGACTCGACGATTGCCGCAATCGGCGCGCCACTAGACGACAGCACGTCCAGTGGCAGCGCGAAACTCGCAACGACTGCCACGAGCACATAGAGCCCCGTCGACAGCAGCAACGCAGCGATGATCGATACAGGGACGACGCGCTCAGGCTCGACGACCTCCTCTGCGACGTTGACCATGTCCTCGAATCCGATGAACGCGTAAAACGCGACGAACGCGCCGGCGAAGACGCCGAGCCACGCTGTCGAGTCGGAAATCGACAGCATCGTCAACCAGCGCTCTGTCGGCTGGGCGAGGCTTCCGCGCGCGATCCAGCATACGGCGACGAGCCCGGACGTTTCGATCAGCGTCACGAGGGCTGCCGCGCGCATCGTTGCCGCAATGCCCCACGCGGCCAGCGCCGTCAGCGACGCGACGACAGCACTGATGACGAGCGCCTCGGGCAAAGCAACGAACACATCGAGATACCCGACGAACCCACGTACGAGCGTTGCCGCCGACACGATGCCCGTCAGAATGACGCCGATTCCGGTGAGCCGAGCCAATGCCGTGCCACCGAAAGCCGCCGAGACGTAGGCCGCTTCGCCGGCGCTCTTGGGAAGTCGGCTTGCAAGCTCCGCATAGCTCAGCGCCGAAGCACCAGCAATCGCTCCGGCAATAACGAACGCCAACGGCACGGCTGGGCCGGCAAGACGCGCAACCTCGCCGAGCAGTACGTAAATTCCAGCGCCGAGTATCGTGCCGACACCGTAGAGCGTCAGCAGCACCGGACCAATCGTGCGTTTCAGTCCGGTCGGCTCACGGGGATCGGTGAATGCGCGTTGCTTCGCTGCCAAAGTCGTCCGAGGTTCGTGGTAACGGCTGGCGAGAACGATGGCTCGTCAATCGCATCCGGCGCCGCTACGATTGCCGCCCAGTCTGCGGCACCGAGTTGGTCGATCGCAAGTACGCACTCACACCGCCCCAACGCAGGGACCGCATGTACAATAGCGCCCCCGGCAGGCACAGACCCGGATTGAATCGGCCCGAACAGCAGATGGATATCAAGCAAGACCTTGTTGCATCAGTCGGCAATACGCCGCTGATCAAGCTTCGCAAGGCGTCGGAGATGACTGGGTGCACGATTCTCGGCAAAGCCGAGTATTTGAATCCGGGAGGGTCGGTCAAAGATCGTGCTGCGAAATTTATCATCCTCGACGCCGAGGCTCGCAACGTCATCGAGCCGGGCGGGCTGGTCGTCGAGGGCACGGCCGGCAACACCGGCATCGGGCTCGCGCTCGTCGGCAACTCGCGCGGCTATCGAACACTCATCTACATACCGCAAACCCAGACGCAAGAGAAAAAGGATGCGCTGCGTCTCTGCGGTGCCGAGCTTCGCGAGGTGCCGGCGGTTCCGTACCGCGATCCAAACAACTACGTGCATGTCGCGGCGCGTGCTGCCGAGGAACTCGCGGAGACCGAAGCGCATGGCGTGCTGTACGCGAACCAGTGGGACAATGTCGCAAATCGCGAGGGCCACATTCAAAGCACGGGCCCGGAGATTTGGTCGCAAACCGACGGCACGATCGACGGCTTCGCGTGTGCCGTCGGCACCGGCGGCACACTCGCAGGCGTCAGCGAATACCTAAAGCAGCAGAATCCCGAGATCGTCACGGCCGTAGCCGACCCGATGGGCGCGGCTATATACAGCTGGGTCAAAACCGGCGAGCTCAAATCCTCGGGCAGCTCGATCACCGAGGGCATCGGCCAGGGACGCGTGACCGGAAATTTAGACGGCGCTCGCATCGACGACGGGTTCCAGATTCCCGATGCCGAGATGCTCGGCGCATGTTACGACTTGCTGCAATCGGAAGGCTTGTTGCTCGGCGGCTCGAGCGGCGTGAACGTAGCTGGCGCGATTCGTCTCGCTAGAGCCCTCGGCCCAGGCAAGACAATCGTCACTGTGCTGTGCGACTCCGGTTCACGTTATCAGTCGAAGCTCTACAATCCGGCGTTCCTCGCAGACAAAGACCTGCCGCCACCGCCGTGGCTGGCGAACGACACCTAGCTCTCGCCGACACCGCACCGAACTCGGTTCTGTGACGAGCACCGTCGCAGCCGCAGCCGCGACCGACTACGATCGACTGCTGCATTCATTAACGGTTCAGCATCTGCGCGCAATACTGGCTTCATGACTCCGAGAACGATCGCAACGTTATGTCTCGTCTGCCTCAGTACTGGCATGACCGCGTGCGTATCGTCGGGGCCGCCGACAGTCGCGTCTCCACCGCCGACCGTCATTACGAGACAACCGCCCACAGCGACCCCCAATGCGGTCGCTGCCGTGATCGCCGAGCGGCAATTGGGCGTGCGTTATCGTTACGGCGGCACGTCACCGAGCTCTGGCTTCGACTGCAGCGGTCTCGTCCACTACAGCTTCTCGCAAGCGGGCGTTACGGTGCCGAGAACCTCGCGCGAGCAGTTCCGCACCGCGCGCAAAATTGCCCTCAACGACGCGCGTCCAGGGGATATCGTCTTCTTCCAGGACCAGGAGAAGCTATCCCACGTAGGTATCTATCTGGGCGGTGACCGATTCGTACACGCGCCATCCTCGGGGAAAACGGTTTCGATTGCGCGCATCGATACGCCGTACTACCAACAACATCTCGTCGCTGTCGGCAGACTGCATTAACGTAAGCGGGCTACTCAAACGCGCATGCGAACGCCTGCTCGAGGTCGGCAATCAAATCGTCCGGGTGCTCGAGGCCCACGGACAGCCTAACGGTACCGTCGGTGATACCCGCACGCTCCGCTTCCTGCTCACTGAGATCGCGGGCAAAGTAGAGCTTCACTGGCGCAACGAGAGACTCCGTCGAGCCAACGCTCGACACGGTAGCGAACAGCTGTAGTGCATCGATGAACTTCCAACAGATTTCCTGCGTACAGTCCATCTGAAAGCTCAATACGCCTCCGCAACCGTCCATTTGCGAGCTCGCGAGCGCGAAACCGGGATCGTCGCTGAGGCCCGGATAAAACACCCGGCTGACGCGCGAGTGGCCACGCAGATACTCCGCTATCGTGTGGGCTGAGGCGCAGTGCTGTCGATAACGCAGAAAATATGTTCGCAGGCCGCGCAGAATCATGAAAGCGGCGTCGCCGTCGAGCGTAGCGCCCATGTTGATCGCCCACGGCTTCAGCGATCCAATACGCTTGCGATCGCCGATCACGACACCGCCCATGACGTCTCCGTGCCCGCTCGCGTACTTCGTCAAGCTATGCAATATCAGATCGATGTCGTACGCGCCATGGTTGTGTAAGCCACCAAAAGTGTTGTCGAGCACGGTCACGACGTCGCTGGCCTTGGCAAGATCAACGATCTTCTGGATATCCGGAACTTGCAGCATCGGATTCGTCGGCGCTTCGAATATCGCAAGCTTCGTATCCTCGAGCGCGAACGCCTCGCGGATCGCATCGGGATCGTGCACGCTGACCATCGAATGGCGGATATCGAACTGCTCGAGCCGCTCGCGCAGCATCGTGCGAATGGGCCGATAACACTCGAGAAAGAATACGACTCGATCGCCGGCGCTGAGATTGGGCAACAGCGCAAGCCAAACGGCAGCCATACCGGTCGACACGGCGATGGCATCATCGCGGCCTTGCAGCTCAGCGCACAGTCGCTCGAGCTGCCGCGTCGTCGGACTCGCATCGCGCGCGTAGTCGAACCCGTCGCGGCGAGCCTCTATTGTCAACGCGTCTGCTATTCTCGGAAACGAATACTTGACTGACCGATAAATCGGACTTACCAACGGCTCGTTGCCTTCCGGCAAATCGACGCTCGGCTGGTGAATCGCGCGGGTTTCTTTTTTCATCGCGATGCGACGGACTCGCGAAATTACACGGTCTCGAGCGCGGCGCTCAAATCCGCGATGAGATCGTCCACGTCCTCCAGGCCGACTGACAAGCGAACGAGCCCGTCCGTGATCCCGACCCGTTGCCGCTCGGCAGCCTCGACGTCCGCATGCGTCATCGTCACGGGATGCGTGATCAACGTCTCCACCGATCCCAGGTTCTCGGCCAGCGCGCAGAGCTCGACCGCATCCATCAGACGCTTACCCGCTTCGACGCCGCCCTTGACCTCGAACCACAGCATCGCGCCGTAGCCGCTCGCCTGAGTGCTCGCAAGCGTGTGCTGCGAGAACGATGCCAATCCCGGATAGCAGACTCGCTCGATCTTCGGATGCTTCTCGAGAAACTCGGCGATCGCGAACGCATTTGCCGATTGCCTATCCATGCGCAACGACAGCGTCTTGATGCCTTGCAGCGTGAGCCACGCAACCCACGGCGACATGATCACGCCGCTCGCGTTCTGCACGAATCGAATCGCTTCGTCGAGCTCTGCCGTGCGAGTCACGACGGCGCCACCGACTGTCGCGTTGTGCCCGTCGAAGTATTTAGTCGTGCTGTGAATCGCGATATCTGCGCCGAGCTCGAGCGGACGTTGGTAATAAGGCGTCAGAAACGTGTTGTCGACGGCGTGGATAATCTCGTGTTCTCGCGCAACCTCGGACACTGCGGCGACGTCGGTGAGCTTCAGCGTCGGGTTGGCTGGCGTTTCGGTAAGAATCAGCCGTGTATCTTCGCGGATGGCCGCGGCGACGGCATTCGCGTCCGACGTATCCGCAAACGTGAACTCGACACCGAAGCGCGCATAGATCTTCGTGCACAGCCGATACGTGCCGCCATAGGCGACATCGGATACGACAGCGTGATCGCCGGCGCTCAACGTCGCTTGAACGACCGCCTGAATTGCTGCCATGCCCGTCGAGTAACACGTACACGCGTGCCCACCTTCGAGCTCGGCCAGCTTGCGCTCGAGAACTGCGACCGTCGGATTCGCGCTGCGTGAGTACGAGTAGCCCTTGGCGAGATACTCGTCGACGGAATCCTGAACGTACGTCGTCGTCTGGTAAACGGGGGTCAGAATCGCCCCGGTTACCGGGTCAGGCTCGACGCCCGCATGAATTTGCTTTGTCGTGAAGCCCATTTGTCGGCCCAGACGCAGGAATTAGGTGCGCGATCATACCGGAAATGCCGCGGTGCGACATGAGCCTCGGCCCGGCGCTCAAGCGCCGGCGGTAGTCCGACGGCTCATCGAATATCCAACCGTTGCCGCGATGACGACCGCGCCGCCGCCGAGCGCCAGCGCCGGCGGAGCCTCTGCAAGCAGCAGCCAGGCCCAGACCGGTGTCAGCACGGGCTCAACGAGCAGCAGCAGCGATGCCGCCAGCGCAGTGAGCTGCCTGATTCCGCTGGTGACGAACAGATACGCCAGCGCAATTTGAAAAACGCCGAGGTAGCTGACGATCGACCAATCCACCCATCGCACATCACTGAACGGAAATGCGAACATGGCGCCAACGATGGCTGCCAACAGACACCCTGCGACAATCGCAGTCAATGGATGCTCGGCGCTGGCGCTAGAGCGAATCGCAAGCCAGCGCAATCCCAGCAGCGTCAATGCCCAGCTGATGCCTGAGCACGCGCCAAGCACATTGCCGAAGCCGGGGTTCGGCGCCGTCGCGCTACGCTCGCCGCCTGCAACGAAGATCAGACCGAGTCCAAGGCCTAGCGCGAGCATGAAGCCGAGATCGCGACCGCGCGCGCGCTCACGCAACAGCAACGGGCCGAGCACCAGAATGTACAGCGGCGCCGTATCCTGCAAAAATATCGCGTGCGCGGCTGTCGTCGCCTTGTTCGCTAACGTATACAGAGTAAACGTCGCCGCATACGGGACGGCGACGAGCCAGGCTCGCCAAGTCCAGCGCACTTCGGTACGCGACAGGACGACACCCAGAACGAGCGCTGCGACGGCGCTGCGCAGACACGACACCTGCCAACCCGTCAGCGTCGAAAGCTTGATCGCGACACCGCCCGTCGAAAACAGCAGCGCGCCAGCGACCACGTACAGCTTGGCTCTTAGCACGCCGACCTCGAGTCTCGGGTGGTCGCAACAAGCAGCCGCGTACGTGCCAGCGAACGCGACCGTCTCGACCACACTGCAGGGGCGTCGGTTATAACACAGAGAGATTGGTCGAGGTGCCGATGAGCTGTCGGCAGCAGTCAGTCTCGGCAGTTGACCTCGAACGGCGCGCGAATTGTGGTGTACGGCGCAACGATTCTCGACGCGCCTGCAATTCCATCCGCTGCCGTCGTTGCCGATAGATGAAAGAGCCCGGCAACGAGTAACTCGATCGAGTCCGTGATCGTCTGACCCCACGCGCCACGCGCCGTGCAAAGATCGTAGGCGCGCAGCAAATGATCTTCGTGCGGCTCGAACGAGCCTTCGATCGGTACCGAACAATCGCGCGTATCGTCGATCTCGGCAATACCGCCGCGCGGTCCATCCGGGTAGTAGACATATCTATCGCGCTGCAGGCAGGTCTCGGCAGGCGAGGCATGCGAAGCGAAGTCGTATTGGACTTCAAAGTTGACTCTACCTCGAACACGGCCGTCGCCGCGGCGATCGCGGCTCACGGTCGCCGACGCGCGCGACCGCACGTCGACCCCGACTGAATTCGGCTCGGCAGCAACTGGCTTGGCGAACGCACCGTCAAATGCGAGACCCACCTTGCAGCCGAGCACCTTTCCGGCTGCGAACAGCGATCGGCAGTGTTGAAACTCGTGCACGGTGCCGCATAACAGGATACCGGGCTCGGTTTGGTAGCAACCTGGAACCAGAACGCGGACTTCGACGGAATCGATTCTCGGCGCTGTGCCTCGACGGTCCGGCGTGATGACCGTCGCGCGCGTCATCGCACCGATTCTCGGCAGGCGAAAGCTGCGCCCCTCACGTCGACACGTAACCGAAGCGAAACCATCGCATCGACTGCCGCGGCACACACGGTCGTTGTCGATGGCGCTCGTCGGCTGCAGATCGCCGATGCTGCGCTCGACCGCCCAATCGGTCGCGTACTCGTAACCTTGGCCACGACACCATCGAGTTGCCACCCGCTCGCCGCACACTTGGCCGAACGCTTGGCAGTAGTCGAGCCGATACCCCTGGTGTTGCGGAATCCGAAAAGTCCTAACTTCGGCATGCACTGTCAGCGTGCAAAGCAGCCCGGAACAAATCGCGATCGCGCTCAGTACTCGTCGCCGGATCATCATGCCTGTTTATGTTCAGTGAAACACCCGCCACGTTATCGAATCTGCGTTCGACCTTCGTGGAGGGCCGTCACAATAATCGTGAACGAGTCGATGGAAGCACCACAAGTTGAGAACACATGAGGGTTCTGTTAGAAGCGATATCGCCAATCGTGTTGGTCGACGGGACAAATGTTTTGAACATAAGAATTGCCTGCGTTATTGCAATCGTCGTCGGTCTGTCGCTAGAGATTCTCGGCATCGGCTCGGCGTTCAGCTTAGGGACGATCATCGCCGGCATCGGAATCGTCGTATTCGTCTACGACCGAATGTCACAGCCTCCGAAAAGATAGCTTGGCTGCGCAGCGAAACGCAGTGCGTCAGAAAATTCGACCGAGTACGAGATAGAACGCGCTGCTGCCTTCTTCGGTTCGACCGTAGCCGCCGTAGATCGGCCCGATCGGTGTGTCGAGCCCGAGCCAGAGAGAGCCACCAAGCAGCGCATCATCGAAGCTGATCGCGCTGCGGGTCTCCCATGTATCGCCGTACTCGAGCGAGATACCGACGAAGGCTGGGAACAATGCGAGATCGTTGATACGCCGGTAGAAGCTCGCACCGATTCGCGCAACGTTTTGCGCTGACACCGTGCTTCGACCTAAGCCGGATAAATCGAATAACCCGCCGAAACGATATTGGCTCGTTATCGGGGCAATGCCGCCGAAGGTCGTTTCGTATCGCAATGTCGAAAGCAACGTGAACCGATCCCAAGTCTTCGCAACGCTCGCCAATAGACTGACTTGATCGAACTCGGCGTCCGCAGACAGCGTGTCGGAATCCGACGTTCGCCACTCGAGCGAAGCAGCAACACCGGAGCGCGGAAATGCAACGTCGTCGAGCGTATCGGCCGCCAGCCGCGCAAAGAAATGACCCGCGTGAAAGGCCCCCTCGTTAATCGCGCCGGGTTGCCCAACTTCGACGTCGACGCTGCCGCTGCGACGACGAAACCCCGCTCTGTACTCCCCCCAGCTGCCAAGCTCCCGTCCGAGCCCGAGCTCGAGCGTCGACGCCTTGACGCGAGCTTCGGCTAGTCGCGTCTCACCGTCGAAAATATTCAACAACGTCGAGTCGACACCGATCGCGGGCGCTACGAAGTAGCGCCCAGGCGCGCCGAATGGCTGGTGCAGATCGAACGACATGGCCGGCTGTGCGCCGAGTACCGCAGTTGCGCGAAACTCACCGTTCGACGAATTCAAGCCAGTGCGCAGATAACTACCGGCGACGCCAAATAACAAATCCTGATTTCCCGATGCGTTGAACTGCACGCCGAACTGCGCATAGCCAGGGCCCCAGCTACGCTCGTCGACGCGAATCTCGAGCCCATTCGACTCGCCGTCCTCGACGAACTCGTAGCGCACGTTCTGAAAAAACCCGAGCCCGTAAATACGATTGACGGTACGCTCGAGCAGCTCGACATCGAGCGTCGCACCGGCCTCAATCTCCTCGAGATACCAATCGATGATGCTGTCCTCGACAGTCGAATTGTTCTCGAGCGTGACGAAATCGATCCGCATCGGCGGCTCGGGTTTCGAGTCGAGTTGCGCAGAGCGGTGAGCCAGATAGGCGCCCGGCTCGACGGCAAGTGACTGCAACCGAGCG
The DNA here is from genome assembly GCA_024640685.1 of Rhodospirillaceae bacterium. Classification (GTDB taxonomy): domain Bacteria; phylum Pseudomonadota; class Gammaproteobacteria; order Steroidobacterales; family Rariloculaceae; genus JAHEEM01. Next base: position 37,731 of record JAHEEN010000006.1, read on the forward strand.
GCGTTGTCCATCGCAAGCGTGTATCCGAGGGGGATCGTTGCGGCCATCGTCGAGAACGTCGTCGAGCCATATTCCGCGTCGACCTCAGCAGTCAGCAGCACGTCGGAAGACGTCAGCGTCTCGAGCTGTGCCTCGACGCCGTAACGCGTCAGCAACGTCGTGAGCTGCGCCGTTACGTCGAGCACGGTGTCCAGCTCTTCTCGCGCGAGCAGAGGCGCCGTTACATCCACTGCAATAACGATATCGGCACCCATGTCGCGCGCAACTTCGATCGGCAAGTTCATCGCAACGCCACCGTCGACGAGCAGCCTGCCGTCGATCTCGATAGGCGCAATGATCGCCGGTACCGACATCGTCGCGCGCAGCGCGCTAGCGAGATTTCCCGTCCCGAGAACGACGGCCTCGCCGGTCGCGATATCGGCTGCAACGGCCCGAAACGGTATAGGCAGATTGTCGAAGTCGCGAACGCGCGACGCGGGCAGAACCGTCTCCGACGTAATCTGATCGATGATCTGACCTTGGACTACGCCGAGCGGAAAATCGAATTGCCCGTTATTCAATCCGGGCCGCTGGTCGACCAGGAACAGGTCATCTTCGCGTTTGCGTCGAAACGAGCGCAGCACACGCGGCGTGTCCTCGAGAAAAGCCGCATCCCAGTCGATGTTGTTGATGACGTCCTCGATCTGATCGGCCGTCAGGCCCGATGCATAGAATCCGCCGATCACCGCGCCGATACTCGTGCCCGCAATGTAATCGATTGGGATTCGCAGCTCTTCGAGCGCGCGAAGCACGCCAACATGGATGCCCCCGCGGGCGCCGCCGCCGGACAACACGAGGCCAATCCGCGGGCGATTATCGGTCGACGATCCATCAAGCGCAGCCGCTGGCTGCGCTGCGACCGGCGCGGTCAGCGCGACCGCCATCAGACCAGCTAGCAGCCGGCCGCAGCGATGTCGTCGTGTCCGTGTTTCAGAGTCGCAGGCGTGAACCGTCATGACCGATCCGCAGCGGAATCAGCCTGTGAATATGAAGAAACAGACGGTAATGATGACGGCAGCGCCGATGAAGTTCAGCACGAGCCCTTCACGGGCCATGTCACGAATGGACACAAATCCTGACGCGAAAATGACGGCATTCGGCCCGGTTGCAACCGGCAGCATGAAGGCGCAGCTCGCGCTCATCGCAGCCGGCACCATCAGTAATCGCGGATCGGCATTTGCACCGAGTGCCGCGGCTGCCAGCACGGGCATCAGCAGCGCAGTCGTGGCCGTATTGCTCGTGATCTCGGTCAGAAACGTCACGCTGAGACAGATCGATGCTAGCAAGATCAAAATCGGCAGGCCGCTCAGTGCAGCAAGAGACTCGCCGATGATCTGGCTGATACCCGAGCTGACGAACGCCGACGCGATGCAGATGCCGCCGGAGAACAGCAGCAAGATGCCCCATGGAATCTTGACGGCCGTGTCCCAATCCAACAAGCGCTCACCCTTGCCATTTGGCACTAGGAACAACGCGAGCACGGCGATCAACGCGATGCTCGCGTCATTGGCCTGCGGCAGATTCAATAGGCCGCTCCAGCCGCCGAACGGGTCTTGTCGGGTCATCCAGAGCACAGCCGTTGCTGCGAATACTGCGAGCGTCCGCTTCTCTTCCGCTCGCCACTGCCCAACCTCAGGCAGTATTAGTCGCTCGGCATCGCTGAGCCCGCGCGTCAACCACAAGCCGATCAGCGGCACGAACAGGATCACGACCGGCATGCCCCAGCGCATCCAATCGAGGAAGCTCAATGTCGACTGCGTCGTGTCCTGATAAACCTGCATGAAGATCAGATTCGGCGGCGTGCCGATCGGCGTGCCGATGCCGCCGACGTTACAGCCATAGGCGACGCCGAGCACGAGCGCGACCTTGAGACGCGCGTCCTTCGTATGCTCGAGCGTTGCCAACGCAATCGGCAACAGCATCAAGCTCGTCGCCGTATTCGAGATCCACATGCTCAACGCTGCAGCCGCCGTCATGAAGCCGAAGACGACCGCACGCCCGCCGCCACCGAACGCCCGCACCATACCGAGCGCGAGACGTCGATGGGCGCCGCTGCGCTCCATCGCCATCGACAGCATAAATCCGCCGAGGTACAGCAGGATCAGCGGACTGCCGTAAGCCTGTCCGACCTGATTCGGCGTCAATACACCGACCAACGGAAAGATGGCCAGCGGCAGCAAGCCAGTGACCGGAATCGGCACTGCCTCGGTGATCCACCAGATCGCACACAGCAGCGTCACGGCCGCGGTCCAAGCGATGTCGGAAGATTGACCGAGATTGGCGAGACCGAGTCCCAGCAAAAGCGCCAAGACCGGGCCGGTCACGAGAGCGATTCGGCGCACGGGAGTTCGTTGAGATCGATTCTTGTCAGCATGGAGCTTACCTGCCCCGGGAACGTCGCCGCAATGCTCGTCTTTTGACCCCCGGCGGCCGTTGCCGGTCTCTCACGTTTTGACATAACATCGCCGTCGAGCCCACTTTCGTTGCGCTTGACTAAAAGAACGAACGTTCGTATACACTCTGGTCATGCACAAAGGCGAACTGACAAGAGCCGCAATTCTCGAGCGTGCCGTGTCGATGGCGAGCGTGTTCGGTTTCGAGGGTATCAGCATCGGCCGACTCGCATCCGAAGCCGGGATGTCCAAGAGCGGGCTTTTCGGCCACTTTAAGTCCAAGGAGGCCTTGCAGCACGCGATACTCGAGTTCGTCGTCGACGACTTCAAAAGCAGCGTGATCGGGCCTGCGCTCCGCGAAGCGACCGGCGAGACGCGGCTAAGAAGCTTGTTCTCCCGCTGGCTGGAGTGGACCGGGCAAGAGCGTCTGACGGGCGGCTGCCCGCTGATCACGGCTTCGATCGAGCTCGACGATCAGCCCGGACCGTTGCGCGACTACCTCGTCGAGCAGCAAGAAGCCTGGCTCGACTGTATTCGTCGTATGGCCCAAAAATC
>JAHEEN010000006.1:40817-43710 GCA_024640685.1 Rhodospirillaceae bacterium
TAGTGCTCGGCCTTGTACGGGCCTTCGACCGGTACGCCGAGATAGTCGGCCTGACGCTGCGACAGCGTCTCGAGGCTTGCGCCAAGCTTGCCGAGATGCAGCCGCGCAACCTTCTCATCGAGATGCTTCGGCAGCGTATGCACACCGAGCGGATAGCGCTCCGCATAATTGAACAGCTCGATTTGCGCAATCGTCTGATTCGTGAAGCTGTTCGACATGACGAAGCTCGGGTGTCCGGTCGCGCAACCCAGATTGACGAGCCGACCCTCGGCGAGCAGCAAAATGCTGTGCCCATCGGGGAACGTGATCTTGTGCACTTGTGGCTTGATCTCTTCCCACTCGTGCTTGCGTAGTTTCTCGACCTCGATCTCGTTATCGAAGTGGCCGATGTTGCAGACGATTGCGTTGTGCTTCATCTGCGACATATGCGCTTCGGTGATCACGTCGACACAACCGGTCGTCGTCACGAACACGTCACCGATCTTGCACGCGTCCTCCATGCGCATGACCTCGTAACCCTCCATCGCGGCCTGCAATGCGCAAATCGGGTCGATCTCCGTGACGATGACACGAGCCGCTTGCGCGCGCAGCGACTGGCAACTGCCCTTACCGACATCGCCGTAGCCGGCAACGACCGCAATCTTCCCAGCCAACATGACATCGGTTGCCCGCATGATGCCGTCGACGAGCGAATGACGGCAGCCGTAGAGGTTGTCGAACTTCGATTTAGTAACCGAATCGTTAACGTTGATCGCAGGAATCAACAACTCACCTCGCTCTAGCATTTGATAGAGCCTGTGCACGCCCGTCGTCGTCTCTTCGGTGACGCCACGAATATCGGCGACGATCCTGTGGAATCGCCCCGGATCCGCAGCAATCGATCTCTTGAGCTGCGCGAGCAGAATACGCTCCTCGTCGCTTTCCGGTGCCTTGTCGAGGACCGTAGCATCGTCCTCGGCACGGAAGCCCAGGTGCAGAAACAGCGTCGCGTCGCCACCGTCGTCGAGGATCATGTTGGGCCCGAGGCCGTTCCCCCAGTCGAAGATCCGATCGACGTACTCCCAATACTCTTCGAGTGACTCGCCCTTGACGGCGAATACCGGCGTGCCATTGGCTGCAATTGCAGCGGCTGCATGATCCTGCGTCGAGAAGATGTTGCACGTCGCCCAGCGAATATCCGCGCCCAACGCCTCCAGCGTCTCGATCAGTACCGCCGTCTGAATCGTCATGTGCAACGAGCCGGTGATCCGCGCCCCTTTGAGCGGCTGCGACGACCCGTATTCCTCGCGGGTGGCCATGAGCCCCGGCATCTCGTGCTCTGCGAGCGTGATCTCCTTGCGACCGAACTCCGCCAGCCCGATGTCCTTGACTACGTAGTCCTTCTCGGCGGCATCCACTGCCGCGATCGATTTACTCATGCGTTAGCTCCTGGATACGACTCACCGAAGCTCGCCGCATAGCGATCGGCGAATTCCGAGTCAGTGAACTGGTGATTCTGCGTGCCGTGCGATTCTATCTTAATCGCGCCCATCAGCGATGCGATCTGCCCCGTGATCTTCCACTCGAAACCGTGCGTCAATCCGAAGATCAATCCGGCACGATAGGCGTCGCCGCAACCGGTTGGATCGACGATGGCCCGCGGCCGCGCTGCTGCAATTTCGAGCGTGTCCTTACCGGTATAAATGACCGACCCCTTCTCGCCACGCGTGACGATCAACGCGTCGACGCGCTGCGTGAGTTCGGCAACATCCCATCCGGTGCGTTCCTTGAGCAGTTGCCACTCGTAGTCGTTGACCGTGACCCACGTTGCCTGCTCGACGAAGCGGCGCAGATCGTCTCCATCGAACATCGGCAGCCCTTGGCCCGGATCGAACACGAACGGAACATTCGCATCGGCCAAATCGGCTGCATGCTGCACCATACCGTCGCGGCCATCGGGTGATACGGTCGCGATCGTCGCGTCCTTGACGTCCGCGACCCGATTTAGGTGCGAGAAATTCATCGCGCCCGGATGGAAAGCGGTAATTTGATTGTCGTCGAGGTCCGTCGTGATGAATGCCTGTGCCGTGAACACGTCGTCGAGCACGCGGATGTAATCCTGGCGAATCGTGTTGCGCTCTAGCCACGTCCGGTACGCCGCGAAGTCCGAGCCCGCCGTTCCCATCGGCAGCGGCTCTTCGCCGAGTAGCTTGAGGTTATAGGCGATATTGAGCGCGCAGCCGCCGAACTCCCGTCGCATCTCCGGCACCAAGAACGCGACATTTAAAATGTGAATCTGCTCCGGAAGAATATGGTTCTTGAAGGAGTCCGGAAACACCATGATGTTGTCATACGCGATCGAGCCGCATATCAGTGCTGCCATCGGCTGTTTCTCGTTTCGTAGCTATTTAGAATCGACACCGCAGCGGCGTCCCGGCTCTCACCGGCAACGGCGGTCGGGCTGTCGCAACTTACGCCGCGGCGTCCGCTTGGAGATCGCCGGCTTTGTCGGTTCGCTCCCAGGTCAAATCGGCCTCGGTGCGGCCGAAATGCCCGTATGCGGCCGTTTGCCTATAGATCGGCCGTAGCAGATCGAGCATCACCAAGATGCCGTATGGCCTGAGATCGAAGTGCTCGCGAATCAGCGATTCGATGCGTGCCTCAGGCACTTTGTTCGTGCCGAACGTCTGCACCATGATCGATGTAGGCTCGGCAACGCCGATGGCATACGACACCTGAATCTCGCAGCGATCGGCCAGACCGGCCGCGACGACGTTCTTCGCAACATAGCGAGCTGCGTACGCAGCCGAACGGTCGACCTTCGATGGATCCTTGCCCGAGAAAGCCCCACCGCCATGACGCGCCATACCACCGTACGTGTCGACGATGATCTTGCGCCCCGTCAGGCCGCAGT
>JAHEEN010000083.1 GCA_024640685.1 Rhodospirillaceae bacterium
CGTTGGTTCCTCCAAGGTTTTCAACAGCGCATTCGCAGCCGCCGCCGTCATCGCCTCGGCCGGCTCGACGATCAGGACCTTCGCGACTCCACCGAGGCTCGTCAGTGCCAGATCCGCTATGACATCGCGGATCTGCTCGACGCTGATCGTGCGTTTGTCGCCGATTGGGGCGAGCACGTGCACGTCAGGATGGTTAGTTTCGGTATCCGCGGCAGCATTGCGAGCATCGATTGCAGATGCGGCGGTAAGCATACCGGGCTCATGAGCCTCAGTCGAGGCGATATGGCTCGCGAGCGTGTGAGCAAGGTTTGATTTGCCGGCTCCGCGTGGACCGGCAAGCAACAATGCATGGCCGAGGTTACCGTGCCGATGGATGCGAGTCAGCTCATCGAATGCGTCGCTGAGCCAAGGGCACAGATGGGTCGACCAGGTTTCGCTCATTATTCGCGACCGAACCGCTCGATGAACTGGTCAAGCTGCGCGACGGTCGCGGCCCAAACCTCTTCGATCGGCTTTGCTGCATCGATGACGCGATAGCGTCCCGAGTAGGCCCGTGCCAACTCGGTATAGCCCTCGCGCACGCGTGCGAAGAATGCGCGATCCTCCCGCTCGAAATGATCCTTACTGCGATCGGCGATGCGTTCGAAGCCGACCTCGATTGGCGCATCGAATAACAGCGTCAAATCAGCCTCCAGGTCGCGCTGGATTGCCGCCTTGAGCGGCAGCAACAAGTCGGGTCCCACGCCGCGGCCTGCGCCTTGGTAAGCGAACGTCGCATCGGTAAAGCGATCGCACAACACCCAGTGCCCACGGTCCAGTGCCGGTCGAATGACGGTATCGATATGATACCCGCGAGCCGCGAACATCAGCAGAGTTTCGACCTCGGCCGACAAATTGTCGTGCTCAGCGTCGAGAATCCAGGTGCGAATTCGCTCGCCGAGCTCGGTGCCTCCCGGCTCCCGCGTGACGACGACCGAGAGCCCGCGCTCTTCGAGATAGGCCTTACAGCGGTCTCGATGCGTCGACTTACCGACGCCCTCGAGACCTTCGAGCGTAATGAATGCGCCTCGCATTGCGGCAGCTCTAGTCGTTACTCGGCATCGCGAGCCCTGAGTCGCCTGAGATACCTTGCAACCGCTTGATTGTGCTCTTCGAGCGTCGCGGAGAAATCGTGGCTGCCATCAGGCTCCCCTGTTGCGACGAAATACAGGTACCCACCGTCGTAGGGATCGACCGCTGCCTGTAAAGATGCAAGCCCCGGTAACGCGATCGGTGTCGGCGGCAGCCCGCGACGCGTATAGGTGTTGTAGGGCGTATCACGGTTGAGGTCGGCGCGTCGCAGGTTGCCGTCGAACGCCTCGCCCAGGCCGTATATGACCGTCGGATCCGTCTGCAGGCGCATACCGCGCTGCAAACGCCGGCTAAAGACACCCGAAATTTGCGGCCGCTCGCTTGCCAAGGCCGTCTCTTTCTCGATGATCGACGCGAGGATCAACGCTTCGTACGTTGTGTCGACTGCTGCCGTAGGACTGCGATTTGCCCACACCGCATTGAGTTGCTCGATCATCGCCCGGTGAGCTTGCCCAAGGATCTCAATGTCGCTCGTGCCCCGCGGAAAACTATAGGTATCGGGTGCGAATTGACCCTCCGGATGCACGCCAGGCGAGCCGAGCTGGCTCATGATGTCATCGGCAGTGGTCGACGATGCGCTTATCGCCGGATGCGCCCGAACTGCATGCAAGAGATCGCTGAATCGCCATCCCTCGATGATTGTCAGCTGATGCAAGTAGACGTCGCCCGCCACGAGACGATCGAGCACGGATGCAGCGCTCATATCGCCCTCGAGTAGATATTCGCCGGCTTGAATATTCGTCGCATCCCCTCTGAAACGTCCGAACAGGCTCAGCAAGCGCGGCGAGGTGACGAGCCCGCGCTCGGCGAGCTCGCGACTGACCGCACTCAACGATCGACCTGGTTCAACTTCGAGCCAAACGCCTTCGATCGGCAAGTTCAGCGGCCGATGAACGGCGCGCCAACCGGCCATGGCGGCAGAGCCGATGCCGATGACGCCGAGGATTGCGACAACGACTAAGAGTCGTGCCAACACACGCCCGGACTCGGCCACTGAGTTCCTGAAAGCCACAGCGAGAGTGTAGGCCCGTCGGCAAGGCAGCCGCCAGTCCGGAAGACGTAGAATGAGAGATTTTCCCGGCCTCAGGCCGTCGTCACGGATACCGTTTGAACAACAATGTGCCGTTTGTGCCGCCGAAACCGAACGAGTTCGACAGCGCATATTCGAGGGGCACCTCGCGCGCAACATTGGCCGTGTAGTCCAGGTCGCACTGCGGATCCTGATTGTCGAGGTTGATGGTCGGCGGAATGACCTGATCCTTGAGCGCCATCACGGTGAAGATGGCCTCGGCAGCGCCCGCAGCGCCGAGCATGTGCCCTGTCGTCGATTTCGTCGAGCTAACGGCCAGGCTCTTCGCATGGTCCTCGAACGCGCGTTTGATCGCCGTGGTCTCGGCCCGATCGCCGAGCGGCGTGGAGGTGCCGTGCGCGTTCACGTACGAGACGCTGTCGGCATTGACCTTTGCATCCTTAAGAGCCGCAATCATGCAGCGCCGTGCGCCCTCGCCGTCCTCAGCGGGCGCCGTAATGTGATGCGCGTCGGCGCTCATGCCGAAGCCGACGAGCTCGGCGTAAATCGGAGCGCCGCGCTTCTTGGCGTGCTCGTATTCCTCTAAGGCGAGCGCGCCGGCGCCGTCACTGAGCACAAAGCCGTCGCGGTCCTGATCCCACGGCCGGCTCGCCTTCTCAGGCTCGTCGTTGCGCGTCGACAGCGCACGCGCCGCGCAGAATCCGCCGATACCGAGCGCCGTCGTGCCGTGCTCGGCGCCGCCGGCAAGCATCACGTCAGCATCGCCGGAACGAATCAAGCGCGCTGCAAGGCCGATACAGTGCGTCGACGTTGCACACGCCGTGACCATCGCCAGATTCGGGCCCGTCAAGCCAAACTCGATCGAGATGTGGCCGGAAATCATGTTGACGATGCTGCCCGGTACGAAGAACGGGGAAATCTTGCGCGCGCCGCCGTTCAGGTAGCTCGCATAATTGCTTTCGATCGTATAAAGGCCACCGATGCCGGCACCCATGATGACGCCGATTCGATCCGCATTCGCGTCCGTGACCTCGAGTCCGGAAGCCTCGATCGCCTGCTTGCACGAAGCGATGCCGTAGTGAATGAACGGATCTGACCGGCGTGCTTCCTTCGGCTCGAGATACGCTGCGACATCGAAGTTACGGATCATCCCGCCGATCTTCGTCGGGAAGCCTGTCGTGTCGAAGGAATCGATGACGGAGATGCCGCTGACGCCGTCACGGGCGTTGGCCCAGCCTTCCTCAGCCGTGTTTCCGACAGGCGCAATAAGCCCCAAGCCGGTCACGACGATGCGTCGCTCAGTCACAGGCTTGTCCTACCTCGGGAAAATTGAAGAGGGCCGCGGCTCATAATGCCGCGCAGTATTAGGAGTCTTTCTGTCGAGCCGTGACGTAATCAATGGCATTCTGGACCGTAGTGATTTTTTCGGCTTCCTCATCGGGAATTTCCGTCTCGAACTCTTCTTCCAAAGCCATGACGAGCTCAACCGTATCCAGCGAATCAGCTCCAAGATCATCGACAAACGACGCGTCGTTCTTGATTTCTTCGGTCTTGATACCGAGCTGCTCAGCGATAATCGCTCTGACTTGATCTTCGACACTACTCATTCGTGTGGTACCCCTTGATGGATCATCGAGCCCAGCTCATGGCCAGGTCAGCGTGGCGCGTATTGTAGGTGAATCAACTGGACCAATCTACATACGTCCGCGGCCTCTCAATTATCGCTTTTAAAACAATAGACTATAGAGTCTGCTCGAGGCTTAGGCCATGACGAGGCCGCCATTGATATTGAGCGTCTCACCGGTAATGTACGCGGCTGCATCAGACACTAAAAAAACGACCGCTGCGGCGATATCGGCTGGTGTGCCGAGGCGCCCCGAGGGTATCTGTCCAAGCAGCGCTTCGGCCTGCTTCTCACCGAGCTCGCGCGTCATGTCCGTCTCGATGAAGCCGGGCGCGACAGTATTGACGGTAATGTGCCGCGAGGCGACCTCGCGAGCCAACGCCTTCGAAAATCCGATCATGCCGGCCTTCGCCGACGCGTAGTTCGTCTGCCCGGCATTGCCCATCAGGCCGACGACCGACGACACGTTGACGATGCGCCCGTAGCGCGCACGCATCATCGCCTTCAAAGCCGCTTTCGAGAGCCTATACAGCGACGTCAGATTCGTATCGAGCACGCTGTTCCACTCCTCGTCCGACATCCGCATCAGCAGATTATCGCGCGTGATCCCGGCGTTGTTAACGAGAATCTCGGGAAGTTGGCCAGCCTCTTTCAACGAAGCGAACAGCGCCTCGACGGATGCCGCGTCGGCTACGTCGAGAACGGCGCCTCGGCATTCAGGCCCTATTCCGGCAAGACTGCTCGTAATCGCCTCGGCGCCTGCCGAGGTCGTCGCCGTTCCGATGACCGCTGCGCCCTGCCTCGCCAGCGCCTCGGCAATTGCAGCGCCAATGCCCCGCGATGCGCCCGTGACCAGCGCAACGCGGCCGGCTATTCCGGGCCAAGGCGCGAGATCAGTAATGTTCATGGCAATCCTTCGTCCGACGAGCACGCTCGGGAGCGGCGAGTATAGAGCGTTCGGGTAACCTAGGCACCCGTGGGGCCCCGCGGGCGCGACTCCAAGGCTCGGCCCGTGTCACGCCGGGCGCTGGGCGATTGTGCTATCTTCGGCGCCAATGTCAGCAATGGATTTGTAGGACTAATCAGATGTCGACAAAGCAGCTTGCCGGACCGACCATCAACCGCGGCTTTACGCTCATCGAGATCATGGTCGTCGTCGTCATCATCGGCCTACTCGCAGCGTTCGTCGCACCGAACTTGATCGGCAACATCGATCGCGCAGCGGTGACTCGGGCGAAGGCGGATATCCGCACGATCGACAATGCATTGAACCTATACCGGCTCGATAACTTCCGCTATCCGACCACTGACGAGGGCCTACAAGCATTGGTTACGTCTCCAGGCGAGGCCTCGGCGCCGAACTGGAAGCAGTATGTTCGCTCGCTGTCGACGGATCCGTGGAACAACCAGTACCAATACATTTCCCCCGGGCGCAACAACGCCGACTACGACATCTACTCGTTTGGCGCGGACGGTCAGGAAGGCGGGGACGGGCTCGATGCGGACATCGGCAGCTGGGACCTGAATTAGGTCTTAGCTGAGCCTGCTCAATCGGCACGGGTCCAATCACGTCGCTGTCCTCGGACATCGTCGTTGCACGTCATATTCAGTCATGACCGCCTGTCAACGAACGAATCAGCGGGCGCAGCTCGGATTTTCGCTGCTCGAGCTGCTCATCGTTGTTGCGATCATCGCACTGCTGGCCGGTGCTTTCATGCTGTCGATCGGTGCGGTAGGCAGCGATCGCGAGTTACAACAGGAAGCCGATCGCTTGCAAACGCTGCTGACACTGTTGAACGAGGAAGCGGTCATGGAGAGCCGCGACTACGGCATCTTGTTCAGCGAGTCCGGTTATCGATTTTACGTTTACGACTACGCGACGCTCAGTTGGCTGTCGCCGATGGACGATCGCCTGCTGAACGAGCACGCGTTACCCGAGCCGGTTCGACTTGGGCTGGAAATCGAGGATCGCGAAGTGCGCCTGATCCGCGAGTTTGCCGATTTCGACGGTGTCGAGCAGCCCGAGCCACAGGCCGTCATATTTGCAAGCGGCCAGACGACCCAGGTCGCGATCGATTTCTACCGCGACATTACCGGCGGGCGCGTCCGGCTCGAGCTCAGCTTCGATGGCAGCACAAGCGTGTCGCGGGATGGCTTCAGTGACGGTTAGACGCTGCGACAGAGGCTTCACGCTGCTCGAGGTTATGGTCGCGCTCGCGATCGTCGCACTCGGGATGATGGCCGTGCATACGCAGCTCAATCGCTACGTCGTTACGGCGGCAGTCACGGAGGAGAAAACTCTCGCGAGCTGGATCGCGGCGAACAAGCTCGCCGAGCTCAGTGTCCAGCCAGAGTGGCCGGAGATCGGTAGCGAAGAAGAGCCGCCATTCGAGTACGCACAGCGCGAATGGCGGCTCGAGATCGATGTCTCGGAGACCGAGGTCGAGAACCTGCGTCGCATCGACATCACCGTGTTCCTCGTCGGCGCGATCGAACGCGAGATCCATACGGCGTCCGGGTTACTCGAGCCGCCGCCACCGGCCGGATACTTGCCCGTGCGTTGGCTGTCTGGCGGCATTACAGGAACGGGCGGATGAAGCGCTGCCGCGGCTTCACGCTGATCGAGATTCTCGTCGCCGTTGCGATCGTCGCCGTCATCGGCGTCATCGCACTCGGCGGACTGTCACAGGTCATTCAGCAACAAACGTTGGCGCAAGAACGTGCGGATCGTTGGCGAGAGATTCAGTTTGCGATCCGCATGGTCATGCAGGATTTCGCGCAGATTCACCCACGCCCGGCGCGCGACGAGCTCGGTGACGGATGGCAGCCTAGCGTCGTTGCAAGCGCTAACGCGCAATTCGCGCTGGAGCTCAGCCGCGGTGGTTGGGCGAATCCGACCGGCTTTCCGCGCGGCTCAGTGCTGCGTGTTGCCTACGACTGGGAAGACGGCATGCTGGTGCGCTACCACTGGCCGGTCGTCGATCGGGCACCAGGTACGCTGCCGATACGCACCGAGTTGCTCGATGACGTCGCCATCGTCGAACTGAATTTCATGGATCAAGGCGGCAACTGGCATCAGGGAGAATGGCCGCCGATCGAAATGGCCGGGCCCGAACGGCTCGTCGCGCGACCGCGGTTGATCGATTTCACACTCGAGCTCGAAGACTTCGGCCGCGTCTGGCGTTGGGTGGAGACTGGCGGATGAAGTTGCGACACCGTCAACGCGGCGTCGCCGTGCTGACTGCGATGCTCGTCGTGACGCTCGGCACGATGATCGCCGTCAATTTGATGTGGATCAGCAGCCTCGATCAACGCCGTACGGCTGCGGCGCTCGCATCCGAGCAAGCCCTGCTCTACCTGCAAGGCGCCGAAGCCTGGGTTGGCGACATCCTGCGTCTCGATCAGATCGAATCCAACGAGAGCGATCATCTCGGCGAGATCTGGGCAATCGAGATCGCGCCGCTGCCCGTCGACGGCGGCCTTATCACCGGCAGGATCGAGGACCTTCAGGGTCGTTTCAACCTCAACAATCTGATCACGCCGCAAGGTCAGGTCGATGAACTCGCGAAACGTCAGTTCGAGCGCCTGCTTGCTACCCTGCAGCTCGATCCGCTGCTCGCCGGTGTCGTCACTGATTGGCTCGATGCCGATTCCGAGGCGAGCTTCCCAACGGGCGGCGAGGATGCGACCTACGCCGGTATGGATCCGCCTTACCGCGCGGCGAACGGCTTCGTAACAAGCCCCAGCGAGCTGCTCGCAAACGCAGGTTTCGACCTCGAGAGCTACCGCCTGCTCGCGCCGTACGTCGCAGCACTACCGTCAGGCACGCGGCTCAACGTCAATACGGCGAGCGACGTCGTGCTCGCGTCGTTGTCCGATGATATCGACCTATCGATCGCCGCTGCACTGATCGAGGAGCGTGGCGGCGCCAACTTTCCGGACATCGCCGCATCGTTCGAAGGACGCGTAGAAGCCGACATGCTCGGCCGGATCGACGGCGTCACTCAGTATTTTCAGTTGACCGGGACCATCGTACTTGGCACCTATCAACTCACGATGTACTCTCTGCTCGAGCGCGATCCTAGCGGCCTCGCACGCGCAATATTTCGGAGTCTGGGAGTTCCATAGCCGTGTCTGAAGTGCTTGTAATCAGGCTATCGGATGAACCGGCCTGTGCCGCATGGCTTACCGTCGGCGAGCAAGGCCAGCGTCTCAGCAACACACTGCAAGGTTCGCTCGATGAGGCGGCGACCCATGCGCGCGATCGAGATGTCGTCCTGCTGGTCCCAGGCGTCGACGCAACGACGACGCGCGTCAGCTTGCCGGTTGCGCGACCGTCACGCATTCAGCAGATGCTGCCGTTTACGCTCGAAGACTTCGTCGCCGAAGACATCGACAAGTTGATGTTTGCGGCCGGCCCCAAACACGGCGACGGCTCGATACCGGTAGCGATTGTCGCGCACGACCGGATCGAACAGTGGCTCGATCAGTGTCGCGAAGCTGACATCTCGCCAAGCGCTGTCTACATTGACGTGCAAGGAGTCCCAGAAACGCCCGGGAGCACGACGATACTGCTCGACGGGCAGAAGATTTTCGGCCGCCTCCCCGATCACGAACCGTTCGTGTTCGACGAGCTGCCGTTATCGGAAGTCGCTGCGATGCTCGCCTCGAATGACGAGGTGGCGGAGGCCTGTAGGAACCTCATCGTCTATACGGACGAGCAAAGTTACCGGCTGCACCAGTCGGAGATCGAGCGACTCCGCGACGCCGGCGTGAACGTCGAGCTCAGCCTGTTGCACGACGGCATTCTGTCACGCCTCGCCGCAACGCTCGTCGCAAGCCCTGGAAGCAATCTGTTGCAGGGCCCATATGCCGTTAAGTCTGACTGGAGTCAGCTGCTGCGACCGTGGCAGCTACCAGCCGCGCTAGCCGCTGCGCTGTTGCTGGTCGCAACCTTGACGCTGGCTGGCCGATACTACGTGCTGTCGAATGAGGACGAAACCCTCGCGGCAACGCTGCAGTCGAACTGCCAGAGCGCGTTTCAAACTGCCAACTTAGCCGCCTGCGAAGCGGAGATTCGCAGCCGCTTGGCGCTATCGGGTGACGCGACCGACGTCGGTGCGGAGACGGGGTTTCTTGACACACTAAGCACCGTTGCCGCTGCCCGAGACAGCAGAATGATTTTTCAAGCGGTCAGCTTTCGAAACGGAGTGACGAACTTGAGCATCGTCGCGCCAGACGTGCAATCTCTCGATTCGCTTGCAACGGCCATCGGCACCGACGGCCGATTGCAGGCCAATATCCAATCCGCCGTTCCGGGTGACGATGGCGTCGAAGGTCGCCTGCAAATCGCGGAGACCCAGTGATCAAAGAATGGTTTTACAAATTCGAGCCGCGTGAGCGACTGATGTTACTTGGCGGCGGGATCGTCGGCGTCGTAATCATCTTGTGGGGCGGCCTCTGGCATCCGTTGACGGCCGGCGCGCTCGAACTCAATGACGCGGTCGACTCGAAACGTTCGCTGCTGGCTTCTCTGCAACGTGCCCGCGCGGTCACCGTTCAATCAGGCATGCAGGTCAGTAGCGCAGCGGGACAATCGCTGGTGTTGCTTGTGGACCAGACGCATCGTAGCTTCGGGCTCGAGGGGACCTTGACGCGCAACCAGCCCGATGGCACAGATGGCATTCGCGTGACGTTTCAAAATGCGTCGTTCGACGCGCTGATTGCGTGGCTCGGTGCACTTCAAGCCAACTACGGAACCAGCGTGGATACTACGACGATCGACGGTGCGCGTACGCCCGGAATCGTCAACGCGACTGTGGTATTGCGGCGCTAGCCTGCGATGGCGCATCGATCGGCTTGGCTGGGGCTCGCAGTCGGAGCATATCTCGCCGCGACAATCGCTTTATTTCCTGCAGCGACAGCATACCGATGGCTCGCACCGCCGGACGTGCGCGCAACAGGTATCGAAGGCACGGTATGGCGCGGCCGCGCAGCACTCGCGTCAGTCGGGAACATCGGGCTCTACGACATCGAATGGTCAGCGAGCGCCTGGCGCTTGCTGACAGGTCGGCTCAATCTGGATCTGCAGGCGCAGATTCCGGATGGATTCGTTCGCGGCAGTATCAGCGCCGGCGCGAGCACTGTTGTAATAACAGACCTGCAAGCAACGTCGACGCTGACGTTCGTTGGCCGTTTCGTGCCGCTCGGAGACGTTCGGGGATTGGTCAGCGTGCAACTAGCTTCGCTTGAGCTCACCAATGGCTGGCCGACGAGCGCGATTGGCGATGTCCGGCTTGCGCAGCTCGAGGCGCCGTTGTTGATGCCGGGCGGCCCCAGCGGACTGGTCGCGCTCGGCAACTATCGTGTGACGCTAACCGAGTCACCTTCGGGCGGGCTCGGCGGGCGATTCGTCGACCAAAGCGGACCGCTCGAGGTCGACGGGGCTTTTTCGCTGTCACCGTCGCGATCGTATGAGCTGAGCGGGAGTGTCCGAGCGCGACCGGAAGCACCCGAAGAGCTGGCCCGAGGTATCGAGTTCATCACTGCACCGCCGGACAACGACGGCCGTCGGGCATTCGAACTGACGGGCTCACTGTAGGCATAGCTCGCAGGCGCCTGTCTCAATTGACATCCAGATCAGGCCGACCGGCCAACTCAGCAGGATTCGGTTGCCAAGAGCGGAATGCTTGCAACAATGGAAAATACAAGCCGACTTGAATTGGTCGTCCATCAATGTTGGCGAGCGCCCCTGCATAGCGCGTCAACTGGTCTCGATACCGCTCGACCTCGGCATCGAGGAACGCATCGATATCGCCACCCTCATGCGTGCTGGTCTTGAAATCGACGATCCACCGCCGCCCATCCGGATCGACGAAAGTCCGATCGATGCGCAACTGCGCGAGAGTGTTATCGTCGCGGACAGTGATCGGCAGCTCCGATGCGGCCTCAGCGTGCCGGTCCAGCAACCATCGGCCAACTGGATCGGCAACGACCGCGCTGACGGCAGCAACGACGCGATCCGCAGCGCGATCCAGATCGTTTTCGTCGACACCGCGCAACTGCAGATCACGCCGGAATCGCATCGCAAGACTCGCGATCAGCTCTGAACTGTAGCGTTCCAAGCCGTGGTCGCCGATCTCCTGCAGTACGTTGTGAACGACGGTACCGACCTGCACGGCCACATGACGGGCCCACGCGAACTCCGGTCGCGCCGACGCCCTGCGTCGCGGCTCGTCACGCGATGGCACCTCGATCGGTGCTCGAACGCGCCGAAGCGGTAGCGTCATTGCTGCAGGTTCGGCCGGCGAAGGCCTCTCCTGATCGGTGGCAGGCGCGACCTGACTCACCGCAGCCTCCCAGAGAAACTCCAACAAGGTTCCGGTTGGCGGCTTCGTAGCACCGGGCCGCACGGTTGCAACGAGATGTAAGCGGTCTCGGGCACGCGTCGCTGCGACATAGAGCAGGCGGGCTCGCTCGGCACGGTCACGCTCGGCATCGGCGCTGCGGATAAACGCGGCGATCGCATCGGTTCCCTCATAGATCGATCGCAGCGGTGCGAGCAGCAGGTCCTCCGAACCGTCGTCGGCCGTACGTTCGAGCCAGTACAATGCGCGCGATTCCGTCGGCCGAGGCTGTCGCCCGAGCCCGAGCAGGATCACGGTGTCGAACTCGAGACCCTTGGCTCGGTGGATCGTCATGATCTCGATACCCGACTGCGTCGGCATCACTCCTCCCCGATAAGGCTGCGTGAACGCATCCTCGAGCGCTGCAGGGTCGTCGAGATCGCCGTGCGATGACTGCTCGACCAGCACGTCGAAAAACTGCTCCGCGCTGAGCCGATCGGCCTCGGATTCCAGACACGCGAGCCCACCGAGCAGCCGCCAACTTTCCTCGATCCAGGCACTGAATGGCTCTGACCAGCGGTCGCGAAAGCGCAGAGCGATGACACTTCGCAGATGCTCGATCCGGGCACGGCCGTCAGAGGAGACATCCGCGAGCGCCGTCTCATCGTTGATCGCCATCCATACCGTACGGTTGCGCGAGTGCTCGGCAACGACGAGCAGGTCCCGCCAGGTCACCCCGCACCATGGCGTGCGAAGCATGCCTAGCCAGGCGCTCCGGTCACCCGAATGCGCCATTGCTCGCGCGAGCGCAAGCAAGTCCTGAATGATCTGCTGGTGCCGCAGTGCCTCGAGCTCGACAGCGCGCGCTGCGAGACCAACGTTGTGCAGGGCCACCTGTAACCCGTGCAGGTGACCGCGGCTGCGCACCAGCACTGCGATGGACTGCGAGGGATTGTCGCGAACTTCGCGCTCGAGGATTGCCGTCACCCTATCGATCTCGGACTCCGATACCGCTTCGTGCAGCACGTGCCAGCTGACGGCATGGCCGGCTCCACGCTGTCGCGTTGCGCTACATGCACGGAATGCTGCCGCACCGGCACCGATGTCGTCCGCCGGGGGAAAGATTTTTGCGAACGCCCCGTTGACCCAGCCGACGACGGCCGGAGCGCTGCGAAAATTACTGGACAGCGACAGCGTTTCAATGTCGATTGGCTCGAGGCCATTGGCCCAGACCTTTAGAAAGAGGCTCATATCGGCGTGCCGGAAACGATAAATCGATTGCATCGGATCGCCGACGAGAAAGACTGTCCTGCCGTCGCCGCGCTCCCATCCCGATATTAGTAACTGCAACAGCCGCAACTGCGAATGCGACGTGTCTTGGAACTCGTCGACGAGGATGTGCTGCACGCGGTTGTCGAGCGCCAGCAGCAGCTCCGAAGGCTCATCGACGGCACCGAGCGCTTGCTGCGCCGCCAATGCAACATCGACGAAGTC
>JAHEEN010000084.1 GCA_024640685.1 Rhodospirillaceae bacterium
CAGCGGATCCGTTGGGCCAATCCGCACACATGGATCTATCTCGAGGTCGAAGGCACGGCCGGCGAGCCGAACGTCTGGGCGCTCGAGGGCGGTAGCGTCGCGCATGTGCAGAGCTTCGGCTGGGAGCAAGAGGACATCGTCGTCGGCGACACGATCCGCGTGCGCTGCCACCAACTCAAGGACGGCGAGAACGGCTGCTTAGTTCGCACCGTGACCGGACGCAACGGCGTCGAGCGGGCGTTCGACTAGGGCAAGGCGGACGTTGTAACGAAATGAAGCAAGCTGCCGCCGTCGCATTTACGTTCGTTGCTCTCGCGCTGTCGATCGTATGGCCATTACGCGTTCCCGCGCCCTCGACGTCGACAACCTCACCGGACGTCCAACGCGGCGCCTACCTCGTGCAGGCGGCCGGCTGCATCAGTTGCCATATCGATGAGGACGCGGCTCCCGCACTCAGCGGCGGCAGGGAGCTGCACTCACCGTTCGGAACGTTTGTCGTCCCGAATATCACGCCTGATCCAGAAACCGGCATCGGCGGCTGGAGCGTGGATGAACTCGTCGGCGCGATTAGATTCGGCCGCAGCCCCGACGGACACACTTACTTTCCCGCGTTCCCTTACCGCTCCTACCGCGGCATGACCGACAGGGATGCCAGAGACATCGCGGCCTGGCTGCTGGACCAACCTCCGGTCAACCGCACAACGGCCGGTCATGCGTTGGCTTTTCCCGCCTGGCTCGGACGGCTGGCGATGCCTGGATGGAACCGGCTGGCCGATCTACTGACGACGGCGCCTGCGCCGCCTTCCGATCCGCAGATCGCGCGCGGCGCCTACTTAGCCCGCGATCTCGGCCATTGCGGCGAGTGCCATACGCCGAGGAATTGGCTCGGCATCCCGGACTCGAGCCGGGAGTTCGCTGGCGCGGAGCTCGTCGAAGGCGAAGCCTCGGCGATCAACGCCGACGTTTTCGAGGGCTGGAGCGAACAGGATTTCGCGTTCTTCCTGTTTCTCGGCCTGAAGCCCGACGACGAGTACGTCGGCGGCGAGATGGAGCCGGTCATCGAGTTCAATACCGGCCCGTTGACCGAAGAAGATAGGCTGGCCCTGGCCGCATTCTTTCTGCGCGGCCAAGGCCAGGCCACATCAAACTGACACCGCCTCAGTTCTGCTCGCGGAACATCTCGTGGCAGCCGCCGCAATAGGTGCGACCGATAGCACCGGCGGTGCGAATGGTCTCCATCTGGTTGCCGGCGGCCGCGACCTCCGCCAGCTCGGTCACGCCTTGAATCAGGTTGTTGGCTCTCTGCTGGAACTCGTCGAACTCGTCCCAGACCACCGGCAATGCCTCGGTCTCGAGATTGAACTCGCGCGTATCCATGGCCGCAAACGTTTCCGGCAACATCGGTGCCAGGGCGGCGATGCGCCGTGCATTGCGCTCGACGAGCGCGGCGTCGAACTCTCTGTTTCCTCGAGCCATTGCGTTGATCGGTGCCATGTTGAACGCAAACAGCCGAACGACAGATTTACGCGTGTTGATCGCGCCTTGTGCCAGTTGCTCCGGCGTCCGCGTGCTCTGCGCGATAGCGCCCGTCGTCAACACAATGCCAAGCAGCACCAGCGCGGCCGCGAAGATTGGTCTCGTCATCAGATACATCTCCGTAACTTGAATTGAACTTTGGGCCTGGCGCTAGAGCCACGCTCCCCCAGTGAAAACTCGATACAACACGCTATTCGACTCCGGGTCCGCTGACAAGTTTCCTCGCAATCGCGCTACTGCCCGGACTCCTGCTGATAGATTCTCGCGGCGGCAAGGTCGTAGGTGACGTAAAACTCGGTCTGATACGCGCCCCACGCACCGCGTTCTAGCGCGATATTGACCATCCGCAGTCGGTTGGGCGGCACCCTTAGCACGATGACCTGACCGAGGCCCATGAAGACATAGTGGTCGACGATCTCCACACCCTCCGGCGGGAATATATCGTCGAGCCCGTATTGCTCGGCGCGTGCGTTGATCTCGGTGATGTTCAACTTCTGGTCGTGCTTGAGGTAGACGGTCAGCAAGAATGCCTCCTCGTCCTCGAGCAGCGGACCCGTTAATGGTCCTTCCTGAGCAACGCTCCCGGTTCCGACGAGCATTGCAACCGTAACGCTGGCGATGACTTTGACGACTTTCATTTTTCTTCGGCTCCTTGTTGAGAGTTGGCGACCGGCATTAATCGAAGGCGAACTTCCCCCGTTCCCTTCTCACACCGTACCAACAATCCGTCAGCACATCGAATCACTCGAGATCTGTCGCCATAACGACAGATCTCGAGCAATGAAAAAACATACAGTGGTCTTCGCAATTTCTTGCACACACTGATCAGTCGAGCACCAGACGATGAAAGCACTGCGTTTGGTTGGTCTGATGCCCAATCTACCGAGGGTCTCAGCGCCGCTGTCGTGTAGCGTATTTATTGTATTGACATTTTTCTAAAGGCTCTGCACCTATGGCTTCTATGCCAAGTCGTTGCTCTCTATATGATAGTCTTATATATGCGACGGATGCCTCGCACGAGGCCCAGACACATGGCATTGCGCCAACGTGACGTAGAACAATGATACTCGCCTCTCTATGTACTGATTCTCCAGCGTAGGTCACGAACCAGAACAGCTGAGTCTCGTTCCGGCTAACTCAACCATGATGTTCTTTTCCGCAGCCGTAGTCGGTCTTCCAAGTGCACTCAAGGTGCTAACGACGATCGAAAAAGACAAGAAAACCAGATAAACAGCCGTACAGGATCGAAGAGATGAAAAGAATCGCAATATTCGCAGACGGTACGTGGAACTCGCCGGAGAGAGGGGATGCGACAAACGTGCTACAGATGGCTCGCGCAGTTTGTCCAGTCTCCGACGGAATTGAGCAAGTCGCATTCTACGACTGGGGTGTCGGTACAGATAGAAAGACAATTGCCGGCGGAATTACTGGCGCAGGAATCGATAAAAACATCATGGATTGCTATCGGTTCCTTGTACACAACTACAATCCTAATGACGAACTGTACCTCTTCGGGTTTAGTCGGGGTGCATACACTGCTCGATCGCTGGCCGGGTTCATTCGCAATTGCGGACTGCTAAAACGAGAGCATGCAAGCCGAATCCCGTCAGCTTATCGGCTCTACAGAATGCGCTCAGCGGCCAGTAGCCCCGACGAAGATCGGGCCGTCAATTTCAGGCAGGACTTCGCCGTGGCGAACATTACACCAATAGAGTTTGTTGGAGTGTGGGACACAGTTGGCGCTCTGGGTGTGCCCGTCCCCTTCTGGGGCACATTGGGTGAACGTGAATTCTTGTTTCACGACACCGAACCTAGCAAGATCGTTAAACATGCGCGCCACGCCGTTGCAATCGATGAGAATCGAGAGGATTTCAGCCCAACGCTGTGGAGCCCAAAGCCAGGTCTTGATCTACAACAGGTTTGGTTTGCCGGTGTCCATTCCGACATCGGCGGTGGCTATGATGAAGTCGGTCTGAGCCACTGTGCAAGCCAGTGGATGCTGAAAGAAGCGTCCAATGTCGGCTTGGAGTTTGAGGCGCATTTCGTCGACAACCTCAAACCCGACCCAACGGACAAACAACATAACGAACGCAAGGGTATATATCTGGCACGGAGGCTATTTATTCGCACAATCTCCGGTCCTTTGCATGAATCGGTAAAGGATCGTTGGGACGCGGATGTCCAAAATTATCGCAGCAAAAGCAAAGCAGTGAGTTCGCTGCTGGAGTGTGTCGATGGTGACTGGGATCAAATTGAGCTGGTCAGTTAGCTAGCTAGCCGCCAAGACTCACCGTAGCGAGCCATGTGAGCCGGACCTAAAAACCCTGTACTCCACCTATAAGGCGAATGATGGGCGGCGCCCGGAGAAAGGCCCGAATCAGGGTACGTAACTTGTCCGGTTTGCAAGTCCGCACTTAAGTGTGAACCGCGCGATTCACAGCCGTTCGTTCGAAGCAGGTCACTGCCCGGTTCGTCGCTGTTCATGCCGGCTACAGTAAAGATCGGGAGACGTTGCTCGCCTGCGGCGTAGACCTCTACGAGCTCGATGAGCATCTGCGGGTTGATCAAAGAAAGTCGTTTACCTAGCTACCGAACCTCGAGAAGTCGAGCCTCCATGCAAAGACGATGATCTTCGACCGACGTAAGATGTTCGTCGGATCATTCAACTATGACCAGCGCTCGCTGTTTCTCAATACGGAAATCGGACTCGTATTCGAGCAGCGAGACGTTGCCGGTTTGCTTGCGCAGCAATTCGAACAGGGCATCGAGGAAGTGGCCTTCAGGGTTGAATTGATCGATACCGCAACCGGCGGCAAGTCGCTTCAGTGGAGCAGCATCGAAGATGGCACTCTCGTCTCCTACGATACGGAACCGTACGTGGGTCCTGGCACCCGGGCGGCCGTGGCAATATTGCGGCTCCTGCCTGTTGACTGGCTGCTCTGAGGCGCAGTCGGTTTTCACAACGGTTTCAACGGACCGTAACCGGCGCCTGCCGGGTGCTCGGCTCGGCGGCTCGAACTAGCGGAGCGGCTCGGGTCACTCGGCGCTGTGTCGGTTCGTGCGTCGGCTCATTCAGCAACCCACGACTTACTCTCGATCACCGATCAATGGCGTGTCCATGATCAGCGGGAGCCGCGCGATGCCGTCGACTTTGCTCTCGATCTGCACGAAACGCGCAACCTTTTGCGCGGGTAGGATTTCGCGGAACGCCGGTAGATACGCCACACGAATCTCCAACATGCGCTGCTCGATCGCGAAGTACTCGTCGACGAACCGACCAACCTGCTCATCGCTAGGATCGGCGTAGTTTTCTGCGAACTCGGCGAGAAGCTGGCCGAGACGATCCTGCGCCGTTGCAATCTCGGCGCGGTATTTCTCGTAAAGCGGCCAGAACGCACGGCGCTCCGCCCGCGTGAGACGAAGATCCGATTCGAGCATCGTCTCGCGCTCCGTAGACATGAACTCGCGCATCATCTCGAACGTCTCTTCGAGCTCGCCCGGTGTCGGCGGACCTTGAGCCTCGACGGCCATGCTCGTCAGCACCGCACAGGCGATGGCCACTAACTTACGCATGATCTGTCTCCTTTGATGGGCACGAAGCTCGTTGCGAATTGCGAAATTGCGCAATAGTTAATTCTGCGGCGTGACGGGCGCAGCCTGACCGGCCCGGAATGGGAAGTTTTCGAAGTATAGCGGGACTCCTTCCCGGACGCGCTGCTCCATCTCCTCCAAGTCACGCTGGCTCACGCGCCCGACGCCGACCGCCTCCCAGACTAACTGCTGTCTTCGCGCATCGACGATATCGATATTGAAGGTGCCCTCGGTGTACTGCGAGACCGTCGTTTCCGCTGCGAACCCGTAACTGGCCCATGGTGAGTAGTATCCTCTGCGGTAGCCGTAGTACATGCCGACCGACGGCCCGGGTGAAGTCGTGACCTGGGTGCGGTCTTCCAGACTCGCATTGAAGTTGACGAGCAAATCGGGATCATCGGACTTCGTGTAGCCGCGACTCTCCATCTCCTGCGTGATCGCATCGATCATGTAGGTCGTGAAGAAACTTCTATACTGTGTGCCATCGGGCCCGGCGTCCGAAAAAAAATTGTAGGTTTCGTACTGAGACCAGTCCGTAGCGCGATCGTAGTCGGAGCGGATATTGTTGCTCGCGCAGCCGGTCGCGGCGATCGCGAGACACAACGTAACTGAGATTCTATTCACCACTAGCATGTCGTGCTCCTTGCTTCATCGTTACTCCAGCGGCTCGCAGCCACGGCAATCGGAACCTTGTCGATTCAAGGCTGCCCCGCGCGGGAGGGCCTGAGGTGCATATTGTAACCACTACCCGACTTTGTCTGAACCCAGTGCGTTTACGCCGGAACAGTCGAAGCCTGCGTCGAGCCGCCGCCCTCTATGCCACGCGCTTGGGCTTCAACCCTTCACGCGCACCGGCCGCTAGAGTGCGGTCGGCCAGCTCAAGGAAAGGCCAAGGGGAACCTCGACGAGGAGCGGCCCGTGCGCCGTCGCATGGTTCCCCGCGACGTACGGGGACATGACGTCGCTGGCCCAAACAAATCAGTCGGCTAGTTGGCCGTCTCCAAAACGAACTGTTGACCACCGACCGTCGCTTCGTACATCAAGCTGTCTTTGGTTTGCGTGAAGATCGGTATGCCACCACAGTAATCTGCATCAGCGGAGGCGCCCGCGGTGACGGCCACGGTCGACGCCTACCCGCCGAGCCCGCGGCATCTTAGTAAACGGGCGCCGTGTCCGCCGAAGCCCGACTCCGGTTGCACCCAGGCCGCTCGGCGCGCCGGCCTTTTCGGACAAGACATCGCGGTATCGGCACAAGACCGCTGCCGCCACGTTCACTAGGCCGGTCGACGTCTACTCGGTGAGGGCAATAGAATGCGACAGCACTCGAAATACGTCTTTACGTATGAGGGGCATCGCCTCAGTCGGGTGATGACGATGGCCTGGAGGAAAGCCCGCCAGCGGGTTGGACTGCCCCAGGTCCGGGTGCACGATTTGAAGCACACGTTTGGGCACCGTCTGCGGGCCGCGGGAGTGGCGTTCGAGGACCAGCAGGACTTGCTGGGGCACCGATCAGGGCGTATAACGACGCACTACTCGGCGCCGGACGTGGCCCGCCTCATCGAGGCGGCCGAACGGGTCTGCCAGCCGGGGCTCAAAACGGTACTTCGGATAAGTCACGCAAAAGTCACGCAGACAGAATCAAGACCGAAGGCAGCTCTCCCGAAGCTGTCTCTTATATGATTGATTCTGCTGCGTTTTTTTAAACAATCGGGGTGTAGCTCAGCCTGGTAGAGCACTGTCTTCGGGAGGCAGGGGCCGGAGGTTCAAATCCTCTCACCCCGACCAATAATATCAACCGCTTAAGCTTGCGCTAGAAGCTACAAGAGTGGGGCGCAACTCTCCGTAAGTAACCACCTTATCCCACGTATCGGCATACGCTGCGAATACCGACGATACGTGCATTTCAGAGTCCAATGCTGACTGGATAGTCGCAACCTTCGTCGCTCTATTGCCATCCCGTGTCTGGATTGCCAGATAAATCAACGTGACGACGACGGCCAGTGCTCCCGATTAGTTAAAAAACGCCGTCTGCTCGAACCGATTGGTGATATACCGCCGGCTGAATTCGAGGCGATGTATTATCAGAACCGAGATCAGGCAATGGCTGCCTGACTCAAACCAAAAACTCTCCGGAGAACCCGGGGCGATTCAGGTTTCGCCCGCGTCGGCGATCGGCCAGCTGTAGATCAGGCCCTACTCAGCCTGGCGACCATTACTCTTAATACGAAGTTGGGCACGGAGCCCCGGCAGAATTTCGTCAGAGCCTGCCTATTTGTCTGATTCCATTGGGCAGGCGCATGTCTGAGTACGGCAGGCTTGGTTACAACAGCAGACTCTTTTCAATCGCTACAAATCTATCCGCCGCTACTCTTAACGCTGCTGCCGTTAACGGAAAAACACCATAAACCTCTGTACGAGTTTTGAAGCGCTCACCGATGCGCCGCAGAAGAATCTCAAAGTCGCCGTCACCAGAGGCCAACACCACCGTGTCGCAGTGCGGCGCGGATTCATAAACATCCAGTGCTATGCCAACATCCCAATCCCCTTTGCTCGAACCATCGGAACGTTGCACAAACGGTTTTAGCAATACTGTAAAACCGATGGCACGCAATATTGTCTGGAACTGCTGCTGTTTTTCATCACCGCGATCAGTAGCGTAGGCATACGCACTCACGACCTCTCGTCCACTAGTGACCTTGGCCCAAAACTTGTTGTAGTCGAAGTTGCGGCTATAGGTCTGACGACAAGTGTTGTAGATATTTTGCACATCCACGAAAATGCTGACTTTCTCAGCTCCGTCTGTGCTCATTCGCAATGGGCGTCAGCTACTGGCGCCATGGCACTTTTTGTATTTTTTGCCGCTGCCACAAGTACAGGGATCATTACGGCCACACTTAGGTTCAGCGTGCCGAAATGGCTCCTGCGGCACACGGCCTTGGTTGTGACCACAATCAGGCCCGTGCACATGCGGTTCGGGCGCTTTGGGCTCGGCTTTCACCATATCGACTTCTCCTGGGAAGATTCTGAGCTAGTCTCATGTCTAGCTGACCTCTGCGGCCGCCAATCTTAAACGACTTGCCCTGCAGAGACTCGTACCCGGTCATACAATGATTCGGAGTCTCAGCGTTCCTTCTTGGCCCTGGCAGGCATTGCCCCGCAGATTTCCGGGCAATCAACGCTAACTGTTTGGATAGAGAAGTCCGGCCCCTGCCCCGCTATGACACGTGCCCGACGCGCGCCAGTCGAGCGACTGACCGCCTCCTCAAACGCGATCGTGCGCTCGCTCCCAGGCTAGACTTCGCACAACACCCGGAAGCGAGCTGAAGCAGTGCCTTGTAAATGGGCGATATTCGCTGCCGATCAGGTAGAATCCGGGATAGAACAATACGGCATAGCCGCGACCGAGAGGGGGCTTGACTCTGTCACGGCGTTAACACCCGGCACCCGTTTCGGCCTTGGATGAACGTCAATCGGATGTCAGAAGCAGATGCACGGGCCATCTACCGATACATCCGCTCGCTCGGACCATATGGTGAACCTGCTCCTGCGGCCGTACCACCAGACCAGCCGGTAACGACGCAATATGTCTCTCTGTTCCCAATCGAGCCTCAGTAGGACCTTGAGTACCGCAAACCTCCATTAGGGGAACTGCAACCTGCTGACTTGCCAATAGGAGAGCGTGTCTTCTCACGGCAGCGGCTACAGATAACGATCAGCAGTCAAACAGGCGTCGGAAGCTCGGCGTTTGGAGGCGAAGCAACGCCCCGAAGGTTGCGCCAGAGCTTGCCTCCGGCCTGAGGCTATGCTCGGCTCAAAGCTACAATTTACCGAATCAGATAGCTCATTCTCTGAGATTCAGCAACGTGAATTGCGCCCGCTGACCGTATTCGCCCTCAATGTCCTGGCGCAATCAGTACGCCCTGTACTCGTGCGACTTTGGGCCGGAAGAGCGAAACTCCACGCCTCCCAATGAGCCGATATAGAGTTGTGCGTGTTCATTCCAACGTAGTGTCACTTTCGCAGATCGCTTGATCGTTGCAATGATGATGTCCTTTTCCCGAAACTTGAGGATCTCCCCAGTCACCGAAACGTCGTTCTTGATCCCGACGATTTCACAAGTATCATCAAACCGTAGTTGACGCCTCACCATCTAGGCACACCTCGTTCGACGTCAGATCCTCCTCGGAACCGCGTCGATATTGTTCGCCCGCGCTATGCTGACAGACATAACCGCATCTTCGTATTGAGTCATATTGAGCCGACTAATCGCTGTCCGCGCCTCATCTTCACTGGCCATATCGACCAATCCATATCGGGTGCGGCGGCCAGTCTTTGCGTCCGTAACAATAGTCGCAGATTCCACTGTACCGAACCTACCGAACTTCAACTGAAGATCCGCCTCGGTCGCCGACAACGGAAGGTTGCCGATATAAAGTTTCGTCGTCATGATCTGGCCCTTACATCGCTTTAAGATTGCCGGCCGCCTGCTTTCCACGTTCGGTGACGATCTCATACTGCACACGCTGTCCTTCCCGCAGCGTATCCATGCCTGCGGCGTCGACCGCACTCACGTGGACAAATACATCCTTGCCGCCGTCCTCCGGCTGAATGAACCCAAAACCTTTCGTTGCGTTAAAGAACTTGACAGTACCGATAGCCATGTCGGGCCTCCATATCAACAATACCGCGCGCAAATCGGGCGCAACGGGAACCGAATAATCAGCTCGAGTGGGTGTCTGGATCGCATGCCCAGGGGCTAGGCAGCTGATTTGGCGAGGCAGCCAGAAGGGCTAGATTATCTGGTCATTCTTCGCCACAAGTTCCCGGAAAGCAAGAAAAATATACTCGGCGTTCGCCTCATGACCATGTGTCACGTTTGTCGCGTTCCCGGATGAATACTCTGTATACTCTTGGTTGAGATTCTTATCCCCAAAGTCCTCTCCTGGGCCGGTTTCTCCACAGCAACGACTCCGGTGACATCGATTACCAATGTCAAGTCGGTGCTATGCACTCTGGAGCAACGCTTATGCTGAACTGTCCCTGGCGAGTCCGTGCTGTTACCTGCATTCTCCCGATATTGGTTCTGCTGATGACGACAGTTCTGTCGGCCCAGGAACGGTCAATGGCTGTCCCTGAGAACGCTTATGCCCAGGACTACGGTAGCGGTTGGGCGTGTCACTTTGGCTATCGAAACGAAGCGGACGGCTGCGTCGCCATTGTCATCCCGGTAAACGGCTATCTCGTCGATTCCGTCATGGGCTGGAGATGCGATCGCGGTTACGAAGCCACCGGCAATGAGTGTATTCGAATTCCCGTACCCGAGAACGCGTTTTTGTCCGAGTCGGCTGCGCGCGACCCCTGGGAATGTGACCGCGGCTATCGCGCATCGGGCGATCAGTGTGCTGCCATCGAGATTCCCCAGAACGGCTACCCGACGAACTCGTCGTACGGTCTTGGGTGGGACTGTGAAAGAGGCTATCGTCAAGTAGGACTGGAATGTAATGCGATCAAGGTCCCGAACAACGGCTATCTCGTGCACACTTCCTATCTCGGCTGGAGATGCGCGCGCGGATATCGAGCGTCGGCAGACGCTTGTGTGCGAATCGAAGTGCCACATAACGCGCACATCAATTCCTCTGGTAACGACTGGACGTGTAATCGTCCCTATTTGAAGCGCGATGACAACTGCGTTTCCCGTCAACGCTAAAGCGACGGCTCGCAAACCGCCTCGCTCAGACCAGCCGACCAATGCCAGTTAAACCGCGCTCGATACGGCGTTCCGAATCCAATCCGGTGCTCGAGCAGGCACCGAACCAGCGACCGACAGCAGACCAGTGGACGCGAATTCTTCGCGGATATCGCGCAGCACAACCGATACGCGCGATTTGGGAACTCGCGATTACCTCGGTCGCCTTTGGGCTATGTTGGATGTTGCTGCTGCTGGCCGTCGAAACGGGTCACACCTGGCTCTATATGCTCGTTTTACTCCCCGGCGCCGGCTTTCTCGCGCGACTCTTCATGATTCAGCACGACTGCGGCCACGGTTCGTTTTTTCCGCGTCGACGAGCGAATGACTGGGTCGGCCGTACCATAGGCATCCTGACGTTCACGCCTTACTACCAATGGCGCCGGAGTCACGCGATACATCACGCGAGCGCCGGTAATCTGGATCGACGCGGAATCGGTGACGTGTTGACTCTGACGGTCTCAGAGTACTTGGCACGATCTCGGTGGGGGCGACTACGGTACAGGCTCTACAGGCATCCAGTTGTCATGTTTGGCGTCGGACCACTGTATTTATTTGTGCTGCAGAACAGAATTCCCGTCGGCTTCATGCGAGATGGTTGGCGGCCGTGGCTCAGCACGATGGGCACCAACACAGTTATCCTGGCCGTGGTCGTCGTCATGATATCAGTAGCGGGTATGGCACCATTTTTTCTGATACATGTGCCGCTTGTGCTGTTGGCTGGAGGCGTAGGCGTCTGGCTATTCTATGTACAACACCAGTTCGAGCAAACTCATTGGGCCCAGGGGGAGAACTGGTCTGCCCGAGAGGCAGCTCTTTATGGGAGCTCGCACTACGATCTGCCTAAGATACTACGATGGATGACAGCGAACATCGGTCTGCATCATGTGCACCACCTCTCGAGCCGAATCCCTTTTTATCGACTTCCCGAGGTGCTCCGGGATCATGGCGAGCTTCGCAGTGTTGGCCGGGTCACCCTTTGGGACAGCATACGCGGCTTACGCCTAGTGCTCTGGGACGAGGGGAGCCAGAAACTCATATCGTTCAAAACATTGCGAGGCTACGACGGAGCTGAGCCCGTATCGTCGAACAGCCGAGCATAGCCAATGATGCCGGCGCTACAATTCCTCGCTGATTAGCACCAGTAATGAAGCCGTGGCAAGGAGGACTTCGTGTCAGTTGAAAACCCAGAATCCGAGCGAATAGCCGAGGAGCTATCGTCCATAAGCATGGCACTGTCAGTTATCGCGCTAAATCAGAGTGGCGCTGAGGCCGCGAATGCTGAAGAACGAAAGAGATATGACGATGCGACCCAGAAGTGCGTGACCTTGCTCCTAGAGCGCATCGAGAATCTCTGACTGACACGCGCACGGCCGTCGACTCGCCGGTACGTCCGTACGCGTGCATGCTACGGGGGCACCGACGTCAACGCTAACCCGGTAGATTGCCTCGTCATCGCTGCCGAGGCTTGCAGCCATAGAGACGGTCGCGAGC
This sequence comes from Rhodospirillaceae bacterium, assembly GCA_024640685.1. Classification (GTDB taxonomy): domain Bacteria; phylum Pseudomonadota; class Gammaproteobacteria; order Steroidobacterales; family Rariloculaceae; genus JAHEEM01. Next base: position 12,368 of record JAHEEN010000084.1, read on the forward strand.
GGGACTATAATAGACCGTATATAAAGGTACGCATTAATTGCATACTTCATTGATTCTGCACGCATGACTGTGAGCTAATGATCGAGCCCCTCCTGCTCACGACAGCGCGGGTTACCACTTTCCATGGTACCGACCAGCTAACTGGAGCGAGTGGCTTTTATTTCGAGCGCGACAATAGACTATTTCTGGTGACGAGCCGGCACGTTCTCCGAGACAAGCTCAGCCGACATTTCCCTGATCGTGTGGAG
>JAHEEN010000007.1:0-22918 GCA_024640685.1 Rhodospirillaceae bacterium
TCCTTGGCCGGTAGGCTGCCGGGCACGACGACTGAGCCTGCGGGCACACGGCCGATCGAGATCTCGCCGGTTTCACGGTCGTAGATGCGCGTGCTCTGGCTCAGGTACACGCCCATCGCTAAAACTGAGCCGCGCTCGACGATCACGCCTTCGACCACCTCCGAACGCGCGCCGATGAAGCAGTCGTCCTCGATGATCGTAGGTGCGGCCTGCAGGGGCTCGAGCACGCCGCCGATGCCCGCACCGCCGGACAGGTGCACGCGTTTGCCGATCTGCGCGCAGCTGCCGACCGTGGCCCACGTGTCGATCATGCTGCCCTCGTCGATGAATGCGCCGATGTTGACGTAGGACGGCATCAGCACGACGTCGCGTGCGACGTAGGCGCCACGGCGGACGATCGCATCGGGCACGACACGCGTTCCGCTGGCCGCGAGCGCGGCTGCATCGAAGCTCGCGTATTTAAGCGGCACCTTGTCGTAGAACTTGGTATAGCCGGCATCGATTGCGGCGTTGTCGTGAATTCGGAAATACAGCAGCACGGATTTTTTCAACCATTCGTTAACGTGCCAGTTGGAGCTGTCGCCGTCGCGCTCGGCAATGCGTAGCGTGCCGTCGTCGAGACCGGCAATGCTTTGGTCGATCGCATCGCGAACTTCCGACGACGCGTTTCGCGGGCTCAAGCTCGCGCGATCGTTCCATGCGGTTTCGATGATGTCGCTGAGGTCGGTCATCATTGCTCCTTAATTGCTGCTAAGCGGCCTGAGCGTCGACGAGCTCAGCTTCTAACGCCCGCTGCAAGCGCTCGCATGCGTCTTCGTCTAGCGGTTCGTTTGCGGCGCTTGCAATAAAGAAAACGTCCTCGGCTCGCTCGCCGAGCGTCGAGATCTTGGCATTCTGCAGCTGGATGTCTAGGTCTTCGAAAATCTTGCCGACTTGAAACAGCAATCCCGGCCGGTCACCCGCGACGAGCTCGAGTACGGTGCGCGGCCGCGCCGGATCCTGGGATAGGTTGATCTGTAACGGCGTCGAGAACATTCGGACCTGCCGCGGCGCACGGCGTGTGACCTGCAACTTTTTACCGCGATCGCCGGAGAGGCTACGGGCCAGGCGCGCGCTAATCTCGTTGAGGCGTCGCTGCTCGACGATTGGCGTGCCGTCGTACTCGAGCACGTAGAACGTATAGAGATCGAACGCGTTCGACAGCGGCTCGATGCGCGCATCGACGACCGTCAAGCCGAGCTCGGCAAGCACCGCCGTCGTGCGCACGAACGTCTGCGTGTCGGTCGGCGCATGGATCATGATCGCCGTCAGGCCGTCGGCGACTGCGGCGCTAACGTCGATGACGAGTTCATCGGGATTCTCAGCTGCAACCAGCACGAGCGTGTGCCAGGCGATCTCCTCGGGACGATGGCGAAGAAAGTAATCGTCGGTGAAGTTCGCCCAAATCGTCTCCCAGCTGTCGCGCTCGGCGTCGCTGCGCCGCAGTAGGCTCTCGGTCTCGCGCTGCGTCTCGACGATCAGCTCGTCTGCGTCGATCGGATTGGTAAGTCCCCGCCGCAATGCGCGCTTCGTCAGCTCGAATAGCTCCCAGAACAACGTGTCCTTCCACGAGTTCCAGAGCTTCGGATTCGTGCCGCGAACGTCGGCGACCGTCAGCACGTACAAATATGCTAGATGCGCATCGTCGCCGACGATCTCTGCGAACTCGTTGACGATTCGCGGATCGTTGATGTCTTTCTTTTGCGCCGTGACCGACAGCGTCAGATGATGCTTGACGAGCCACGCGACGAGCCGTGCGTCGTAGCGGCTCATGCCGTGCTCGAGGCAAAACGCCTCGGCATCGACGCTGCCGAGCTCGGAGTGATCGCCGCCGCGGCCCTTGGCGATGTCGTGAAAGAGCCCGGCGAGATAGGCGATCTCAGGTTTCGGTAACGATTGCATGACACGGCTGCACGTCGGTAGCTCGTCGTCGAACCTGGACAGCGAGAAGCGCCGCAGGTTCTCGACGACGAACAGCGTATGCGCGTCGACCGTGTACGCGTGAAATAGGTCGTACTGCATGCGTCCGACAATGCGGCCGAAAGCCGGGATGTAGAGCCCCAGCACGCCGTAGGTGTTCATCCGCCGCAACGTGCGCGTTACGCCTTGCGGTGCCTGTAAGATTTTCAGGAACAGGCGGTGATGGCGTGGGTTCTGACGAAATTCCTCGTCGATGAGCCACAGGTGCTGCTTGATCAATGCGATCGTTCGCGCGTTGACGCCCTTGAGCTCGAGATGCTGCTCGAGCAGCACAAAGATCTCGAGCAGCGCCGAAGGCTCTTGCACGAACACGTGCTCGTCGGTGGCTTCGAGATAGCCGCCACGCTCTTGAAATCGCGGACCTAGCGGCGTCGCCTGAGCGTCGGGATCGCCGAGAATCGCCTCTTCGAACAACTGCAGCAGCATCTCGTTGAGTCGGCTGACCTCCATGACGGTGCGGTAGTAACGCTGCATTAGCTGCTCGACGCCCAACGTGTACGTCGCATCCTCGTAGCCGAGGCTTTTCGCGAGCTTCAGCTGATGATCGAACAGTATTCGGTCCTCGCGGCGGCCGACGAGAAGATGCAGCGCGAAGCGAATGCGCCACAGGAAGCTGCGGCCGGTGCGCAAGATTTGCAGCTGGTTTTGCGTCAGGTAGCCGTGGGTCACGAGGCCGTCCAACGTCGCCGTGCCGAGATGGCGTTGCGCGATCCAACCGATCATCTGGATATCGCGCAGCCCGCCCGGGCTGCCTTTGACGTTGGGCTCGAGGTTGTACGCGGTGTCGTGATAGCGGTGATGGCGCGCCGTTTGCTCGGCAAGCTTGGCGGCAAAGAAATCGGCCGAGTTCCAGATTCGGTCGGCGCCGATGCGCTCGTGCATTGCGTCGAACAAGTGTTGCGGGCCCGCGAGCAGCCGCGTCTCCATCAACGTCGTGACAACCGTCACGTCGCGGCCCGCCTCGGTCTCGCAGTCGTGCAGCGTGCGCACCGAATGGCCGACCTCGAGCCCAATGTCCCACAGAAACGTCAGGAACCGGCCGATCGTCTCATCGAGCGCAGGCTCACCTGCGCTGTCGAGTAGCACCATCAGATCGATGTCCGAATGCGGGTGCAGCTCGCCGCGGCCGTAGCCGCCGACGGCAACGAGCGCAATGCGATCAAGATCGCTAGCGGCGAAGTGCCGCCATGCGCACAGAATGACGGCATCGATGACGGCTGCCTGTGCGTAGACGAGCGAGTCGACGGGATCGTTGGCGTGAAAACGTTCTGCGAGCGCGCCGTTTGCCTCGCTGAGCGCCGTCCGGAACGCGGCGATCCGTGCCGACTCGTCGGCCAGGGTGGCCGACAGCGCCGCAACGTCGATCAGCTCATCGACGGCTGCGCGCTTATTCATGCCTGCGCTCCGCGATCCGCGGCGCCAAGCGTCAGCACCTCGAATCCCGATTCGGTCACGAGTACCGTGTGCTCCCACTGCGCGGACAACGAGTGATCCTTCGTGACGACGGTCCAGCCGTCGTTGAGCAACTTAACGTGACGTTTCCCGGCGTTGATCATCGGTTCTACCGTGATCGTCATGCCGGCCTCGAGCTCGAAGCCGGTCGCGGGTCTGCCGTAGTGCAAGACCTGTGGATCCTCGTGAAACTCGCGCCCGATGCCGTGGCCACAGTACTCGCGCACGACCGAGAAGCGGTGCTTCTCGACGTGGGTTTGAACGGCGCAGCCGATGTCGCCTAGCCGCGCGCCGGCTCGGATCTGCTCGATACCGCGCCACATGCCCTCGTAGCAGACCGCCGCGAGCCGCTCGGCCATGACGCCCGGCTTGCCGACGAAGAACATCCGGCTCGTATCGCCGTGGTAGCCATCCTTGATGACCGTGATGTCGATGTTCAGCGCGTCGCCGTTCTTCAGCACGCGGTCGCCGGGGATACCGTGACAGACGACATGATTGGCCGACGTGCAGATCGACTTCGGGAATCCCCGGTAATTCAGCGGTGCCGGTATGGCCTGTTGCTCCTCGACGATGAAACGGTGGCAAATCGCGTCGAGCTCGGCGGTCGTGACGCCTGCGACGACGTGCTCGCCGATCATGTCGAGCACGTCGGCAGCGAGGCGTCCGGCGACGCGCATCTTGTCCTGTTCGGCGGCGTCCTTGATCGTGGCGTTCATGATTCAGCTTGCCCTAGCGGGGGGTCTAGATCTGCTCGACATCGAGGCGCTGTCACGTGCTGACGTCGCTTGCGCGCGATTGTTGCCGTAGGGCGCGTATGGTATAAAGCGCGCGCCGTATAGGCAATTAACGCCACACACGCGCTCTACACCCGCAGCTGGGTGCCGTTGCCCGTTATCGGGCGCGGTCGCTTGCGGGGGCGCGTGGAGGAATAACCCCACAAAGGAGCTCTCGATGGCCGACGTGTCAATGCGCCGGATGTTGGAAGCGGGCGTGCACTTTGGGCACCAAACCCGCTTCTGGAACCCGAAAATGGCGCCGTATATTTTCGGGGAACGCAACCAAATCCACATTATTAATCTCGAGCAGACGCTACCGCTGTATCTCGAGGCGCTCGAATTCATTCGCAAAATCGTTGCAGATGGCGGCACGGTGTTGTTTGTCGGCTCTAAGCGCGCAGCGCGGACGGCCGTCAGCGAGAGCGCACAGCGTTGCAGCATGCCACACGTCAGCCATCGTTGGCTCGGCGGCATGCTGACGAACTTCAAGACGATTCGCCAATCGATCAAGCGCTTGAAGTCGCTCGAGGAAATCACGGCCGACGGCGCGTCGACCGATTTCACGAAGAAAGAGCTACTGAAGTTGAGCCGTGAGCTCGAAAAGCTCGAGCGCACGCTTGGTGGCATCAAGGACATGGATGCGCTGCCCGACGCCGTGTTCGTCATCGACGTCGGCCACGAGGAGATTGCCATCAAGGAGGCCGTCAAGCTCGGCATTCCGGTCGTTGCGATCGTCGACACGAATTGCGCGCCGGACGGCGTCGATTACGTCGTCCCCGGCAACGACGATGCGATGCGAGCGATTGCGTTGTACGCCGCCGGCGCGGCTGACGCCGTGCTCGAGGGCAAGGCATCGATCCCCGAGGTCCCGACCGGTGACGACGAGTTCGTCGAGCTCGATGAGGCGGGTAAGCCGAAGGTCGACGGCGGCGCCAAGAAGGCGGCGAAAAAGAAAGCCACAAAGAAAGTAACGACCAAGAAAGCGGCGACCAAGAAGGCGGCGACGAAGAAAGCGACGGCAAAGAAGGCGACGGCAAAGAAGGCGACGACGAGCGCTGCAGCCGACGAGGATCAGTCCGAGGCGCCGGCAGAGCCGGCTGTCGAGGAGACGACGGCTGCGGCTGACACCGCGCCTGAGGCGCCGGTCGAGGCGAGTGAGTTGCCGCCAGCCGAGTCTGCAGAGCCCGAAGTCGCAGAGTCGGCCGAGTCCGGTGCCGAGGCTGCGTCTGAAGCCGAGAGCGCTGAGTCCGACAACAAGGCCGGCAGCTGATTTGAGGCGGCGCTTCGGCGGCCGCGTGGCAATAGAGACAGGATCGAGTCATGGCTATTAAACCTGCACAAGTCAAGGAGCTTCGCGAGCGCACCGGCGCCGGGATGATGGACTGCAAGCGCGCGCTCGAGGAATCGAGCGGTGATATCGACGCTGCAGCGGAGTATCTGCGCAAGGCCGGCCAGGCCAAGGCCGATAAGAAAGCGTCGCGGATCGCGGCAGAGGGCAAGGTCGTCATCAGTAGCGATGCGAGCGGCGCGCGGCACGCAATCGTCGAGATCAACTCGGAGACCGACTTTGTCGCCAAGGACGAGAACTTCGCCGCGTTCGCCGATCGAGTCGGCGCGTTGGCTGCAACCGAAGCGCCGGCGGATCTTGCCGCACTGATGGCAACGCAGGTCGATGGCGAGGCGCTCGAGGCGCTACGCACCGCGCTGGTTGCGAAGGTTGGCGAAAACATCGCCGTGCGGCGGTTCGAGGTGCTCGAAGGCTCCGACACCGTTGGCGCCTACTCGCACATGGGCAAGATCGGCGTGCTCGTTGCGCTCGACGGCGGTGACGACGTGCTCGCGAAGGATATTGCAATGCACGTCGCGGCCAGCGCCCCGGTGTACGTCGACGCCGCCGACGTGCCCGCAGCCGACCGCGAAAAGGAGCGCGAGATCTTCGAAGCGCAGGCGCTCGCGCAGGGCAAGCCGCCCGAGATCGCCAAGAAAATGGTCGAAGGGCAGCTGCGCAAGCATTTCGACAGCCTGACGTTGACCGGGCAGCCATTCGTCAAGGACCCCGATCAGCGCGTGCGCGACTTGTTGAAGACAGCGGGCGCGACGGTTCGACGCTTCATTCGCTTCGAAGTCGGCGAGGGCATTGAAAAGAAAGCCGACGATTTCGTCGGTGAGGTCATGGCGCAAGCCTCGCAGAGCAGCTAATCTAGCGGCTCGCCAGTCGTCGTCAGGCACGGATCGGGTTTACGCCCGGGGTGCCGGAGTAAGGGAGGAAGCATGGGGCAGAGCGCGCCTGCCTACCGCCGGATTCTGCTTAAGCTAAGCGGTGAAGCCCTGCTCGGCGACCAGGACTATGGCGTCGATCCCGTCGTCATCAAGCGGATTGCATCGGAAATCGCCGAAGTTGCCGAGCGCGGCGTTCAGGTCGGCGTTGTCATCGGCGGCGGCAATATTTTCCGCGGCGCCGGCCTCGCCGAGGCGGGCATGGACCGCGTCACCGGCGACCATATGGGGATGCTTGCGACCGTCATGAACGCGCTTGCGATGCAGGATGCGCTCGAGCGCCATAGAATCGTTGCGCGCGTGATGTCGGCGCTGCAGATTCACGACGTCTGCGAGGACTACATTCGCCGCCGCGCGATCCGGCATCTCGAGAAAGGTCGCGTCGTGCTGTTTGCGGCCGGCACTGGCAATCCGTTTTTTACGACCGATACCGCAGCAAGCTTGCGAGCGATCGAGATCGGCGCGGATGTGCTACTGAAAGCCACCAAGGTCGATGGCATCTACACGGCCGACCCTGTCACGGAACCCGACGCCAAGCGTTACGACGGCTTGTCGTTCGACCAGGTGCTCGCCGAGAACCTGAAGGTCATGGACGCGACGGCGATCGTCATGTGCCGAGAGAACGATCTTCCTCTGATCGTCTTCAGTATCAACAATCCCGGCGATCTCGTTCGCCTAGTCGACGGTGAGTCATTGGGCACATCGGTGGCCAATCGCCTCTCGCCGACGGGTACGTGATCATGATCGACGATATCAAGAAAGATGCAGCAACACGTATGGCGAAAAGTGTCGAATCGCTGCGCGAGGAGTTCAAGCGGCTCAGAACGGGTCGTGCGCAGACGAGCCTGCTCGAGCACGTGACGGTCGATTACTACGGCTCGGAAGTGCCGGTCAGCCAGGCAGCAACGGTCGCCGTCGAGGATGCGCGAACGCTGACGGTCTCGCCGTGGGACAAGCAGATGGTTGCGGTCATCGAGAAAGCGATATTGACATCCGATTTGGGGCTGACGCCGGTATCGGCCGGGACCGTGATCCGCGTGCCGCTGCCGCCGATGACCGAGGAGCGACGCAAGGATCTCGTCAAGGTCGTTCGCCACGAGACCGAAGCCGGCCGGATCGCGGTGCGCAACATTCGCCGCGACGCGCTCGGCAGCATCAAGGAGCTACTCAAGGAAAAGATGATCACCGAGGACGAGGATCACCAGGCTCACGATGAGATCCAGCAGCTGACCGACAAGTACATCGCCGAGATGGAAGTGTTGCTCGGTGACAAAGAAAAAGAAATCATGGACTTCTAATGGCGGCCGTGGCTCCAACGCGCGACGGCGTCGCGCTCGTTCCGCGGCATGTCGCGGTCATCATGGACGGCAACGGCCGCTGGGCGCGCGCGCGTGCGCTGCCCCGCCAGGCTGGCCACAAGGCAGGCATCGCGCCAGTGAGGCTCATGGTCGAGCAATGTGCACAGGCGGGTGTCGAGACATTGACGTTGTTCGCATTCTCGAGCGAGAACTGGCGTAGGCCGCCGGCTGAGATCGGCGCGTTGATGCGCTTGTTCGTCGAGGCGCTGAAGCGCGAAGTTGCCGAGTTGCACGAGAACGGCATTCGACTGCGGTTCATCGGCGATCTCGATGCGCTCGGCCCGGAGCTCAATACGGCAATCGGACACGCTGAGGCGCTGACGCGCGACAACCGGCGCATGGACCTCGTGCTTGCCGTTGCCTACGGCGGGCATTGGGATCTCGCCGGCGCGGCGCGCCGTTTGGCTGAGGAGGTCGAGGCCGGCTCGCTTGAGAGCGCCGATATCGACGAGTCCCGGTTCGCCGACATGTTGGCGACCCGGGATTTGCGGCCGGTCGATTTATTGATTCGCAGTGGCGGCGAGCGGCGCATCAGCAACTTCCTGCTATGGGATATTGCCTACAGCGAATTGTATTTTTCGGACGTCTTGTGGCCGGATTTCTCGGCGGGCGATCTCGAGGCAGCATTCGCGTACTTCGCGCAGCGGCAACGGCGCTTCGGTCGCACGAGCGATCAAGTCGTTGGCGGAGGCGCTGCAGAGGAACAGCAGTAACCGTGGTCCTCAGGATGGCATTTCGGGCGCGAGCGCGGTCTGCAGCGGCTGCGCGCGACCGGCGTTGGGCGTTGCAGCTGCCGGTGCCGTCGGAACCCGGACTGCGCATGTGCTGAGGACGCGCCTCATCACGGCGGCGATCCTCGTTGCCGTCGCCTTCGTTTGCGTTTTTTGGCTGCCGAGCTGGCTGGCCGCGGTGCTGTTCGCCGTGCCTTGGACGCTCGGCGCGTGGGAGTGGGCGCGGCTCGTGCCCGGCTCGTCGGGATTCTCTTCCGCGTATGCCGCCGTGTTCGTGTTCCTGGCGCTTGCAAGCGGCAGCTGGTTCACGGCCGATGGCGCCCAGCAGGTCGCCGTTGCTGCGAGTTGCTGGTGGTTGCTCGCTTTCGTCGGCGTCAGTCGTTACCCGTGGCCCGTCCCGCGGCTGTTTGTCAGCGCGGGAGGGCTGTTGGCGCTGCTGCCGAGCTGGTTCTTGCTCGCCTACATGCACCAGAGCCCCGCGGCCGGGCCCGCGCTCGTCATGAGCGTGCTCGCGATCGTCTGGGCAGCCGACGTCGGCGCCTACTTCACCGGGCGGCAATTCGGGCGCATCAAACTTGCGCCGACAGTCAGCCCCAATAAGACCTGGGAAGGCGTGATCGGCGGCTTGGTCTGCGCGGCGCTGGTAGCAGCGGTGGCCGGGGTCTGGCTCGGGTTTAACGCGCTCGTCTGGTCTGCCGTAGGGCTCGCGACAGCGCTCGTGTCGATCGTTGGCGATTTGACAGTCAGCATGTTCAAACGGCGGGTAGGTCGCAAGGACAGCAGTAACCTGCTGCCGGGCCACGGCGGCGTACTCGATCGCATCGATAGCCTGACGGCGGCAGTGCCGGTTTTCGTGCTCTGCCTGTTCCTGTCGGGCGGCCTGTCGTAACGCGCATTCGCCGGAACCTCCCGCGTCGTAGGCGGTCTTTTTAGGTAGAATGGGCCGCTTCACCGGTGGGATCGGGAACAAGCTGTGGATTCAATGCCTTACAGGCATAACTCAGGCTTCGGGTTACGTTCGTGATCGAGTTCTTCGGCAATGCGCTCGCATTCATCGTCGCGATCGGCGTACTCGTCTCCGTGCACGAGTACGGCCATTTTTGGGTCGCGCGCAAGCTCGGGTTCAAGGTCCTGCGATTCTCCGTCGGTTTCGGCCGCCCGCTGCTGCGTTGGCGCGGCTATCGCATCGGCGAGGCGCGCATTCCATGGTCCAAGCGGCGGTTGCCGACGTCTGGGACTTTGGAGCCTGTCGACGATGCAATCGAATACTGGTTGTCGAGCATCCCGCTCGGCGGCTACGTCAAGTTGCTGGACGAGCGCGAGGGGCCGGTGCCGGCCGAGGAGCGCGATCAGGCGTTCAATCGCCGGCCGGTATGGCAGCGCGTAGCCGTGCTGTTGGCCGGCCCTGGTTTCAATTTCGTGTTCGCCGTCGTCGCGTACTGGTTGATGTTCATGGCCGGCGTGCCAGGCTTGATCGCCGTTGTCGGTGCCGTCGACGCCGACTCGCCTGCGGCCGCCGCGGGTTTGCGGCCGGACGACACGATACTGCGCGTCGGCGAGCGTGAGACGCCGACGCTCGAGGCAGCCGTGCTGGCATTGGTCGACGAGGCGCTCGCCGACGGTGTTCTCGAGCTCACGGTGCGCAACCCGGCGGGCTCCGAGCGACTCGTCGATATCGACGTCCGCGGTCGCGAGGCGGCGTTGACCGAGCCCGGCGCGTTGTTCGACGAGATCGGATTTCAGCCCGGGCCGCTCGTGCCCGCGGCAATCGAAGACGTGACCCCCGATGGGGCTGCAGAGCGCGCGGGCTTCTTGCCCGGCGATCGCGTCGTCAGCGTCGATGGCGAGGCGGTGTCGGGCTGGTCGGCCTGGGTCGAGCACGTTCGCGCGAGGCCGGGCGAGACGCTAGCCGTCGTCGTCGATCGGGACGGCCGTGACGTGGCGCTGTCGCTGGACGTTGCGGCGACCGAGGCCGCAGACGGTACGACCATCGGACTTGCCGGCGTGACGCTCGATACCGCGCTCGCCAGCGAAATCACCGATGCGCTTAGGACGACACAGCGATTCGGCCCATTGCAGGCGCTTGCCCGTGGCGCGACACAGACATGGGACATGAGCGCGTTGACGGTTCGCATGCTCGCACGCATGGTCATCGGCGACGTGTCGGTTCGAAACTTGAGCGGGCCGATCAGTATCGCCGGCATCGCTGGGGATAGCGCGAGAGCCGGGCTGGGCGCGTTTTTGAGCGTGCTAGCGATCGTCAGCATCAGCCTCGGTATACTGAACTTGCTGCCGGTCCCGCTACTCGACGGCGGGCAGATCGTCTATCAGCTCCTCGAGCTGGTCAAAGGCGCGCCGCTGTCGGAGCGAGCGATGATTTTCGGTCAGCAGGTCGGCATTTTCTTTTTGATCATTTTGATGAGTTTTGCGTTTTATAACGATCTTTCGCGAGTGTTCGGATAGGTTCGTGAAGCGGTTCGGTGCATTTAGGCGGTGTGTCGCCATTGTCGTGCTCGGCATTGTTGTCCTCGGCGCGGCACATGCGCAGGACTCCTGGGTCGTGCGCGACTTTCGCGTTGTCGGTGCGCAACGCATATCCGAAGGCACCGTCTTCAACTACCTGCCGATCAACGTCGGCGATACGATGACCCCGCAGCGTGTCCAAGAAGCGATGCGCGCTGTCTACTCGACTGGGTTCTTCCGCGATGTCGAGCTGCGCAGGGACGGCGATACGCTCGTGATCGCCGTGCTCGAGCGTCCGTCGATCGAGGATTTTACGATCGAGGGCAATCAAGACATCGAGACCGAGGTCCTAGAGGCCTCACTGCGTGAAGTCGGGCTTGCGCGCGGGCGCGTGTTCGATCAGTCGGTGCTCGACGAGGTCGCGCAAGCGCTGACCGAGCAGTACTTCAGCCAGGGTAAGTACGCCGTCAAGATCGAAACGCCGATCGAGGAGCTGCCGGACAATCGTGTTCGCGTCGGAATCAATATCGAGGAAGGCGACCGCGCAGAGATCCAGCAGATCAATATCGTCGGCAACACGAGCTTCGATGACGAGACGTTGTTGGGTCAGTTCGCGCAGCGTACGCGGAACTGGCTGTCATGGATTCGAGCGGACAATCGTTATGCGAAGCAAGCGCTGGAAGGGGACCTCGAGGCATTGCGTGCGTACTACATGGATCGTGGCTATGCCGATTTTCGTCTCGACGGCGTGCAAGTTGCGATCTCACCGGATAAGCGCGACATCTTCATTACCGTCAACATCACCGAGGGTGATCTCTACACGGTTTCCGACGTGCGCCTGGCAGGCGAGATGGTCGTGCCGGAGGACGAGCTCCGCGCCGAGATCAATCTGACGCCCGGTCAAGTGTTTTCACAGCGCAGCATTGCGTCGACCGAGGTCGGCATGAGCGCGCGGCTCAGCGCCGAGGGTTATGCGTTTGCGCAGATTCAGTCGGTGCCGGAGCTCAATTACGAGACACGCGAAGTCGATATCACGTTCTTCATCAATCCGCAGAGTCGCGTCTACGTGCGGCGTATCAACTTCAACGGCACCGACAGCGTCAATGACGAGGTGTTTCGCCGCGAAATGGTGCAGCTCGAAGGTTCGTATTTATCGAACACGTTGCTCGAGACGTCGCAGATTCGATTGCAGCGACTACCATACGTCAACAGTGTGGATTTCGAGACGGTACCGGTGCCCGGCAGCCCGGATCTCGTCGACGTCGAGTGGGCCATCGAAGAAGGGCTGCCCGGGCAGTTCGGCGGCAGCCTCGGTTATTCGCAGACGTACGGTGTCACGCTCGGCGGCAATTTCGTTCACTCGAACTTCATGGGTACCGGTAATCGCGCTGCGATGGAAATTACCGGTGGCGAGTTCGCGAAGCTTTACAACGTGAGCTACACCGATGCGTATCGAACGATCGACGGCATGTCGAGAACATTGTCGTTCTCGTATCGCGACATCAGTCAGTTCACATCCGGGGCATCGGATTTTTCGACCGAGACGTTCTCGGTCGGCGCGGATTGGAACTATCCGATCACGTTGAGGCAATTTCTACGCTTTGGGTTCTCGCTGCAGCAAGCGGAGCTCGCGACGGGCTTCTTCAGCTCCTCGCAGGCCGCCGAGTGGGTGATGAACAACGGTACGCCGTTCGAAGTGCCCGGCAGCGACGGCATGTTCTTCGGCACACAAGTGCAGAGCCTCGAGCTAACGGCCGGCTGGATCTACGATTCGCGCAATCGTTTTCTGTTTCCCGATAGCGGCACGCGAATTGGTTTCAGTCTGTCGGCGACGGCGCCGGGCAGCGATGCCGAGTACTATGTGACGCGGTTCGATTTTACGAAGTATTTACCGCTGTTCGGCGACTGGTTGTTCCGCATCAACAGCCGTCTGTCGTTCGGCGACGCCTATGGCGAGAAAACCACGGCTCTGCCGCCGTTTCGCAATTTTTTCGGCGGCGGTCCGGGATCCGTGCGTGGGTTCAAGGAGAGCTGGCTTGGGCCGCGGGATAGCTTGCGTAATCCGTACGGCGGAAATGCGCTGTTTGCAACACAGTTCGAGCTGATCATTCCGACGCCCGAGGCGATGGCAGGCTCCGCCCGAATCTCGCTGTTCTACGACATCGGCAACGTGTTCTCGACGGGTGGCGTGTCATTTTTCGATAAGCTCGGCGACCCTGTAGAATACGACTTCGATTATGATAATTTGAAGCAGTCCATCGGACTCGCGGTCGAGTGGCTCGCACCGATGGGCTTGTTGACTTTTAGTTACGGAGTCCCGCTGAATAACAATGCCGAAACCGACCGTTTCTTTAGGGACGAAACGGAGGAGTTCCAGTTTAGGGTGGGCAATGCCTTTTAGGGGATCTCGGGAATTATGAGGATAGAGAGGACCGATATGACATCGCGGATTTCGGCTTGGACGGGCCTGGCGGCGTTGTTCGCAATGCTGACCGGGGTTGCACATGCCCAATCGGATGGCATCCGCATCGGCGTCGTCAATGTGCCGCGATTGCTCGAGCAGGCGCCGCAGGCACAAGGTGCGATGGCGCAACTGCAAGAGGAGTTCGCGCCACGTCAGCGTGAGATCGTCGCGCTGCAGCGCTCGCTGCAAGAGAAACAGCAAACCTACGACCGCGACGGGCCCGTCATGGGCGAAGTCGAGCGGCTCAGCCTCGAACGCGAGATTCGCGACGATCAACGCGATCTCGAGCGCGAGCAGAACGACTATCTGGAAGACTTGAACATCCGTCGCAACGAGGAGCTCGGTCAGCTACAGCGCGATTTGCTGCAGCAGGTCCAAGCGCACGCGCGCGATTCCGGTTACGATCTGGTCGTCGCCGACGTCTTGTACTACAGCACCGCGATCGATATCACCGAAGACGTGCTGCGCGGGCTGCAGCAAAGCTTCTCGGAAACTCAAACCGCACAATAGCAACCGGCGCGATCGACTAATGTCGGCGTTTTTCGGTCCGAGCCTCACTCGTTAGCGCGATGTCCGCGACGCTGGCCGAGCTCGCGACACGCTTCGATTGCGAGCTCAAAGGCGACGGCAACGTTGCCATAGACACGGTCGGCACGCTGGCTAGCGCTGGCGAGACCGCGATTGCGTTTTTAGCGAACCCGCTTTATCGAAGCCAGCTACAGCATACGCGTGCGGCAGCCGTCATTATCGAGCCGCGTTGGGTCGACGACTGCCCGGTCGCCGCGCTGGTCTGCGATAACCCCTACGCTGCATACGCGCGTATTGCGCGCCTATTGTGCCCCCGTCAGCCACGACCGGCCGGCGTGCATGCGAGCGCCGTCGTGGCCGATGATGTATCGCTAGCCGATAACGTCTACGTCGGCCCGCACGCAACGATAGGTCCTGGAACGCAGATCGGCGCACATGTGTCGATCGATGCCGGTGCTGTAGTCGGCGCCAATGTCGAGATCGGTGCCGCAACGCGGCTCGAGCCTCGAGTTGTCATCATGGATGACACGATAGTCGGTGCGCGTTGCGTATTGCATGCGGGCGCGGTCGTCGGCAGCGATGGGTTCGGCTTCGCCCGTGAGAACTTCGAGTGGCTCGCCGTCCCCCAGCTCGGCCGTGTCGTCATCGGCGACGACGTCGACATCGGTGCAAACACGACGATCGACCGCGGCACGATCGAGGACACGGTCATCGGCACTGGCGTCAAGCTCGACAACTTGATTCAAGTTGGTCACAACGTCCATATCGGTGAGCACACGGCGATGGCCGCATTGGTCGGTATCGCCGGAAGCGCTCGTATCGGCGCGAGGTGCATGATTGGCGGCGCAGTCGTCATTGTTGGCCACATTGCGATTTGCGACGACGTCATGGTGACGTTCCACAGCTCGGTGTTGCGGTCTATTTCAGAGCCGGGGACGTATTCCAGCGGCATCGATGCGGACGTCGCGTCCCGCTGGCGGCGTAATGCGGCACGGTTGCGCAGACTCGACGAGAGTCAACGTCTATCCACGGAGTGAGGCGTCAGGCGCACGATCCGTGCAATCTTCCTATATCATCGCACCGCCGGCACGCGCCGATTGTTATGGGTTAAGAGGGAACGCAGGGCTGTAATGAGCGACCAATTCTGTATCGATGTCGAAGGCATCATGGAACGGCTGCCGCATCGGTACCCATTTCTATTGATCGACGGTATCGTCAACGTCGAGCCCAATCGGTCGATTTCGGCCGTCAAGAATGTCACTGTCGGCGAGCCGCATTTCTTGGGCCATTTTCCCGGTCATCCGGTCATGCCGGGCGTGCTGATTCTCGAAGCGATGGCACAAGCCGCCGGGGTGCTCGTCTGGGAGTCGGTGGCGCCCGATCAGAGAAACTACATTCTGTATCTCGCAGGCGTCGAGAGCGCACGCTTCAGGCGGCCTGCGCAGCCGGGCGATCGCATCGACATCGACGTCGAGCTTGCGGTTCAACGGCGGAACCTCTGGCGGTTCAATGCCACGGCCAAAGTCGACGGTTCGATCATCGCTTCCGCTGAAATCACCCAGGCGCCGGGCAAGCGCTTATGATTCACGAGTCGGCGATCGTATCGAGTGATGCTCGCATCGATGCCGACGTCAGCATCGGCCCCTACGCAGTTATCGGCGCTGACGTCGAGATCGCAGCGGGCACCGTAATCGAGGCTCACGTCGTGATCAAAGGGCCGACGAAGATCGGCCATGATAATCACATCTTTCAGTTTGCGTCGATCGGCGACGACCCTCAGGACAAGAAATACGCCGGTGAGCGAACGTCGCTGGAGATCGGCGACCGCAACACGATTCGCGAATACTGCACGATCAATCGGGGCACGGCGCAAGATGCGGGCGTCACGCGCGTCGGCAACGACAACTGGTTGATGGCTTACGCGCATATCGCCCACGACTGCGTCGTCGGCAACCAGACGATTTTCGCGAACAACGCGCAAATAGCCGGCCACGTTCACGTCGGCAACTGGGTGATCCTCGGCGGTTTCACGACGGCGCACCAGTTTTGCCACATCGGTGAGCATGCGATGACCAGCATGTTCACGTACGTGACGAAGGACGTGCCAGCGTATCTGATGATCGCCGGGCGTCCGGCCACGCCGCGTGGGATCAATGTCGAGGGATTGAAGCGGCGCGGCTTCGAAGCCGACCGAATTCGCAATATCCGCGAAGCGTATCGCGTCTTGTATCGGCGCGGCCTCAAGCTCGAGGGCGCGCTCGTGGATCTCGAGAAACGCGCGCGCGATCACAGCGAGCTCGAGCCGTTCGTTGCGTCGATTCGCTCGAGCGGGCGCGGCATCGTTCGTTAGTCAGTGTGGAGATTCGGCGCCCGTTAAACGTCGCACTGGTCGCTGGGGAGGCATCGGGCGATACGCTTGGCGCCGGGCTCATCCGCGCGCTCGAGGCGCGCGCGCCCGGCTCGCGTTACTTCGGGATCGCGGGTCCGAAGATGATCGCTGCCGGCTGCGAGGCGTGGCACCGCACTGACGAGCTGTCGGTCATGGGATTCGCCGAGGTGTTACGCGATCTGCCGAGACTATTGCGATTGCGCCGTCGCTTGATTGAGCGCCTGCGGGCTTGTCGGCCGGACGTCTTTGTCGGCATCGATTCGCCCGACTTCAATCTGCCGATTGCCGCCGCACTCAAGCCTGCGGGCATTGCAGCCGTTCAATACGTCAGTCCGCAGGTGTGGGCGTGGCGCCAGTCGCGCGTGCACGGCATCCGCCGGGGCACGAATCTCGTGCTGTGTGTGTTGCCGTTCGAGACTGATTTCTACGAAGAACACGGTGTCAACGCGGTTTTCGTCGGGCATCCGCTCGCCGATGAGATTCCGGACGACGTCGACCGGCGCGACGCTCGCGTCGCGCTAGACGTCAAGCAGCAAGGCGCGTTGTTGGCTGTGCTGCCGGGTAGTCGCCGGACCGAGGTCACGCGACTCGCGCGGCCGTTCATGCAGACGGCGCGATGGCTGCAGCAGCGTCGTCCGGGACTCGGCGTCGTCGTCGCGCTTGCCAATGAGAAGACGGCACAGGTGTTTCACGACGAAGTCGTCGAGATCGACCTCGACCCGCCGGCGCGCATCGTCGTGGGCCGCGCGCGCGAGGCCATAGCGGCCGCCGACGTCGTGCTGACGGCATCGGGGACCGCGAGTCTCGAGGCGACGCTCGTCAAACGGCCGATGGTCATCGCTTACGTCATTTCTGGGATTACGCACGCGCTGTATCGCGCGCTCGGGCTCAAGGCGCTAGAGCATTTCGCGCTGCCAAACTTGTTGGCCGGGCGGTCACTGTTCCCTGAGTACCTGCAACGCGACGTGCGCGCCGACGTGCTTGGCCCGGCAGTCGAGCGGCAACTCGATAGGTCCGCCGATCGTTCCGGCTGGTATGATGCCGTGTCGGCGATTCACACGACACTGCGGCGCCAGGCGAGCGATTCTGCAGCCCATGCGATCCTCGAGCTCGTGGCAAAGCGAGAAGGATGATAAGGCGTCATGGCTCGGCAGCTAGCGATTCAATGGGACTGTGCGCAAGCGATTGTCGCGGGTGTCGATGAGGCCGGCCGCGGCCCGCTCGCGGGCCCTGTCGTTGCTGCTGCAGTCGTCCTCGACGACGACGTGGCGCTGCCCGGTCTAGCCGACTCCAAGCAGCTCGCGCCACGCGAGCGTCTCCGCGTAGCCTGTGCGATACGGCAGCGGGCGAGAGCCTTTGCCGTCGCATGGGCCTCCGTGCCGGAGATCGACGAGCTGAACATTCTCGAAGCGTCACTGCGGGCCATGTCGCGCGCCGTCGTGAAGCTGCGAATCGTGCCGACGCACGTCCGTGTCGACGGCAATCGGCTGCCGCGCTTCGACATGCTTGCGCAACCCGTCGTTGCCGAGGCTGTCGTGCGCGGCGACGCATCGGTGCCATCGATCAGCGCGGCCTCGATTCTTGCAAAAGTGTGCCGCGACCGCCTGATGCAGCGGTGGCACCGCCGCTACCCGCAGTATGGGTTCGACCGCCACAAGGGTTACCCGACCGCGGCGCACCGCCAAGCTTTGGCTGTTCATGGCCCGTGTCCAATCCATCGGCGCACGTTTGGCCCGGTCCGCGACGCTGCAGAACCAAGCTGACGATGCAGACGTTCGTTCATCTGCGGGTTCACACCGAGTACTCTCTGGCCGATAGCGTCGTTACCGTGCCGGCACTTGCTGATGCTGTCCGCGATGCCCGCATGCCGGCGGTCGCGATGACCGACGATTGCAACGTCTTTGCGCTCGTCAAGTTTTATCGTGCCGCCGTCGCTCGCGGTATTCAGCCGATCGTCGGCGCCGATATCTGGGTCACCGAAGATCCGGACGATCGCAATCCGAGCCGCGCGAGCGTGTTGTGCATCGATCGCCCGGGATTCGACAACCTGAGCCGTCTGCTGACCAAAGCGTCGCGTACTGCGCAGCCGAATGGACGCGCCGTCGTATCGAAGGCGGAGCTTGCGAGCTCGCCGCTAACCGGTTTGATCGCGTTGTCCGGAGGCCAGCACGGTGACCTCGGCCGAGCGCTGACCGGTGAGCGCAGCGATCGCGTCGCAGCGGCCGTCGAGTTTTGGACGGCGCAATTCCCGGACCGCTTTTATGTCGAGGTGCAACGCCTCGGTCGGCCCGATGAGCTGCGCTACGTGCAACGTGCAGTCGAGCTTGCGGCCGACTGCGACCTCCCGCTGGTCGCGACGAACGATGTCAGATTCCTGCGCCGCGAGGACTTCGAATCGCACGAAGCGCGCGTCTGTATTCAGCAAGGCCGTACGCTCGCCGACCCGACGCGCCCGCGCGAATATTCCGAGCATCAGTACTTGAAGTCTCCGGCTGAGATGATCGAGCTCTTCGCCGATCTGCCGGAGGCGATAGAGAACTCGGTCGAGATTGCGCGCCGCTGTCGATTCGAGCTCGATCTCGGCGAGATATTTTTACCGGAGTTTGCGACGCCGGCCGGACTGAGCGTTGCAGAGCATCTACGTCGGGAGTCGGTGTGCGGGTTGCGCGAGCGCCTCGCCAAACTAGCCATCGATCCAGCCGCAGCCGAGCGGTATAGCCAGCGGCTCGATCGTGAGCTCGAGACGATATGCCGGATGGGGTTTGAAGGCTATTTCTTGATCGTTGCCGACTTTATCCGCTGGGCTCGCGAGAACGATGTCCCGGTCGGCCCTGGTCGCGGCTCCGGCGCCGGCTCTCTGGTCGCGTATGCGTTGGGGGTGACCGATCTCGATCCGATCGAGCACGATCTGCTGTTCGAGCGCTTCTTGAACCCCGAGCGCGTTTCGATGCCAGATTTCGACGTCGATTTTTGTATCGACGGCCGCGATCGCGTCATCGAGTACGTTGCGCAGCGCTATGGGCGCGATCACGTCTCGCAGATCATTACGTTCGGAACAATGGCGGCGCGCGCTGTTGTCCGTGACGTAGGCCGCGTGCTCGGTCACCCATACGGTTACGTCGATCGCATTGCCAAGCTGATTCCGTTCGAGATCGGAATCACGCTCGAAAAGGCATTGGCCGATGAGGACGAGCTGCGTGAGCTCTACGGGCACGACGAGGAAGTCCGAGCGCTGATCGATCTCGCGCGCTCTCTCGAGGGGCTCGCGCGCAACGCAGGCACTCACGCCGGCGGTGTCGTGATCGCACCGAAGGCGTTAGTGGAATTCATGCCGATCTATTACGAGCCTGGCGGTACCGCGCTGACACAGTTCGACAAGGACGACGTCGAGGCGATCGGTCTCGTCAAGTTCGATTTTCTCGGCTTGAAGACGTTGACGATCATCGATCGGGCGCTGCGCACGATTAACGATGCGCGCCAATCTGAAGGGCAGGCGCCTATCGACATCGATACGTTGCCGGTCGACGATCCAAAGACGTACGAGCTCTTGCGCAACTGCCGCACGACAGCCGTGTTCCAGCTCGAGTCGGCCGGAATGCGCGATCTGATGAAGCGACTCGAGCCGGATGGTTTCGACGATCTCGTTGCAATCTTGGCGTTGTTTAGGCCCGGTCCGCTGCAATCGGGTATGGTCGATGACTTCATCAGCCGCAAGCACGGCAAGCAGACCGGCCCGATCGACTATCTGCATCCCGATCTCGAGCCGGTGCTGCGCAGTACCTACGGCGTCATCCTGTACCAAGAGCAGGTCATGCAGATTGCGCAGGTGCTTTCGGGCTACTCACTCGGCGGTGCCGATCTGCTGCGGCGCGCAATGGGTAAGAAGAAACCCGAGGAGATGGCGAAGCAGCGCTCGGTTTTCGTATCCGGTGCGACCGAGCGCGGCTACGACGAGACGCGCGCGAGCGAAATTTTCGACCTAATCGAGAAATTCGCGGGCTATGGGTTCAACAAATCGCACTCGGCCGCGTATGCGCTCATCGCGTATCAAACGGCGTGGCTAAAAGCGCATCACACCGAGGCGTTCATGGCGGCCGTCTTGACGGCGGACATGGACAATACCGACAAGCTGGTGCTGTTGAAGGACGACTGTAAGCAACTCGGTATCCGCTTGCTGCCACCGAACGTCAATAGCTCCGAACACGAGTTTACCGTTGCAGGCCCGCAGGAGATCATCTACGGCCTCGGAGCTATAAAAGGTGTCGGTCGCGGCGTCGTCGAGGCCATCGTCGCCGAGCGCGAGGCCAACGGCGCCTATGCGGATGTTCTCGATTTGTGCCAGCGCGTGGATTTGCACAAGCTCAATCGCCGGGTTCTCGAGGCGCTGGTCAAAGCTGGAGCGCTCGATGGGCTCGGCGCGAACCGTGCAACGCTGGTCAACGCGATACCCGACGTGTCGAAGCTCGCTGAGCGCTCGGCGCACGCGATCGCGGCCGGCCAGGACTCGCTTTTCGGAGATCAGCGCGGTGAGGAAGAGCTCGCGTTCGAGTTCACGCCGGTGCGTGATTGGATCGAGCGCGAGCGGCTCGCGGCGGAGCGCGAAAGCCTGGGACTCTACCTGAGCGGCCATCCGTTCGATCAATACGCGAAACATTGTGCGCGGTTTACGAATGGAGCGATATCGGTCGTTGCAGGCGCGGCGCCAACTAACGGTAGCGGATTTCAGAGTCGGCGCAACGTAACCGTTGCCGGTCTCGTCATGGACATTCGCAGGCGCGGCACGCGCGTGGCTATCGTCCTAGACGACGATACCGAGCGTCTCGAGGTCACGCTGTTCGACGACATCTATGCAGAGTTCAAGCACTTGATCGCCAAAGATGCCGTGTTGGTCGTCGACGGCCAGCTGCGCTTCGATGACTTCATCAATGCATGGCGCGTCACAGCGCAGCGCGTGCGCACCGTCGACGATGCGATCGAGGAATACGCCCGCAGGTTGACGATTCACTGCGACGCTGTCAATGCAGAGATCGTCAATCGCTTACGTGACGCGCTGCAGCCGTTTGCGCACGGCCAGTGCGAAGTGTGTATCGAGTACGCCAGCGCTGCCGCGAAGGCGCGTCTCACGCTAGGGGATGATTGGGCCGTGCGACCGACGCGCGAGCTGCGCGAGCAGTTGAGCCGTCTGGTTGGCTCGGAGCGGTACTCGATACAGTACGCGCACACCGTCAACTGACCGGCATCGCGCAGTCCCGCGTTCGATGGCCGCCGTCGCCGTAGCTGTTGCAGCGATCTTCACGACTTTGCGCTGTGATCGAGTCCGCGGTCCGCACGGTCGGCGCTTGCCAGCCTTCCATCGATCCGAGTAAGGTTTCGCGATGAACTTGAAGTTCTTGGATTTCGAGCAGCCGATCGCCGAGCTCGAGGCGAAAATCGATGAGCTCAAGTTCGTCGGTGACGATTCCGAGATCAACATCAACGAGGAAGTCGAGCGGCTGCGCCGCAAGAGCGACTCGTTGACCAAGAGTATCTTTACCGGCCTGACCGCGTGGCAGGTGACGCAGCTTGCGCGGCATCCGCTGCGGCCGTACACGCTCGACTATATCGGCAGTTGCTTTACCGATTTTCAAGAGCTCCACGGCGACCGAATGTACGCCGACGATCAGTCGCTGATCGGTGGCTTGGCGCGGCTCGAGGGCCAGCCAATTGTCGTCATCGGCCATCAAAAGGGGCGCGATACCCACGAGCGGGTGCGGCGCAACTACGGTATGGCGAGGCCGGAGGGGTACCGCAAGGCACTGCGCTTGATGCAGCTCGGCGAGAAATTCAAGCTGCCGATCGTCACGTTCATCGACACGCCCGGTGCGTATCCGGGCGTCGGTGCCGAGGAGCGCGGCCAGAGCGAGGCGATCGCCCGAAACTTGCTGGTCATGGCCGGACTGAAAACGCCAATCATCAGCGCCGTGATCGGCGAGGGCGGCTCCGGCGGCGCGCTCGCGATCGGTGTTGCCGACCGTGTGCTGATGCTGCAGTACAGCGTCTACTCGGTGATCTCGCCGGAAGGCTGCGCGTCAATCCTCTGGAAGAGCGCCGAGAAGGCCGAAGTGGCCGCCGAGGCAATGGGCGTGACGTCGGATCGCTTGAGCAAGCTGGGCTTGATCGACGAGGTGTTGCAGGAGCCGCTTGGCGGCGCTCACCGCAATCCCGTCGCGATGAGTGAGACGATCAAGAACGCACTGCTGCAGGCGCTTGCGGATCTGCAAGGCCTGCCGCTAGCGACGCTCGTCGAGCGCCGTCAGCAACGCTTGCTCGCGTACGGCCAGTTCAAGGACGGCTGACCCGGTAGCCCTAGCCCGCATATCTCACCAGGCGGTCACTGCGCTGTGCGCAAGTGTAGGAGTTGATGCGGAAATGAGCATAATGACTGCAAAGAGCATGAACGACACCGTGCCGACCGCTTGCGA
>JAHEEN010000007.1:23018-43169 GCA_024640685.1 Rhodospirillaceae bacterium
GCGCGAGCGGCTTTGCCGTCGCCTTCAGCGGCGGACTGGATTCCTCGGTGCTGCTCGCGGTCTGCGCGCAGATCGAGCTTGGGGCACCGCTGCGTGCGCTGCATGTCAATCACGGCTTGCACGGCGATGCCGGCGCTTGGGCCGCGCACTGCGCGGCCGAGGCGGAGCGCCTCGGCGTCGGTCTCGAGTGCATCGATGTCGAGATTCCGCGCACGACGGGGCACAGTCTCGAGGCGCTTGCGCGCGAGCGGCGCTATGCGGCATTTGCCGCGCGTCTGTGCCCGCGCGAGATGCTGTTGACGGCCCATCATGCTGACGATCAGCTCGAAACGGTGTTGTTGCGGCTGTTTCGAGGTACCGGCGTGCGCGGGCTGCGCGGCATCCTGCCGATTGGCGATCTCGGTGCCGGAGCGTTCGGGCGCCCGATGCTAGCGACGCCGAAGGCGGACATCGTGGCCGCTTCACAGGCGCTGGGTCTGCGGTTCATCGACGATCCATCGAACGCCGAGCAACGCTTCGATCGCAATTTTCTGCGCCACCGTGTCGTGCCGGTTATTCGAGAGCGCTGGCCGAGCGCCGCGCGCACGGTTGGGCGCGCGGCCGGCCACATCGGTGAAGCACAGACGCTGCTCGAGGAAATTGCAAACGCCGATGCGATGGGCCTCAGCGACCCGCAGCGGTTGTCGCTGGCGCTACTGCGCGGGCTCGAGCCCGCGCGCCGGCGCAATGTCGTGCGGGCCGCCGTGACCGCGGCCGGACTGTCTGCGCCGACGACCGAGCAGCTCGCCGTGCTGCTCGCAGCGATCGATGCGGCGCGCCGCGATGCGGAAGCGTGCGTCCAGTGGCCCGGTGCCGAGGCGCATCTGTACCGGGACCACCTGCATCTTATTGCTGCGCTGCCGGCACCGAGCCGGCCCGGCGCATCGAACCGCGTCTCGACTAGCGAGCCGTGGTCGGGTCCCGAGGGCGATCTCGCGCTCGTCGCTGTCGAGGCGGATCGCGCGAGCGCCGCGCTGTCTGAAGATTGCGTCTGCGATGGGCTCGACGTGCGCTTTCGCGCTGGCGGCGAGCGCCTAAAGCCGGCGTTCGGCGATCATCATCGCAAGCTCAAGACGCTGTTTCAGGAACACGGCATCGTACCGTGGATGCGACAACGGATTCCGTTGCTGTATTGCGCCGACCGGCTCGTCGCCGTCGGCGATCTATGGATCAGCGATGAGGCGCGCGCGCGCGCGCCCGACGAATCCGGATGGCGCGTGCGCTGGACCGGCCACCCGGCATTGCACTGAACGTCGACAAAGCCCTCGGCAATTGGCGTGCGTACTCGTCCGCCGACACGACCCGCCGAGGTTTTTTCGATCCGGGCTGGTGAAGTCAGTGCGCTTTTGATACTTTGCAATACCGTCTTGATCGAACCTCTGTTACGGCTTCTCGGCCGATTTCTTTTGGCTGGGGGTCGAGCTGTGGGTCGGAGCACGCGAATGGACGGGGCATGACGCGATTTATCTTTATCACCGGGGGCGTGGTCTCGTCACTCGGCAAGGGCATTACCGCTGCGTCGTTAGGCGCAATTCTCGAGTCCCGCGGTCTCAACGTTCGCTTGATGAAGCTCGATCCGTATATCAACGTGGATCCGGGGACGATGAGCCCGTTTCAGCACGGTGAGGTGTTCGTCACCGATGACGGCACCGAGACCGATCTCGACTTGGGCCATTACGAGCGCTTCGTGCGGACCAGGACGGGCCGGGACAGCAACTTCACGACCGGGCGCATCTACAGCGACGTCATTGCCAAGGAGCGCCGCGGCGACTATCTCGGCGCGACCGTGCAGGTCATCCCGCACATCACCGATGAGATCAAGCAGGCCGTCGAGCGCGGTGCCGGAGATGCCGACGTTTGCCTCGTCGAGATCGGCGGGACCGTCGGCGATATCGAGTCGCTGCCGTTTCTCGAGGCGATTCGGCAAATGGGCGTCGAGCTCGGCCGCGATCGCGCGATTTATATTCACTTGACGCTCGTGCCGTACATCGCCGCGTCGAAGGAAATCAAGACGAAGCCGACGCAGCACTCGGTCAAGGAGCTACGCTCGATCGGTATCCAGCCGGATATTTTGGTATGCCGCTCCGAGCAGAGGTTGCCGGCAGAGCAGCGCGCCAAGATTGCATTATTTACGAACGTCGAGGAGCGCGCCGTGATATCGGCGACGGACGTCGACGATCTTTACAAGATTCCGTCGCTGCTCGAGGAGCAAGGACTCGATGCGATTGTCATCGAGAAGCTGCGTCTCGATGCCAATCCTGCTGATCTATCCGAATGGCGCGCGGTCGTAGACGCACGCATGTCGCCCGAGGCCGAAGTCAAAATCGCGTTGGTCGGCAAGTACGTTGATCTCAAAGATTCTTACATCTCGCTGACCGAAGCGTTGCGCCATGCCGGTATTCATACCCACACGCGAATCGATATCACGTACGTCGAGGCGGCCGATCTCGAGCGCGACGGCGCCGAGTGCCTGAGTGACGTCGATGCGATCCTCGTGCCGGGCGGTTTCGGCGATCGCGGTATCGAGGGCAAGATCCGCGCCGTCCAGTTCGCACGCGAGAAGGGCATCCCGTATCTCGGTATCTGCCTTGGGCTGCAAGTCGCCGTTGTCGAGTTCGCCCGCAACGTCGTCGGTCTAGCCGGCGCCCATTCGACGGAATTCGATTCGAAGACGCCGCATCCGGTCATCGCGTTGATCACCGAATGGCAGGATGCGACAGGGACACTACAAGAACGCAGCGAGGCATCCGATCTCGGCGGCACGATGCGTCTTGGCGCGCAGCGCTGCAATCTCAAGGCAGGGACGCTCGCGCGCCAGATCTACGCGGCAGAGCAGATTCGGGAGCGTCACCGGCATCGCTACGAGTTCAATAATCACTATATGGATCAGCTGCAAGACGCAGGCCTCGTGTTCTCGGGAATCTCCGACGACGATCTCGTCGAGGTTGTCGAGCTGCCGACCCACCCGTGGTTCGTCGCCTGCCAGTTTCATCCGGAGTTCACGTCCAACCCCCGCGACGGGCATCCGCTATTCACGAGCTTCGTGGCAGCGGCGCGTTCGTGCCAGGGCTTGCGATTGCCGCGAGCGTCGGGTGAGTAGGCCGAGTCCGGCGTCGTCGCGGTTCGACGCCTACTACCGTCGAAAAGGACGCTGACGATGACGAACATCACGGACGTACGAGGGCTGGAGATTCTCGACTCTCGGGGCAATCCGACGGTTGAGGCGGAGGTTGAGCTCGCCTCCGGCGTCGTCGGTCGAGCTGCTGCGCCATCGGGCGCATCGACCGGATCGCGCGAAGCTGTCGAGCTGCGCGACGGCAATGCGGAGCGTTATCTAGGCAAGGGCGTGCAAACCGCCGTCGCGAACGTCAATGACGCGTTGCGCGGTGCGGCAATCGGCTTGGATGCAGCCGATCAGGATGGTCTCGATCGCGCGTTGATCGAGCTCGACGGCAGCGCGAACAAGGGGCGTCTAGGAGCCAACGCATTATTGGCCGTATCGCTCGCGGCTGCAAAGGCGCATGCGATCGATTCAGGCGCCGAGCTGTTCGAGTCGTTGGCCGCACGCGAGTCGTATACGCTGCCGGTGCCGATGATGAATATCATCAATGGCGGCGCGCATGCCGACAACAGCGTCGACATTCAGGAGTTCATGATCTTGCCAGTCGGTGCGCCGAGTTTTTCCGAAGCGCTGCGATACGGTGCGGAAGTGTTCCACGCGCTGCGTAAGGTTTTGAACGCACGCGGCCTCAACACGGCCGTCGGCGACGAAGGCGGATTCGCGCCGGACTTGGCGTCAAACGAGGCAGCGTTGGAGACGATTGCCGAGGCCGTCGAGGCCGCGGGATACACGCTCGGGCGCGATATCTTTCTGGGCCTCGACGTCGCAAGCTCTGAGTTCTACGCCGACGGTGTGTATTCGCTGGCGGCCGAAGGCCGCACGTTCGATGCGGCGGAGTTTTGCGGTTACCTCGAGGACATCGTTGCACGTTACCCGATCATATCGATCGAGGACGGCATGGCCGAAGACGACTGGGCTGGGTGGAAGACGCTCAGCGAGCGCCTCGGCGGTCGCATTCAACTCGTCGGCGACGATTTGTTCGTGACGAACACGGCTATTCTCTCGCAGGGTATCGAGCAGGGGATAGCCAACAGCATATTGATCAAGCCCAACCAGATCGGTACGCTGACCGAGACGTTGGAGGCCATCGAGATGGCGACACAAGCGCGCTACTCGGCCGTCGTATCGCACCGTTCCGGCGAGACCGAGGATACGACGATTGCCGATATTGCCGTTGCAACGACGGCGACACAGATCAAGACCGGATCACTGTGCCGGTCGGACCGACTCGCAAAATACAACCAGCTGCTTCGTATCGAGCGAAAGCTCGGCTCGCGCGCCGCGTACGCCGCTCACGAAGCGTTCCCGGTGACGCTCTAGGCCGCGGCGACGATGCGCCTTCTGCCACTCGCGCTCGCTCTGTGTCTTGTGTTGTTGCAGGCACGGTTGTGGTTGTCGGAAGAGGGTCTGCGGGAGGTTTGGCGGCTCGAGGCGGCGATCACCGCGCGCACGGACGATAATCGCAGGCTGGCAGCGAATAATGCTGCGCTCGATGCCGAGGTACAAGATCTGAAGCAGGGTCTCGCGGCTGTCGAGGAGCGGGCGCGCGCGGAGCTGGGTCTAATCGCGCCCGGTGAAGTGTTCTACCAGATCACGCCGAGAGGCTCAGCGCCGCCTCAGTAACACGTACAGCGCACCGCTGCCGCCATCGCGCGGCTGCGCCGAGACGAAAGCGAGTACCTCCTCCCACTGTGACAGCCAGTGCTGCACAGCACCCTTGAGGATCGGACCTGCCGGGCCCGAGCGTTTGCCCTTGCCGTGAACGACGCGAATGCAGCCGAGCCGCTGCTTGGCCGACAGCACGATGAACTCGCGCAGCTCACGCTTGGCGTTCAGCATCGACAGGCCATGCAGATCGAGTTCCGCTTCGATACTGTAGCGACTGTTGCGAAGATCGCGAAAGACGTGTTTCGGCAGCGTTGCGCGGCGATATGCGACGCCTTCGCCGAGCTGCTCGATGCCGTCGGTCGAAGGCTCCGACGGACCGTGCAGGCTCTCGGCCAATACCTCGGTCCGCGCTCGGCGACTGTTGCGGGCGCGGGGCTTCGGCCGCTCGGTCGACTCGACGCGCCGCTCGAACTTGAGCGGTCGGACGCCACGCATCGCGGCGACGAAGCTGTCTTTGTCGTCGTCTTTCATGGCTTCCAGTATAGTTACGCGGTTTATGGCGACACCAGGGACCGGCGCGTGCGGATCCTGCTCTCCAATGATGATGGTTATCAGGCAAAAGGCCTGTCACTGCTCGCGCAAGGTCTCGCCGATCTGGCGGAGATTGTCGTTGTTGCGCCCGATCGGAACCGCAGTGGGGCGAGTAATTCCCTGACGCTCGATGCGCCGTTAAGG
The DNA here is from genome assembly GCA_024640685.1 of Rhodospirillaceae bacterium. Taxonomy (GTDB): domain Bacteria; phylum Pseudomonadota; class Gammaproteobacteria; order Steroidobacterales; family Rariloculaceae; genus JAHEEM01. Next base: position 28,522 of record JAHEEN010000007.1, read on the forward strand.
GTGGAGCAAGTATCCCGGAATGTCTACTATGTCAACGGCACGCCGACCGACTGCGTTCACGTTGCGATCACGGGCCTACTGGACTTCGAGCCCGACATGGTGATCTCCGGGATCAACCACGGCGCCAATCTTGGTGACGACGTGATCTACTCGGGGACCGTTGCCGCCGCGATGGAAGGTCGGTTTTTAGGACTGCCGGCGATTGCGGTATCGCTCGTGCTCGACTCGCGCGGGCATTTTTCGACTGCGCTCGGCGTCGTGCGCCGCATCCTCGAGAGCGTCGCGACCGAGCCATTGCCTCGCGACACGATCTTGAACATCAATGTGCCGGACTTACCGGAGATTCGCGGCCTGAAGGCAACGCGCCTAGGCTTCAGGCACAAGTCCGAGCCGGTCGTCAAGGCTCATGACCCGAAAGGCAAGCCCGTCTATTGGGTGGGCCCTGCGGGTGGCAGCCAGGATGCCGGGCCCGGCACTGACTTTCATGCGGTCGACGCGGGTTTCGTATCGATCACGCCGATCAAGGTCGATCTGACCGACCATGCGGGTGTCGAGCCGTTGGCGGCGTGGTTGGACTCGGCGTGAGCGACGCGACGACGTTCAACGGCATTGGCATGACGTCGGCGCGCACTCGGGATCGCCTGATCGCGCGACTGCGGTCTGGCGGTATCTCGAACGAGCGCGTGCTCGAGCGCATGCGAGTCGTGCCGAGGCACCTGTTTGTCGACGAGGCGCTCGCGAGCCGGGCGTACGAGGATACGGCGTTGCCGATCGGTTATGGGCAGACGATTTCGCAGCCGTATATCGTTGCGTTGATGACACAGGCATTGATCGGCGAGCGGTCCGACGAGCGACCGCTCGGCAAGGTGCTCGAGATCGGCACCGGATGCGGCTACCAGACGGCCGTGCTCGCACCGTTCGCGCGCCACATCTTTAGCATTGAGCGCATCCAGCCGCTCGTCGAGCGCGCGAAGGCCAATTTGCGCGCGCTTAAGATCGACAACGTCAGCGTGCGATACGGCGACGGTTGGCGTGGGTGGAAGAGCCACGGCCCTTTCGACGGCATCATCGTCGCCGCTGCGCCGGAATCGATTCCGCAGGCGTTCTACGAGCAGCTTGCCGATGGTGGCAGGCTCGTCATTCCAGCCGGCGGCAGCCGCGGTCAGCATCTGCTGTGCATCACCCGGGATGGTGATGCATTTCACGAGCGGGATTTGGGGCTCGTGAGCTTCGTGCCATTCGTTGAAGGAACCGGGTAGTTGCGCATCTTCTCGCCGCTGTACACACGCGTCCTCGCCTGGGCCGGCCATCCGCATGCGGAGCGGTACCTGGCCGGTTTGAGCTTCGCGGAGTCGTCGTTTTTTCCGATTCCGCCGGATGTCATGCTGGCGCCGATGACGCTGGCCAGGCCCGATCGCGGCTGGCGTCTGGCGTTGGTCGCGACGCTGTTTTCCGTGCTCGGCGGTGCCGCCGGTTACGCGATAGGCTGGTGGGGGCTAGCGTCGATCGAGCCGTGGCTGATGCGTTGGGGATATTGGGATGCGTATCTGCAGGCAAACGTGTGGTTCGACCGTTGGGGCATCGTTGCCGTATTCGTCGCAGGGTTCTCGCCGATTCCGTACAAGATTTTCACGATCTCGGCGGGCGCGCTGCACATGCTGTGGCCGGCGTTCATGCTCGCATCGTTCGTCGGTCGCGGCGCGCGGTTTTTTCTCGTCGCGGGCTTGCTGCGCTGGGGTGGTGAGGCGATGGAGCGGCGCCTCAGGGAGAGCATCGATGCGATCGGCTGGAGCTGCGTCGCGCTTGCCGTTGCGATCGTGCTGGTCGTGCAGCTCACGTAGTGGCCCAATCTCGTGCGCATCGGGCTCCACGCTGCGCCGCCTACGGGCTTGTTGTTAGCCTTGCATGTGTTGGTTTTAGCGCATGCACGAGCACTCTCGTCGACTACTCGGTACCGGCCGTGCATATCGTGCAGCCGGGCGAGACGCTTTATGCAATCGCGTGGCGCCACGGCGTCGATTACCAGTCGCTCGCGCGATGGAACGGGCTTGCGAACCCCGACTTCTTGAGCGTCGGTCAACGTTTGGTGCTGCGGCCAAGCGTCGAGCCTCCGGCTCCGGCACCACGACCCCCCTCACAAGCAACGCGACCGGTCGTCGCCACAACGCCGGCCGTGCAGTGGTCGTGGCCGACCGACGGCGCGGTGCTGCGGCGTTTCGGTGACCGCAGTGGACTGTCCAACGGCGTCGGGATCGGCGGCAGCGCCGGGCAGGACATCCGTGCGGCTGCCGCGGGCCGGGTCGTGTACGCGGGCAGCGGTTTGCAGGCCTATGGCCAGCTCGTGATCATCAATCACGATAACGAGTTTCTGAGCGCCTATGGCTACAACGCCGAATTGCTCGTTGCGCAGGGCGAGACCGTGAGCCTGGGCCAACGCATTGCCCGGATGGGTGTGGGTCCGGAGCGCCGGGCTCAGCTGCATTTCGAGATTCGCCGCAACGGTACGCCGGTCGATCCGCTTGCGCAGCTGCCGCGGCGATGAACTTGCTATCCGCTATGTCATCAGGCCGCAGGCTCGAACAATGCGGCAACGACGCGCCGCAACTCGTGAGCCAGCACGTTGTAGGTGCGACACGCTGCGGGCGTGTTCATGACTTCGACGCCAATGCCTTGGCGGCCGAGCGTTCCGACGATATCGCTCATCGGGAGCACGAGCGCGGCACCCGTGCCGATGATGACGATCTCGGGCTCCAACGCGAGTGCGTCGTCGAGGTCGGTGACGGCCAATGCCGCGGGGCTATCCACGGTCCAGTCCCGAATGATAGCGTTCGGGCTCACGATGACGTGTCCACCGATCCATTCTTCGCCAATCCGGATTTCGCGGTCCTTCCAGGCACCGATCAGATTGACGGCGGAGCTTTCCTTGCTGATAAACATTACGAATGTCGTGACCCGAAACGCAGCTGACGATTATACGTCGCGGCCGCCGGCGACCGCCTCGCAGCGATGACGGTATTGCAAATCAAACGCCGCGAGCCTGCTGCCGGCGCCGACACGTGGCAGTGGCCGGGCGATTGCCATCCGGTGCTGCGCCAGGTCTATGCACGCCGCGACCTACGCTCGCCGGAAGATTTGACGCTCGAGCTTGCGCGGCTACGGCCGGTCGGCGAGTTCGAGTCGGCGCAAGCGGCCATCGACGTCCTGCTCGAGCATCGCACGGGGCGCATCGTGATCTTCGGCGATTTCGATGCCGACGGCGCGACGAGCACAGCGTTGATGGTGCGTGGCTTACGCGATCTCGGTTTTGCCGACGTTCGCTTCTTCGTGCCCGATCGATTCGAGCTCGGCTACGGCTTGACGCCGGAGGCAGTCGAGCAGGTAGTCGCGATGTCGCCAACGCTGATTGTCACTGTCGACAACGGCACGACGAGCGTCGACGGCGTGCGCGCCGCGCGTGAGCTCGGCATCGACGTGCTCGTCACGGATCACCATTTGCCGGGCGAGGCATTGCCGGACGCACGTGCGATCGTCAATCCGAATCTGCCGGGCGATGCGTTTGCCGGTAAGCACCTCGCCGGCGTGGGCGTCGCGTTCTATCTTCTGGCTGCACTGGCCCGTGCGCTCGACCAGCATCGCGTCGTTGCGCATTATCTCGATCTCGTTGCGCTCGGCACGATGGCCGACGTCGTGCATCTCGATCACAGCAATCGGATATTGATCAGCGACGGTTTGCGGCGCATTCGCGCCGGACGCTGTGTCGCCGGCGTGCGCGCGCTGTGCCGCGTCAGCGGGATATCGCCGCGCGACGTCAGGAGCGTCGACTTGTCGTACCAGTTGGCGCCGCGACTCAACGCCGCCGGCCGTCTCGAGGATATGGCGCTCGGCGTGCGGTGTCTTTTGACCGACTCCGACGTGGAGGCCGACGCGTTTGCCGAGCAGCTCGATCGCCTGAATCGTGAGCGACGCAGCATCGAGGCGCAGATGCGAGCCCAAGCGATCGAGCTCGTCGACGGCATTGCTGCGGGGCCCGGAGCGTCCCTGCCTTCGGTCATGTGCTTGCATGGCGAGGATTGGCACGAAGGTGTCGTCGGACTCGTGGCGTCGAAGATCAAGGAGCGGACCCACCGCCCGACGATTGCATTTGCGCGCGCCGGCTCGGGCGCGCTCAAGGGATCGGCGCGATCGATCAGCGGGTTCCACATTCGCGACGCGCTGGCCGAGGTCGATGCCGCGAACCCGGGTCTGATCGGTAAGTTCGGCGGCCATGCGATGGCAGCGGGGCTGACGTTGGCCGAGGGCGAATTCGCAAGCTTCAAGGCGGCGATCGAGGCAGTCGGCGAGCGCCGCATTCAGGCCGACATGCTCAACGGCTGCGTTTTGACCGACGGTGAGCTTTCCGCGGAGCATCTGACGCGCGATGTCGCCGAGGCCTTGCGTCGCGCGGGACCTTGGGGGCAGGGGTTTCCGGAGCCGACGTTCGACGGCGCGTTTATCGTCAAGGAACGGCGCATCGTCGGTAACGGCCATCTGAAGCTCAAAGTCGGCGCGCCCGAGACTGGCAGCGAGCTTGCAGCAATCGCATTCAATCGCGGCGATTTCGATTGCGCGCCCGGCGATGCCGTGCGCCTCGTCTATCGGCTCGATACCGATGACTATGGCTCGCGTCGCTCGATTCAACTGATCGTCGAGCACCTACAGCTCGAGTCGCCGCCGATCGATAGGGCTTAATGCTCGATTGCGTTATCATGCGCCGCCTTTGAGAGCTGGCTTGCGGCAGGTGAGGCGCACGGTGGAGCACACGCAACTGGTAACTACGATGACGGACCTCGGTCAGCGCTGTGATGCGCTGAGGGGGTACCTTTGACTACGATTTCAAGCGCGAGCGGCTCGAGGAAGTCGAGCGCGAACTCGAGGACCCCGGCGTCTGGAAGGATCAAGCGCGTGCGCAGGCGCTCGGTAAGGAGCGCGCAACGCTAGAGGGCGTCGTCGCGACGCTCGATAAACTCGAGCGTGAGCTGACCGATGCGCGCGAGCTTTATGCGCTCGCAAGCGAAGACAAAGACGACGACGCGATCGCCGATATCGTTGCCGAGCTTGGAGCGATCGAGCAGCAGGTCGGCAAGCTCGAGTTCCGGCGCATGTTTGCCGGCGAGATGGACGGCCACAATGCGTTTGTCGACATACAGGCCGGCTCGGGCGGTACCGAGGCGCAGGACTGGGCCGACATGCTGCTCAGGATGTATCTGCGCTGGGGTGAGGCGAAGGGTTTCAACACCGAGTTGCTAGAGGTCTCGCCGGGCGAGGTTGCTGGAATCAAGAGCGCGACGATCCGTTTTGTCGGCGAGTACGCGTTTGGTTGGCTGCGTACCGAGACGGGTGTGCATCGGCTCGTGCGCAAGTCGCCGTTCGATGCCGGTCATCGGCGGCATACGTCGTTTGCGGCTGTGTTCGTGTCGCCGGAGATCGATGACGACATCGAGATCGACGTCGATCCCAGTGATTTGCGCGTCGACGTCTACAGAGCCAGCGGCGCCGGCGGGCAGCATGTCAACAAGACCGAGTCGGCCGTGCGGATCACGCACTTGCCGACCGGCATTGTCGTGCAGTGCCAGAACGACCGCTCGCAACACAAGAACAGAGCGACGGCGATGGGGCAGCTGCGCGCCAAGCTTTACGAGCGCGAGCAGCAGCTGCGTCGCGAGCAGGCCGAGGCGATGGAAGAGGGCAAGGCCGATATCGGTTGGGGTAGCCAAATTCGCTCCTATGTGCTCGATCAGTCGCGCATCAAGGATTTGCGAACGGGCCACGAAACGGGCAATCCGACGAGTGTGCTCGACGGCGATCTCGATCCGTTTTTAGAAGAGAGCTTAAAGCAAGGGTTGTAAATGACCGAGCACGACGACAACCGCCTCGTTGCCGAGCGACGCGAGAAACTCAAGCAGCTGCGCGCCGAGGGTCAGCCTTACCCGAACGATTTTCGCCGCGATGCGGTTGCCGCAGAGCTGCATGCCGGTTATGACGAGCACTCGAACGAATCGCTCGAGTCCGAGGCGCGCGTCGTGCACGTTGCCGGCCGGATGATGGCCAAGCGCGTCATGGGCAAGGTCAGCTTTGCGACGATTCAGGATCGCTCCGGTCGTATCCAACTATTCATCGAGCGTGACGCAGTTGGGGCCGGCGTCTATCAAGCATTCAAGGCATGGGATCTCGGCGACATCGTCGGCGGCGTTGGGCCGTTGTTCAAGACGAAGACCGGCGAGCTGTCGGTGCGCGTCTCGGAGTTGCGGTTGCTCGTCAAATCGCTACGGCCGATGCCTGAAAAATGGCATGGGATTGCCGATCACGAGCTGAAACTCCGACAGCGCTACGTCGATCTGATCGTCAGCGAGGAATCGCGAAACGTGTTTGCGATGCGTACCGAGCTGATTCGGTTTGCGCGGTTATATCTCGACGCGCTCGGGTTCACCGAGGTCGAGACGCCAATGATGCATGTGATTCCCGGAGGCGCAAATGCGCGTCCGTTCGTCACGCACCACAACGCGCTCGATTTGGACATGTATCTGCGAATCGCGCCCGAGCTTTATCTAAAGCGGCTCCTCGTCGGCGGCATCGAGCGCGTCTACGAGATCAATCGGAGCTTTCGCAACGAGGGCTTGTCGACGCAGCACAACCCCGAGTTCACGATGCTCGAGCTCTATCAGGCTTACGCCGGGCCGGCGGACGTCATGCATCTGACGCAAACCTTGATCCGCGAGGCCGCGCGTAGTTTGCTCGGCGAAGCCGCCCTGGAATACCAGGGGGCTCGTTACGACTTGGAGCAGCCGTTCGCGATCACAACCGTCGAGGATGCACTGGTCGAGCACAATGATTCGCTCGCAGCGAGCGACGTCCGCGATCGTGATGTGCTTACTGCGCTGTGTCAGGGTTGCGGCGTCGACATCAAGCCTGAGTTCGGTGTCGGCAAGCTGCAGATCGAGTTGTTTGAAAAAACGGTCGAAAAGACGCTGGCGGGCCCGGTGTTCGTGACGCAATATCCGGCCGAGGTCTCGCCGCTGGCACGCACTAACGACGACGATCCGTTCGTCACCGATCGATTCGAGCTGTTCATCGCAGGACGCGAGATCGCGAACGGCTTCGCCGAGCTCAACGATCCCGAGGACCAGGCGGCGCGGTTTCACGCACAAGCGCGAGCGAAAGCCGACGGTGACGAGGAGGCGATGTTCTTCGATGCCGATTATATTCGCGCGCTGGAATACGGCATGCCGCCGGCCGCAGGTCTCGGCATCGGCATCGACCGACTCGTGATGTTCTTGACGGACTCAGCGTCGATCCGCGACGTGATCTTGTTTCCTCACCTGAAACTTGAAGCCGATTGATTGGCAGCTCACGCCGGCGAGAGGGTCTGTAGCTCGGCAACTTTGAGGCGCAACTGCCGTCCCATAGCAGCGAGCTCGACGACGGCGAGAAGCTCACTGCCGTCGGCCGTGGGCGCGGCGCGGACGATGTGGCCGACGTGATTCCCGTCGCGGTCCGCGACACGCTCGCCGGGTGCCGGCGCGAATTCGCCGGGCTCACACCTGAAATGAGCGAGCCGGCGTTTGATCGTGCCTCGATGTTGTGCTCGTGCGATGACCTCCTGGCCCGGATAGCAACCCTTATCGAATGCGACGCCGCCGAGCACGTCGAGATTGAGCATCTGTGGCAGGAATTTGCCGCGCAGAGGCGCACTGACAGACGGAAGCCCGAGCCGGATCTCCGCGAGCTCGGCGTCGTCTGCGGGACCGTTCGGCAGCGTCGCGGCGAGTTGCTCGATCGTGTCTCGCGCGGCCAACACGTGCACGAGCTGCGGGCCGAGACGCAGCCACATGGCGTCGCCCTCGGGTGCAACAGCGCCCGCCTCGAGGTCGAGCTCAATACCACGCTCGGCGAGCCAGGCTGCGCTTTCGCCGAGCAGCGCGGCGCACGCGGTATCGGCGGCAACGTCGATCGTAACGGCCGCGCGCAGCACGTAGCGGCGCAGCGACGTGCTGACAGCGTCGACGATGCTTCCATGTGTGATCAACAGGTAGCCATCGTCCCGATAGACGAGCCGGAATAGCGCCTGCACGCGACCCTTGGCGTCGGCCCAGGCAGCCAGCGGCGCGTGTGCGGCGCCGGGCTTTGGCGGCGTCTGGCTGAGCTGCGCGCTGAGAAAACTCGCGGCGTCGCTGCCGGCGACGCTGATCGCGGCGAGATCTGGCAGCGGTGCAAGGCGGACTTGAGACTCGGGCATCGGTCCTGGCGTCGGTATGGTGGATGAGGGAGCCTGAATTCTATTCGCAGCGACGTCGTCGCCGTCAAGAATCACAATGCCACCAGGGTGCGCGAGCAACGCGAATCTGGCAGAATTCGCCGGATGGATGCGCCGGACGGGCTAGAGGCCGAGACCAACGACGAGTACGGCCCTGCCGAACGTTCGGGCGACGCTTCCGAAGCGGCGGCGGTATCCCCGCAGGCCGCAGCAGACAACAGTAAACCGCGTGAGATTGGCGGGCCCAATGGGCCCGAGCCGACTCGGTATGGGGATTGGGAGCGCGCCGGGCGCTGTATCGATTTTTGATCGCGCCGGGATAGTCGCTAACCGCTTTGCAACTCTAAGTTTGGGAATTAAGTCATGGACAGGGCCGAGCGGCCATTGTCGCCGCATCTCCAGGTCTATCGCTGGGAAATTACGATGGCGCTGTCGATCCTCCATCGGGGGACCGGCGTTGCGCTCTCGGTAGGATTGATCGTTTTCGTCTACTGGCTCGTGGCCGCGGCTGGCGGGGCTGCTGCCTATGCCGAATCGCAGGCCGTTCTCGGCAGCGGGTTGCTGAAACTCTGTTACACCGGCTGGACGTTCTGTTTCTTCTATCACCTGGCGAACGGCATTCGCCATCTGGCCTGGGACCTCGGCTACGGCTTCGAGAAATCGCAGATCAAGACATCGGGTGTCGCGGTCGTCGTATTCGCCGTCATCGCGACCGTTGCGTACGCCGTGTCGGCTATATTTTAAGAAGGACAATTGCATGAGTCTCGTGACGCCGCTCAATCGGGTCTTGGGCCTTGGCTCGGCGAAAGACGGCACGGAGCACTGGTGGGGTCAACGCGTCTCCGCAGTTGCTCTGGCTGTTCTCGGGATCTGGCTCGCGATCGGGCTCGCAGGGCTGCCGAGCTTCGATCATGCTGCTATCGCGGCGTTTGTTTCTGCGCCGCTGAATAGCGTCATGCTGTTGTTAACCGTGCTGACGCTCTGCTACCACTCGCAGCTTGGCGTGCAGATAGTGGTCGAGGACTACGTTCACTCGGCGGGCCTCAAGGTCGCCACGCTGATTGCCTCGACGTTCGCGCACTTCGTGCTCGCGGCCGCGGGCGCATTCGCCGTGCTGAAGATCGCATTCGGGATGCCGGCATGAGCAACGATTACGAGTTCATCGATCACGTCTACGACGTCGTCGTCGTCGGTGCGGGCGGGGCGGGCTTGCGGGCGACGCTCGGGCTCGCCGAGCAAGGGCTATCGACCGCTTGCATCAGCAAGGTGTTTCCAACACGTAGCCATACGGTGGCCGCCCAAGGCGGCATCAGCGCCGCGCTCGGCAATATGGGTGAGGACGATTGGCGCTGGCATATGTACGACACCGTCAAGGGGTCGGACTGGCTCGGCGACCAGGATGCGATCGAGTATATGTGCCGCGAGGCGCCGGCCGCCGTGCTCGAGCTCGAGCATTACGGCGTGCCGTTCTCGCGCACCGACGACGGCAAGATCTATCAGCGCCCGTTCGGCGGCATGACGACGCATTTCGGCGAGGGCACGGCGCAGCGCACGTGCGCTGCGGCTGATCGCACGGGCCATGCGATGCTGCACACGCTCTATCAGCAGTCGCTGAAGCACGATGCGGAGTTTTTCATCGAGTACTTCGCTGTCGATCTAATCATTGAGGACGGTGTCTGCCGAGGGCTAGTCGCGATCGATCTCGCCGAGGGCCGCGTGCACCGATTCCGCTGCCAGATGGTCGTGCTGGCAACGGGCGGTTACGGTCGGGCGTACTTCTCGTGCACGTCGGCGCACATCTGCACGGGCGACGGCAACGCGATGGTGTTGCGCGCCGGGCTGCCGCTCGAGGACATGGAGTTCGTGCAGTTCCACCCAACCGGCGTTTATGGCGCCGGGATGCTGATCACCGAGGGATCGCGTGGCGAGGGCGGCTATTTGACGAATGCCGAGGGCGAGCGCTTCATGGAGCGCTATGCGCCGAATGCCAAGGATCTCGCGTCGCGCGACGTCGTCAGTCGCTCGATGACGATCGAGATTCGTGAGGGCCGCGGCGTCGGACCCGAGAAGGACCACGTCCATCTGCATCTCGAGCACCTTGGGCGTGACGTCATCGACGAGCGCCTGCCTGGGATCGCCGAGACCGCGAAGATTTTTGCGGGCGTCGACGTTACGCGTGATCCGATTCCAGTGCTGCCGACCGTGCACTACAACATGGGCGGCGTGCCGACGAACTACTTCGGCGAGGTCGTTACGAAGGACGCCGCGGGGCAGGAGCAGATCGTGCCGGGCCTGATGGCCATCGGCGAGGCAGCCTGCGTATCGGTGCATGGTGCCAATCGCCTAGGCTCGAACTCGTTGATCGATCTGGTCGTTTTCGGTCGCGCATCGGCGATTCGATGTGGCGAGCTCATCGAGCGCGACGGCAGCACAAAGCCGTTCGCACCGAGTGCCGGCGAGGAAGCGGTCGCGCGCATCGACAGGTTGCGTCATGCGAACGGCTCGGAATCGACGGCCAAGATCAGGCTCGCGATGCAGCGCGTCATGCAGAACCACGCTGCGGTGTTCCGCACCGGTGAGTCGTTGCAGGAGGGCATCGATTTGCTCGAGCCGATCTTCGCATCGTTCGCCGACGTCAACGTTGCGGATCGCTCGCTCGTCTGGAACACCGACCTGATAGAGACGATGGAGCTCGAGAACCTGCTCGGACAGGCAATCGCGACGATCAAGTCGGCGCTGCATCGCACCGAGAGCAGAGGCGCTCAGGCGCGTGAGGACTATGGCGAGCGCGACGATGACAATTGGCTCAAGCACACACTCGTTTGGGTCGACGACCGCGGCGACGTGCGGTTCGACTATCGGCCGGTGCAGATGAACACGTTATCGGACGACGTCGAGCCGATCCCGCCGAAGGCACGGACGTATTAGGCGAACGTAGGAGTACAGTCTGACGATGGCGAAGTTCAGCTTACCGGCAGGTTCGAAAGTCAAAACGGGCACGGTCCGCAACGAACCGGTCGGTGTAAACAACCGTCGGTTTGATGTGTATCGTTTCGATCCCAGCACGGGTGAGAACCCTTGTGTCGATATCTACAACGTCGATATGGACGCATGCGGTCCTATGGTGCTCGACGCGCTGATCAAGATCAAAAACGAGATTGACCCGACATTGACATTTCGGCGCTCGTGCCGCGAAGGGATTTGTGGCTCGTGCGCGATGAATATCGACGGCACGAATGCGCTAGCGTGCTTGAAGCCGGTTGAGGATGTGCGCGGCACCGTCAAGATCTACCCGTTACCGCACATGCCTGTCGTCAAGGATCTCGTGCCGGATCTGACCAACTTCTACGCGCAGTACGCGTCGATCAAGCCATGGCTGCAGGCACGCACGCCGCCGCCGCCCGACCGCGAGCGTCTGCAGTCGAAGCACGACCAGGAAAAGATCAACGAGCCGTCGGCATGTATCTTGTGTGCATGTTGCTCGACGTCGTGCCCGAGCTACTGGTGGAATTCCGACCGCTATCTGGGACCTGCGGCATTGCTGCAGGCGTACCGATGGATCGTCGATAGCCGCGATGAGGCGACCGGCGAGCGTCTAGATCAGCTCGAGGACCCGTTCCGCCTGTACCGTTGCCACACGATCTTGAACTGCACTCAAGCCTGCCCGAAGGACCTGAACCCAGGTCGCGCGATTGCCGAGATCAAGAAGCTGATGGCCGAGCGGCGCCACTGACGTCTGTTCGACGCCCGGCGATTGCATGTCGAGCTCGAAGTCGAATCCCCAGTCAGGTACTTGCGCAGGATCGCAATGAGCGACGCGGTGACAGACGACCGGGCGCGGCTGCGCTGGCGCTGCCGCCGCGGGATGCGCGAGCTCGACGTGCTGTTGATTGGCTTTTTCGAACGCAATTTCGATCGCTTGAGCGCTGTCGAGAAGGACACATTTCGCGTAGTTTTGAGCCTTCCGGATCCCGATTTGCAGGCCTACCTTATTGGAGGTCATGCCAGCGGCGAGCCTACGCTCGATGCGATGCTCAAACGAATCCGCACGAGCCTTCATCCTTAGGCCTGGCCGATCGCGCCGGCTCGTCGTCTGGCTCCTCGCCAGCCACGCGACCGCAGTCGCAGGCATCCTGACGCTACCGATCGGTGTCGTCGGGCGTGCTGGGGCGTTGCTGCTGGTCGTGCTCCACGCTGTCTGGCGTCGGCCGCGCAGCGTACCTAGGATCGTCGCTGGCGATCGCGGTACGTGGTCAGTGCCGGAGCTCGGGCTCACAGGCTTGGTTGTATCCCCAGCCAGCGCGGTCAGCCCATCGTTGATCGAGCTTGCGCTCGACGGCGCCGGCGGTCGCATCGTTGTGCTGCTGTGTCGCGATCAGCTGAGTGCCTCGGTCTGGCGCCAGCTACAGGCGCGCGTTCGCCTCGATCTTGGCAGACCAAGGCTGTCATAATCCATTTCGGTGCCCAGGATGCCGCTGCCCGGGCAGCCTGCTAGAATGCAGCGCCGAGGCCTTGAGGCCGCTCAGCCCCCGAATTCGCGAATACGGGCATCTTCAGCAGAACTTTCGGCGATCTATGGAGTCTACCGGGAAGCAAACGGCGTCGATGACGGGCACCCGGCCTGGCGGGGACCGTGCTTCGGATCTGGCGCTCGTCAAGCGCGTCCAACAGGGCGACCGCTCGGCGTTCGATCTGCTGGTCGTCAAGTACCAGCACAAGATTCTGAAGCTCATTATGCGGTATGTGAGGGACCCGTCCGAGGCGCTGGATGTGGCCCAAGAGGCATTTTTGAAGGCTTATCGAGCGATTCGCTCGTTTCGCGGGGACAGCGCCTTTTATACATGGCTTTACCGAATTGCGATCAATACGGCGAAGAATCACGTCGTGGCCCTGGGCCGCAAGCCGTTGTACTACGATCTCGACTTGCAGGAGTCCGATGGCGGCGAGGTGTTTGCCAAGCTCAAGGACATCGACACGCCGGAGCACCTAACGCTCTCCGAGGAGTTGCGCGCGACGATCGACAAGGCAATTCGGGACCTCCCCGAGGATCTGCGCACCGCAATTTTGCTGCGCGAGATCGAGGGCATGAGTTACGAGGAGATCGCGCAGACGATGGAGTGCCCCGTCGGTACCGTGCGATCGAGGATTTTTCGCGCAAGGGAAGCGATCGACAAGAAATTGAGGCCGCTGCTCGAGTGATACGAACATGACAGACGCTATAGATCTCCAGATTTCCGCATTCGTCGACGATGAGCTGTCGGCCGACGAGTGTGAGTTTCTCGTCCGCCGCCTGACGCGCGACGCAGCCGCACGCGGCCAGCTGCTGCGCTACGAGACGATCGGCGCGGCAATGCGCGCCGAATTGCTCGGGCCGGATCCGGATATTTTGCGCAGGCGCATTGGCGCCGCGCTCGAGGGCGTGCATCTACCCCGACAGTCGGAGCCCAGCATCGCGCCAACGACGCGTCGCTATCTGCGCCCGGTACTGGGTGCGGCGATTGCAGCGAGCGTTGCGGTCGTTGCCGTACTCGTCCTGCGCGTCGGTCCTGGCGGCGAGGACGCGGTCGAGGCGGAGATCGCGACTTCGGCGCCGTCGTCGTCGCCGGCGGTATCGGTATCAAGCGATCTTCCACGTAACTTCGTCGTGCCGGCCAGCGCAAGCGGCTCCTACTCGCTGACGATGACCGACTACATTGTCCAACACAGCCAGTTCACGCCAGCGATCCGGCGACAGTCCATCAACTCCTCGGTTGCGGGCGAGCAGCATCAGTACCGCACCGTGCCCGCAACGCTGACGGTCGAATAGCGCAATGCGTCGCTTAGGGGGTCAATGGATTTCGCTTGGTGCGATGTTCATCGCCGCCGCTGCCGCGTGGGCGCAGGAAGACGATGCGTCGAGTTGGATTGCGCGAATGAACGATGCCGTCGAGCAGCTGAACTACCGTGGCCGCTACGTCCACTGGCAGGGTGCGACGTTCGAAACGCTTTACGTCGTGCACGCCTACGACAACGGCCGTGTCAGCGAGCGGCTGTTGTCTCTCGACGGCGCCGGTCGGGAGATCGTGCGCGACGGCGACATCGTCCGATGTATTTTGCCGGATCGCGAGACCGTGCTGCTCGAAAGCGGTAGCGCCTCGAGCCCGCTTTCGGTTCTGCCGAATTACTCCGACACGGTCGCGGCGAACTATTCTGTTCGATTGCACGAAACGGCGCGAATTGCCGAGCGGCGCACACAGATCGTCAGCATCATGCCTCGTGACGAGATGCGCTACGGTTACCGGCTCTGGCTCGACAACGAGACGGCGATGCCGCTGAAATCCCAGCTGATCGACGAGAACGACGAGATCGTCGAGCAAGT